>DATLRQ010000138.1:0-2437 GCA_035534555.1 Candidatus Micrarchaeaceae archaeon
CATCAGCCAGATCAAAGTGCTGAGAGAGACGCTGGCGGCCGCGCCGGGCGATCCGCGCCACACGGGCGCCTCGATCAATCTAGCCCGGGAGCGCCTCGGTTGGGAGCCCCGCGTCTCGTTGCGCGAGGGCCTCACCAAGCAATGGCAATGGTTCCAGCAGCAACAGCTTCAGCCGCAAGTCCAGGTGGCCGGCCTCACCGTTTAAGAGGTCGCGAGAACCTTGCGGCCCCATCACTAGCGCAAGCAGGCAGCCAGGTTGAGGCTAATCAGCTTCCCGATGTGATTCGGCAGCGCGGGCTACCCGGCGCGCGGAGACGTATCGAGTGGCACTTGGCCGACAATTGACGCCATGCCCGGCCTTATCGATCAGCGCGCTCCAGGGCCTGACTTCGGGCGCGTCGCACCTGACCACTCGGCGACTTTGCTGGGCATCATGTCCATCCTCCACAGCGAGCCGGTCGCCCCGGCGTTCGGCCGCCTCCTCAAGAAGAGCCTCGAGCCAGACGACTACGTCCACCTGGCTCACTTGTTCGAGGAGATCAGCGTGCTGGCCCTGCATCACCTGATCCCCGAAGCGCTGTTGTTCGATGCGTTCGCGTTCGACCTTTACTGGGACGAGCTGCGCGAAGACGTCGGGTCGCTGAGGATGCAGACGGGCAACGACAAGCTCTGCGAGAACTTCGAGATCGCCGCGGAACGTGCCCGCGACTACCGGCGCGACAGGCCGCCCAAGATGCGCTGGCACCACAAGCCGGAGGGCGATGAACCGCCCGGACCGCGCGGCGGTCCAGGTCGGGGCCCGTCTGACCCGCACCACGAGCCTGACGGGTCCGAGCCGAGCCGCCCGGCCGAGGAGAGGGCAGAGGCCAGGCAGCGGTCCTAAGCGGCATCTGCGAGCGCCTGGGCCGGATGGCCTGGAGAAGGACTGGCTACCGACCCTGGTCGGGCGCTGGAGCGCTCCCCACCATGTGACCCGTGCGCAGCACAAACAAGCTCGGGTTGGTCGGGTGCCTCGCCGTCATGGGGCTCACCGCCGCTTGTGGCAGCACCCCGGGGACCGAGCCGACGTCACCAAACCCGACGCTCAGCCCCGCTACGCTCAGCTGCACCTCCAGTGGGGCCGCCTCCTCGAACTGGATTGCACCCGATATGAGAACGATGATGACCCCACCGATCGTCTCCGCCACCGTCTCGGGCGACACGCTTACCCTCACCTTCGACCAGGGCACGCCGGCCTTTGCGGTGACCCCCCAGTCGACGGCCCATTTCACCGAGACCAGCGGGCGGGGCGGGCCGGTCGACCTGGCCGGATCGGCGGGCGTCTTGATCATCTTGAGCGGGTTCCGCGGCGACATGCAGAACTACACAGGCTCGATGGACTTCACGCCCGGGAGCGCGATGCTCGCCGAGGTGCGCGAGATCGGCGACTACGAGGGCGTGATCGGTTGGGCCGCCGGACTGAACGCGCCCGCGTGCGCGAATGTGACCGCCGGCAGCTCGACCCTGACCTTCAAGTTCGTTCCGAACGCGCCGTAGAGGTCGACCGGACCTACTTCCCGCGTCCGTCTCGATCGACGCTGGGACGGTAGACTGTCCCGAGGCATACCGCGACCGGCGGAGAATTTGCAACGTACCCCAACCGTCCGGCTCACCGTTGAACCAAGATCACGATGCTTCCCGAAACGATGCCCAAACACCCGAGTCGTAAGCGCGGCTTGAAGTATTGACCACTCGACCCGTCGCGCTCAAGCGCACCGGAGTCACCGCAGCCTCATCGCGGCGCAAGCGCAGGCGTCCCGTTCTGATCGCTCTGGCGATCCTGTTCGTCCTCGTCGTGGGCAGCGGGGCGGCGAGCGCGCTCGTCTACACATCGGTTAAGACGCAGGCCAACCAATTGGAGGCTCAACTGGCCCTCCACCTGGAGGCCGGACAGAACGAGCTAGAGGCAGCCAAGGCCAGCCTCAAGGCCGCCAACTCAACTCACGACGAAGCTCTTATTGCCGCGACCAGCGTCCACTTCACAACCGCCAAGCTCCAGTTCAAGGTTGCCCGGCAGATGGCCGACAGCAACCAGCTGCTGGCGCAACTGGAAGGTCTACCGCAGGTGGGCGGGATGGCCAGGTCGCGACACGTGGCAGTCGACGGCATTTCGGACATGGGCATCGCGATCTCAGACGCAGGCCTGGAGTTGACCAAGCTCGACGGGCAGCTCATCAAGCCTCCGAGTGCTGGTGGCCAACAGGGCAAGAGCCTCCTCGCCGTGCTTAATCAGACAAGCCAGAGCCTGGTACTCGTTCGTGCCGACCTCGACCTGGCGCAGAAGGCCGCCGCAAAAGTGGATGTGGGCGTCCTTCCCGCAGGGCAGCAAGCCTCATTCGCGAAAGCGAAGGGCACGATCACGTCGGCGCTTCAGGCTGCCGACGAGTTCACGAGCCTT
>DATLRQ010000139.1:0-4803 GCA_035534555.1 Candidatus Micrarchaeaceae archaeon
CACTGTCCGAACGACAACCCCTTCTCGGAATCGCAGTTCAAGACCATGAAGTACCGCCCCGAGTTCCCCGACCGCTTCGGCGGGCCCGAGGACGCGCGCGCCTTCTGCACTCGGTTCTTCCCCTGGTACAACGACGACCACAGGCACTCGGGGATCGGATATCACACTCCCGCCGACGTCCACTACGGCCGCGCCATCGCGCTCCGCGAGCAGCGGGCCCAGGTCCTGACCGCGGCCTACGCCATCCACCCAGAACGCTTCGTCAACAAGCAGCCGACGCCACCGGCGCTGCCGGTGGCCGCGTGGATTAACAAACCGCTCGAGGAGGTGGCGACAGCTCAGTAATTTCCAGCGCGAGGTGTCTCAAAGAGGTTGACAAATTCCGCGGAGCGGCACCGCCTCTTCCGGGACGAGGACTTTGCTGAGCTGTACAACTCCCGACGTGGGCGCCCGAGTGTTCCTCCGAGCACTTTGTGCGTGGCGTTGCTGCTTCAGCACTACGACCGATGCTCGGACCAGGAGGCGGCTGAGCGGGCGGCATTCGACCAGCGCTGGAAGGTCGCGCTGGGAACCGGTGAGCTGGAGCGGCCCTTCGTGAAGTCGACCCTGCAACTCTTCCGTGCCCAACTGCTGGTCCACGAGAAGGCGCGACTGCCGTTTGAGGCCAGTCTGGCAGCGGCTCGCCGGGTGGGTCGGCTGAAGGCCGATGGCAGGATGCGGGCGGCGCTGGATACGACCATGATCCTGGGTCGGGGAGCGGTGAAGGACACCTACAACCTGATTGGCGACGGGATTGTGAGCGTGATGCGAGAGCTGGCTCGCCAGCACCATGAACCACTTGAGAAGTGGGCCGGTCGCCACCATTTCGAGCGTTACGTGGGCAGCAGCCTCAAGGGTGAGGCTGGAATCGACTGGGACGACAAGGAGGCCCGCCGGCAACTCCTTACCGAGTTGGTCGCAGACGCCGAGTCGATGCTTGATGCGGCGAGCCTGGCGCGGTCGCGAATGTTGCCCGGGAGTCGCGAAGAGGAGAGATTGCTCAGAGCCTGCGAGGTTCTGAGCCAGGTCCTGATGCAGGACCTGGAGCGGGGTGAGGATGGCGGCGCCCAAATACGAAAGGGCACCAGCGGTAGCCGAATTTGTTCGGTCCATGACCCCGAGATGAGGCACGGACGCAAGAGCGCCAGCGTCCGTTTCGACGGCCACAAACTTGCCATCGCCGCAGATGTTGAGAGCCAGTTGGTGGTGGCCGTCGACGTCCTCCCCGGCAACGCCAAAGACGACGAGGGCAGCCTGGAGTTGGCGCAACAGGCCGCTGAATCCACCGGGCTGGAACTGGACGCCGCGCTCGGCGACTGCGCCTATGGCACGGGCCCCAATCGCCAGCTCTTTGAAGAGGCCGGCCTGACCCTTCTCGCCAAGGTTCCGGCTCGGGCCAATACCGGCTACTTCAGCAAGGATCAATTCGTCATCGACCTCGACCAACAATCCTGTCGATGTCCAGCCGATCAAGTCTCGACCCACATCGTCAATGCCGGCTTCGAAACCGGCCGCCACGGCCAACGGCGTCCGTTGCCGATGTTCAAGTTCTCGGCTCGGGTGTGTGGTCCCTGTCCCTTGCGTGAGAAGTGTTTCTCGCCCAGCGAGCACGGCCGGTCGGTGCGACTCAACCCCTACGAAGCACTCCACCAGCGTGCTCGCCAATGGCGTGCCAGCTCGGACTTCCAGACCTTTCGCGAGCAGCGCCAAGTGGTGGAACATAGGCTGGCACGGATGGTCCAGTTAGGCGTCAGACAGGCCCGCTACTTCGGTCGCCGCAAGACCCTGTTTCAGGCCTTGATGGTGGCGGCAGTTGCCAACCTCACCCTGGTCGCAGCCTTCGGCGGAACCAACAATGGGACACATCGACCCGGTCGCACGCCCATTTCACTCCTCCAGGCACTGCTGGGCCCGTTCCGGGCAGCCACCAACTGGTGCCAGGAGCTTTTCCGCACCGTCAGTCGTCCCCGAACACCCGGCCTACCGTCCGAGTTCACGGCGCTCGAAATGGCCCTTTCTCGGCCGGGTCTCTAGTGGCCGGTCCCGAACCTGTGCTCGCTATGAGGCGCCGGATGGCATGCAGAGCGTCGCCGGCCTGCATGATCTTCAAATGAGTCTTCACGTCGATCTTGTCCACCGTGTAACCAAGAACCTAGCCTACATCGGATCTAGTACCGTGAATGCGGGCGATCTCGTCAGGTTGATCTGGTAGCGCTTTACAGCGGGCTGGTGATTGCTCGCCCTCGTCCTGAGGATCGCCAACGCGCGCTGCAGGCGATCTCCCTCGCGGCTGTATTGCTGAACCCCCATGTGTCCGAAAGATGCGACATGCCAACTGAAGGTTTCTACCAGAGTCCTCCGCTTACGGAGGAAGGTCAAGTTGGGCGCACCTAGCAGCTCTAGCAGGACTGGGATTGGACCGGCGCGCCTCAGGCTTTCCTTGTCGCCGACTACGCATCGTCCGCAGGCGCAGTCGCAAGGGCTGGTGTCGGGTCTATGCGACGAGAGGCTCTTCGGCGCGCCGGGAAATGATCAGCGACGTTTCGTGCAAGCGGTCACGCTCACTATCATCCTGTTCAGCCGCGGATCATCGAAGTCGTTCACCGCGAGCACGTCTACCATTCGATAACCGGTCTCGACCAACCCGGCTAGGATTTCGAAGCTGGCCTCCGACCTCGGCTTGCTCAGGGACCCTTTCATCCGGTCGACGGCGAGCCGCTGGTGGTCTGGGTGAACGAAGGCAGCGATACGCCTGCCGATCGAGAAGCTTGTATCCGGACCGCCGAAGAATCGGCATCATCACCCTCAACGGATCCGTGCAGGAAGAGCAGATCTTCACCGCAACGACCCGACCCCGGGTTCGGCAGATCTAAAGGCGCTCGACCTCGTCGACAACCGTCAGGCCGACGACGGGACGGCGACCCTATGGCACCCGGGTCCGCGTTTGCACCGTCGCCAGTCGCGACAACCTCGCCGACCCGAACCGGTCCGAGTCGATGGTGCCAGACCAGCGACGCGACGCGGAGCTGCTCAACTCTAGCTCTGCCCGCTCGCCAAATCGCTCTCGGCGAGCTCGACAGACCCCACCTCGCCTCCCATCGTCACCGGGCCGTTGAGCGTCGCACCATTCTCGATCGCGATTCGAGCCAAGGTCACATTTCCATCGAGCACCGCGACCTGAGGCAAGGGTCGCGTCCCAGGACTGCTGTAAAAGCGGAGGCGTCTCTCCGCTCGGCAGGAGCATCTTAGGCTGTCTGGTCCCCGAGTTCCTGAGACGCGGTAAACCCACCGTTCACGCTGGCGCTTCCGACCTGATGTAGTCCATCATCTCGAGCGGAGGGGGCGGGAACCCAAGGGCCGTAAGTCCTACGCAGATTTCGGAACGGTGATGCGTCGTGTGATTGAAGACGTGCAGCATCGCCTGGGCAAGATTCGCCTTTGGCCTTGAAAGTGCTGGATCGTCTTCGCCGAGCTGGGCCAGGAAACGAGAGCGCTCAGCTTCCACCATCTCCCATCGGGCAATCACGACGTCGCGGTCGATCGATTCATCCGGGTCAGGCGCACGACCTTCGTCTAATCCCCTCCAACGGTAGAGCCAGCTCTCCTCGGCATCAACGAGATGCGCGAGCGTCTCGACAACCGAGCTCGTCCCGTGGCCGCCCGGAACCACTCCGCTTCGGCGGAGGTCGTGCTCACTGACACGAAGAAGCACCTCTGCAAGCCGCGGTCGTGCCCAAGCGTGGTAGGCCCACAGCCAACGGATTGTGTCGAGCTCGGAGCGCACTCGCCCACGATAGCGCGCCGCTGGGTAGGGCAGATCCGCGAAGCACCCGCCGCTGGGCAGAGCGACGGCCTTGGGTGAGCCGCAGCACAGGAACATGGAGAAAAGGCTGCCGTTTCGGGCGTGCCTCGCCCGCGATCCTCCTAGCCCGTCTCGGGCGTCGCTACCACTCGGAGACTGGACATCTTAGGCGGTCATCTCGACGGGTGATTGAGTGCGCCTGGCGGCGCGCATCTGAGCGAGTTGCTGGTGCTCGAAATCGGTGAGGGCGAGGCCGCGGCCAGCCGCGATGACCAGATCCATGACCGCCCAGCACAGGCTCAGGCAGCTGGTCTCGCCGGGGAAGCGGCCGATGACCTTGGTCCGCCGCTTGACCTCGCCCAGCGACCGCTCGAGGAGGTTGGTGCTTCTCAACCGTTTGCGGAGCCGGAGTGGGTAGCTGAGATGGACGCAGAGCGCCGGCAGATCCTCGGCGAGGGCGGCCGCGGCGCCCGGGTAATCGGTTTCCAGCTCGCCGACCAGCCCGCGCAGCCGGGCCTCGCCCTCGGCCGCCGAGCCAGCCAGGTCGAGGGCTGCCCAGTAGGCGTCGCGGACCCGGTTGTGGAGATCCTGGCGCTTGGGCAGCTTGGCGATCACGTTCCTGAGCCGGTGGACGTTATGCCGACCTCCGGATTATGCCGACTCCGCGGCTAAATCGAATTGGAGTAAGCGCGAAATGGTCGGCATAATCATGGGCTTTCGAGGAAGGCGAGCAGCGAGTCGGCAACGGGATTCCATCCAGTGGGAGGCTGCCACCTGGAGGGTCGAACTGAACTCAAATGACGCCATCGACGAGATCCTCAGCGAGATGATCGGCCGCGGTCTTGGTCGTACAAGCGGGCCATCAGCACGGCTCTCAGAGGTCAGGATTATGCCGATCTCAGACCCGCTCTCCGAACTCGAAATGCGCGCCATGTCGGCATAATCCGGATGTCGGCATAATG
>DATLRQ010000140.1:0-3994 GCA_035534555.1 Candidatus Micrarchaeaceae archaeon
GACGTCATGCTGCCGGGCCAGGATGGAATTGCCGTAAGTAGGACGCTTCGCCAGGCCGGCAAAGAAACCCCGATCCTGATGCTCACTGCACTGGATGAGGTGGTGGAACGGGTCGCCGGGTTGGATGCGGGCGCGGATGACTACTTGCCGAAGCCTTTCGCAATGGTTGAGCTCATCGCGCGTGTCAGGGCGCTGGTGCGGCGGCGGCTGCCGGGCCGCACCCTTCAGATCGAATCGGGCCCAATGAGACTCGATACCGGCGCGCGCACCCTTCGGGTCAACGGAGCACTGATGCTTATGACTGCAAAGGAGTACGCCGTCCTCGAATACCTGATGGTCAATCGTGGTCAACTCGTGAGCCGGACTCAGGTACTCGAGCACGTTTGGGGATTCGAGCTTGAGGGCGGCGACAACCTCGTCGAAGTCATGCTCGGACGCATCCGTCGGAAATTGGACCTGGCGGGCGCAGGTAAGCCGATTACGACGATCCGCGGTGCCGGCTACCGATTCGAGAATGCGGATGAAGACCCTTAGGTTCACGACGACTCGGGCGCGCTTGACGGCCCTTTCGGTGGCGCTGCTGGGCGTTGCTGCCCTGATTGCGGACGGCGGCCTCTACTCCGTCGCCGTCATCTCCGGCGCCAACGCCTCCGACGCTGCGCTCAAGCGTCAGGCGGATCTGATCGGTTCAGGGTTGCGGCTCACCAGCCAGGGAGCAACCTATCTAGGAGGCGACTTGCCGACGCAGGCCGACGACGGGCTCGCAACCGACGTAGCGGTGGTCGGCACCTTTGGCCTCATCACGGGCACCCCCGATATGCCGCTTCAAGCGGCCACGCTGGAGGCGCTCGCGGCTCCGGTGCTCAAAACCCGCCGGTCGATCTGGGTGGACATTGCGGACGCCAACCACGTCCAACGCAGGGTCTACATGACCCTGGTTCGAGGGGTCGACCCGCCTGTGGCGCTCGTCGTCGAGCGGTCGATTGAATTGCAGAACTCGTCGCTGGGATGGACTCGCCTGCTCCTGGCCACCCTGTCGATCGTCTTCGTCGCCCTGGGCGGCCTGGTTGCGTACTGGCAGGCCGGCCGAGTCTTGAGACCGGTGAGGGATATCGCCGCGCTGGCCCAGTCCCTGAGCGAACACAACCTGCACCGCCGGGTCGACATCGCTGTCCCGGAAGATGAGCTGGGTGAGCTCGTGAAGACTTTCAACGCCATGCTTGGCCGCCTGGAAGTCAGCTTCGAGACGATGAGCCGGTTCATTGCCGACGCTTCCCACGAGCTGCGCGGTCCACTGACCCAGATGCGAACCGAAATCGAGTTGGCCAAGGACGGGCCGACTACCGATGTGGAGTTGAAAGAGACACTCAACGTGCTTGAAGAGGAGATCGCGCACCTCTCTGAAATGGTCGACAAGTTGCTCTTGCTGGCTCGTGCCGACGCCGGCGTGCTGCGACCGGCGAGACGCGAGCTGGACGTGGCCGATTTCATCCACGAGGTGGCTGCGCGTTGGGCCGCAGTGGCTGAACGCGCCGGCGTTCGGCTCGAGGTGGAGGCCCCGGACACCGGGGTCGTCATGGCAGATGCGACGCTCACGCGGCGGGTGCTGGACAACCTGGTCGAGAACGCGATCCGTCACTCGCCCAGGCAGGGCAAGGTCTGGCTGCGCGGGAAGAAGCTGGGGGAATCGTGGGTGTTCGAGGTGGCCGACCAGGGGTCGGGTATCCCAGCGGCTCAGCGCACCAAGATCTTCGACCGCTTCATCCGCGCGGACAACGCGCGTACGCGGGCAGGCCTTGGTGGCACAGGCCTGGGCCTTGCGGTCAGCTTGACCCTCGCCCGCGTTCAGGAAGCGGATCTCGTTCTGGCGGATGGGAGCGAGCGGGGCGCGGTGTTCCAGCTGCGATTCTCGGCGCCGGCCCCGCTCAACGGAGAGCAAAAAGCCCGCTAACCGCACCCTCGGTTGTTTAGCTGGCCGTCAGGGACTTCCAATAGCGTCCATGGACAATGGTTATGCGCTTCGAGCGGTACACACCAACCCTGGGGGCGAGCCCCGGACTTGATCGGGCTCGGGTTCTTGTACCCATCATTCGCGGTCAGGGCGCCGCCCCGCTCCTCAGTCTTGGCGACGCCATCGCGCGCAGCGGCTCAACCCAAGGCGTGGTGTTGGGGCTGGTCGAGATTCCGTCGTCGCGTATTGGGCTCCAGATCGCAGCCGCGAAACGATCGCGCGAACTTCTGCGTTGGATCGCCGCCACGGATTACGAGCGTCACGCGAGCGAGGGTGGCCAGCTCACGGTGCAGACTCGGATCGCGGCCGATGTTGCGCGGGGCATCCGGGAAGCCACGCTCGAGACTCAAAGCGACATGGTGCTGCTCGAGTGGCCATCGCAGAGATCGCCAAGGCGCCACCGGCTCGAAGCTGTGATGCGCAGCCTGGCCACCGATCCACCAGCCAACCTGGTGATCGTCAGGCCAGACCCAGCGGTAAACGGTCCGCTTGCTCCACGTTCGATTCTCGCCCCCCTGCGGGGCGGTAGCAATGCAAGGCTGGCCCTGTCAGTGGCAGCTGCGTTGGCGACCCAGACCGGGGCCCGGCTGACTCTCATGCACGTTTATGACAACAACCATCATCCCGATCGGGCGCAGCGTGAGGCTGCTGTCTTCCACGAGCTGATTCAGGCGGTCCGCTCGCTAGATCCGGTCGTGCTCGAGGTCATCGCTCAGGAGCCCGCGGCGGTCTTGCTTCGCGCCGGCAGCGAGTACGACGCTGTGGTGATGGGTGCCCACGCTGACCCGAATCGAACCGGAGTCCTGGTCGGTTCTGACTTGGAGTCGGTCGTGAACGAGCTGCCGAGAAGCGTGATCCTGACTCGTAGCACAGACACGGACACGGTGGCAGCGTGAACTCGATGCCGATGAGCGCGCATACCGTGGAGCCTCTGGAGGCTTACGCCGACCTGCTGGGAGGTGAGGCCGTCCAGCATCTGCGCAGGCTGGCCGAGCCGCTGCGCGGCGCGCGCATCCTCCACATATCCATCACCGCCGCTGAAACCCACAATGCACGCGCGGTCAGCGCTACCGTGCCGCTGCTGCAAGACCTGGGCCTTGATGTCCGATTGGCGGTTCCTGAACCAACGCGCCAGTTCGAGCAGTTCGCCGCCCCCCTGATGGCTGCGATCCAGGGCGACGACCGGGCGTGGAGCCCAGAATTGGAGCGGGTCTGGCGAAAGTATGCCCAGGACTGCGCGAACCAGTTCGGCCCCCAGGCCGACCTGGTGATCGTTCACGATCCGCATCTGCTACCTCTGCGAGAGCTACTGTCATCGCGACCCATCGGGCGCAGCCGCTGGCTGTGGCACTGCCATCTCGATCTTCGCGACTGTGAGCCGCATGTTTTCGAAACGCTGAAGGATCAGATGAAAGGCTACGCAGGCGTTGCAGTGGAGTTGCCCGAGTTCGCAGGCGAGCAACCTCTCGACACCGTGGCCCTGATCCCTCCGGTCATCGACCCACGAGCAGAGCGCAACCAGGAACTCTCGGCCGTCACCGTGGACCCTGTGCTGCGCCGCCTGGGAATAAGACCCGACCTGCCCCTCATCGTCCAGGTCTCACCCTTCGATAAATGGGATGACCCTCAGTCGGCCGTCTACACGTACCAGATGGCTGCGAAATCCGTCGCCGAACTGCAATTGGCACTGGTGTGGACCCCGGACGTTCCGCAAGGGGCCGGGGACGACCCCTTCGATCGCCTTTCGCAGCTCACCCATGAGAATTCCAGCATCCATCTCTTGCGACAACGCGACTTGAGTGAAGTCGAAATCAACGCCTTGCAAGGCGCCGCGGTGGTGGCCGTCCACGGCGGCGTCCACCGAGGCTATTCGGCCGCGCTGCTCGAGTCGTCATGGAAGGGCCGCCCTGTCCTGGCCGGAGGGTGCGGCGCGTTGCCGGCTCAGATCGTTCATGGCACGACGGGCTTTGTGTTCGAGTCTTT
>DATLRQ010000141.1:0-2582 GCA_035534555.1 Candidatus Micrarchaeaceae archaeon
CATGTGACTGCCGGCAAGGCTTTCTACGCGCCCAAACCGACACGATGGACCGTGTTCCTGAGGACTTTCATACCCTGGCAGCTGGTGCGGTTCGTCTGGATCAACTTCAAGATGATCGACATGATCCGGATCAGCCACTAGAACCGCCAACGTCCGTCACGCAACAACTCGCAAGCCGGAGGACTCGGTTACTGAGGGCCGCGGTCTTCAAAGCCGTTTGCGGCGCGCTGTTGAGGCGTCCTGGGTGGGTTCGATTCCCATCCATCCCCGCCAAATTTGTCGGCCATGACAGCCCAAGTTGACAGCCAAAACCTCAAACGGTTTCCGGATCGTTAACCGGGCATAGCCGCCTCGCGCGCGTCCTTTAGACGGGGTTGGCGGGGGCGAGTGTCATCGAGCACGGCGAATTGCTGCTGATTTGCCATCCCTCCGCCATGCGTCGTCCGAACGTATTCAAGGGGCGCGGTGGAACCGCCCGACCGAGGCGACAACTAAAGACTTAAGAGAGCGCTACTGTTCTGACCGCCGCTGTATTACCATGACAGCCTGCGGCCGGCACCTCGCGATTCGCGGGCGCTGGACGAGCTGCTGCTCGTGCTCGCAATCCTTCTCTTTCCCATCGACGTGGCGCTCCGCCGCCTGATCCTTCGCATCGAGGACGTGCCGGCCTGGAAGGCGGCGTTCCACCGGGCGCCCGCGCGGCCGATCGCCGCGGAGGCGACGGTGACGCGGCTCAAGGAGCGCGTAGCCGGCGTGCGGACAGCTCGAGCAGCCAAGAAGACGTCCGACGCCGAGGAGGAGACAGCGAAGCCAGTCGAGACGATCGAGGAGCTCAGGTCAAGACTCCGCCGTTAATCGACGGAACCCAGGGCACGAAGGACAACGTGTCAAGCAACCTGGCGGCCAAGAAGACAGCCAAGCTCACTGCCGGCGCGGACGCTGACTTTGCGGCGCCGTCAGAGGGTCCGAGTTGATGCCGATAATGGGTTCCCAGCGACCGCAATCGGGGTGATCGCGATTAAGACGCCAGATCTAGGATTTGACCGTCCGGTGGATGTGCAAGGGCCAGGATTCGCGACGCTCTAGGCCACGTCTCTCGGCCATCCTCCTGTCGAAGGGAAAGAGGACTCGGCGGCCGGCGCTTGCGCGGACAGGATCCCGCCTCTCACCGCTCCGGCGCATGTGGTCTGAGCGCCGGCCGTCGCCTCGCCGCTCGACTCTCCGTGGTGTCGCGAGGCCGAGTTCGACCAGGTGCCGCTGCACGGCCAGATTGACGGGGTTTGGGTGAGTGAGGTTGCACGCATGGCCGCCCCCCTCGATCCTGATCAGCGGCAGGCTGTTGGCCAGCTTGGAACAGAGATGCTGAGCCAGCTCGATGTCGATGGCGGCGTCGGCGGCGCCATGGATCACCAGGGCAGGGGCCCTGATCTCACTGAGCCTATCGTTTAGGTTCTCTCGGCCGACCAGCGCAATGAACGCCGGGCGCAGAAGCGAGGGCGGCCGTTGCCGCCACTTAGCGATCCATGCCCCGCGACCCGGCCACTTGTCGCCGAGGATGATCGCGGCGATCTTCTCCGCAAGTTGGTCGTTCATCCCCTTGGTCTCCCACGCCTCGAGTATCGATTCGTAGGTCGCGACCTTCTCGGGAGTTTCGGAGCCGGCCTGGGTGCTGAGCAGGATCAGAGCCGCCACCCGCTTGGGGTGTCGGAGCGCGAAACGGAGAGCCACGAAGCCGCCCTGGCCCATTCCCCCGATTACCGCCCGCTCAATGCCGAGATGGTCAAGCAGCCCTCTTAGGTCCTCGGCCAGATCCCAGTACGCAAACGGCTGATCCGTGCTTTCGGTCTCGCCGTGGCAGCGGGCGTCCCAAGTGATGAGCCGGAAGCGTGAGCGGAGGGCCTCGACTTGCGGGGCAAACATCTGGCAGTCCATCAGCAACCCGTGCGCCAGGACGACTGGGGGGAGGTTCCCGCCGCTGTCCTCGTAGTGGATCCACTGGTCGTTTGTCTTGTGAAGCAGCATCTCCGGCGTCAGCCCCGCGCTTCAACGAGCTGGACGAGCGTGACGTGCGCCCACCGATCGAGTCCGCCCGTCTGATTGATGAGCTCAGCCAGAAGCGCCCGACCGATGCCGTGCTCCTGGTGGACAGAATCGGCGTGCATGAAATCTCCTTGTGTCGAAGCAGCGCTGGTCCTGGTGATCCAGGGGCGCCCGACCGATGACCCCGCCTTCGTTTGGGGGAGGCTATCACCTTCGAGCGCTTTTCGGGCGCATCCCAACCGTGACCCTGACCTAAGCGAATCCACGGCAGCGAACGTCCGGTACACGCTCACGGAGTGCAATCGGACATAGAATTCGCTGGGTTCCGGAGTTGGGAAACTCAGATTAAAGGCTCATTCCGAACGCGACGTCGCCGCGGCCCCGGTCCGCCTACGCTTTCCAAGGAAGGCGGCGCAGCCGATCAGGCCGCGACGAAGCTTTCGGCCAGCTCAGGCTTGCCGCAGGCGTAGCGATGGTCGATACGGGTAGATGTCGAAGATCTCACCGCTGGCCACGCGAGCCTGCATCTGATGCCAGAAATC
>DATLRQ010000142.1:0-36069 GCA_035534555.1 Candidatus Micrarchaeaceae archaeon
GGCATGTCTGCTGATGGCCTTCTACTCGATCCGGAGCGAGCGCCAGTTCTGCGAACGGATGCAGTACGACATCCTCTTCAAGTGGTTCCTCGATCTCAACATCGATGACCTCGCCTGGGACCAGAGCACGTTCGCCAAGAATCGCGAGCGATTGCTCGAGCACGAGGTCTCTGGTCGATTCTTCGCCGCCATCCGCGATGAGGCCAAGCGCCGGCATCTGCTCTCCCGAGACCACTTCACCGTCGACGGCACGCTCTTGGAAGCCAAGGCCTCGCTCAAGAGCCTGACTCCGAGACCCAACCTCGGCGGGCAGCGCAAGGCCAGTCGGATGCGTGGCGGCAAGCGCAAGAAAGAAGGACGGAACCCGGAAGTGAACTGGCGCGGCGAGCGACGATCGAATGAGACGCATATTTCGACGACCCATCCCGAGGCCAGGCTGGCGACCAAGAGCCCCGGACAGGCTGCCAAGCTCAGCTTTGCCGGCCACGTGCTCATGGAGAACCGGCACGGCCTGGTGGTTGATGTCGACTTCACCGAGGCCCACGGTCGCGCCGAGCGTGAGGCCGCTCTGCGCATGTTGCACCGGCTGCGCAGGCGTGGCCGTGGTGGGACCGTAGGCGGAGACAAGGGCTTCGACACACACGAGTTCGTGAACCATGTCAAAGACCTCGGCTACACGCCTCATATCGCACAAAACATCACCACGGTGCGGGGAAGCAACATCCCTTATCGGATCGCCGAGACTCCCGGCTACGCCGTGAGCCAGCGAGCCCGCAAACGGATCGAGGAGATCTTCGGCTGGTTCAAGACGGTGGGTGGGATGAGAAAGCTCCGCTACATCGGGGTCAGACGCAATCGCTTCTGGTTGGAGATGACGAGCAGCGCCTACAACTTGGTCCGGCTGGGCAACCTGGCGGCAGCAACCGCGTGATAGCCGCAGCCGATAGGTCCTCGGTGCGAAATCCGCACCAAGGATCCTCGAAGAGGCGCCTCGGCGCTCGCTCTTGACCCTCTCGAGACCGACGTCAGTCCTCAAGGAACTCAACCACGCCGCCTTCATGACTCCGGAAACGGGTTTTTCATCAGCCTGCTAGTGCGACCGCGGCGGTCACGGTGAGACCCGTTAGGAAGACTCGGCGCGCACCGAACAGGTCAGCGAGTCGGCCCATCAACGGCTGGGCGACGGCGCCGGTCAAGTAGAAACCCGAAACCAATGCCGTTGATGTGCCGAGGTCGACGCGGAAGTCGTGGTGGAGAGGGACCAAAGCGACCGCGATCATCGAGGAGTTCAGCGGATTGAGCACCGTGCCGAAAACGATCGATAGGATGAGGCGCATCGACACGCCGCGCATTCCTGTCATCGCGCTCCCTAGGCTCGGTGAGCCAATCACTGACTCTTAACTACGGCAAGAGTCGATACCGCGGAGCAACCAGTTCATTTCCCGGTTCAACGCCTAGATTGAGTCAATCGGGAGTCGAGCAGTTGCTGTGCTGAGAACCGCGCGTGATGAGATCACCGCTGGAGGTCCAACAGCGTGGTAGGAGTGGCACTCAGGTACGCCAGTCGGCGATCGAAATGCTTCATGGCAGGCCGGCACCATGGAAACCCACGTCGTAGGCGTCTATGAACCCGGATGCCTCCGACCGCCGAGCCGGGTCGAAAAGCGATGTGGCAAGGAAAAGTGTCGCGCGGTCGGGTCCGCCGAAGCAACATGCGAGCGGGCCACGGTCGGAAGTGGTCACGCGGTGAGTAATTTCGCCGCCCTCGACGACCCGAAATGCCATCTTCCTGCTCGGAGAGCCGACCCAAACGCCACCGGAATCATCGAGGCAAATTCCGTCCGGGCGGTACCCAGACAGATCGGCAAACAACCGCCGATTGCTCAACGAGCCATCGGCTTCAATGTCGAATGCCGTCAACACACGCGGGGCGGTCTCAGCCAGGATCAAGGTCCGACCATCCTCAGTGATCGCCATTCCGTTGGGACCATGAACACCGTCGGCCGCTATACGATGGCTCCCACTCTCGTCGACGAACAACAGTGATTCATCGAGATCTCTGGTCTCGTCGCCCGGCAGACGCCGGATGAACTTATCGACGTAGGCGCGGCCTTTGGAGTCCACGATCATGTCGTTCAGCATGTAGTCGTGGGGCTCTTCGCCGTAGCCGACGGCAGATCCCGAGTAAGAGCTGAGATTGGCATGTATTACTTCGCGACCACCAACGAGCCTGACAACGACCCGCTTCCGACGAAGCACCACCAATGCGGTCCCGTCCGGCAAGAATCCGAGGCCTGACGGCTCGTCGTCGAAGCGCGCAATCGTCTCTGCCTTCCCATCTGGCGACATCGCCACCACTCGATGCCCTTGAATATCTGAGAACCAGAGTCGGCGGTCATGCCAACGCGGCGATTCAGGCCAAATGAGACCGTCAAGCAGAGTAGTGGGCTTCAGTTCCAATCGTATATCCTCACGAGTATCTTTCCGATTTGTGACTCTGAGTTACCGAAACCTGAAAAATAGAGCCTAACCTCAGGATCGGCTGCTGGTCAACCTAGGCTCAATTCCGGTTTTTGGGGACCAATACTCAGAATTCGATTGACACCCCGAACCGCCGCGTGGCAGATTGTTGCCATCTCGAATCCGATTGATCTCCCGTCAGGCCCGTTCGGTGACCAGCCGCTCTGGGGCTCCGACATTGTCGTGGCCCTTCTCCGGGCGCTCGGAATCGAGTACGTGTCAATGGTCCCGGGAGCCAGTTTCCGTGGGCTCCACGATTCGCTTGTAAATTACGGTGGCAACCGCAAGCCACAGATCGTCGTGTGTAACCACGAGATGATCTCCGTCGCTCTGGCTCGTGGATACACCCGCGTGACTGGGCGCCCAATGGCTGCCGCGCTCCACAACCTGGTTGGACTCGCCAATGCCGGGGCATCGATCTACGACTGCTGGACGGATCGGATACCGGTCTTGCTCCTCGGAGGCAACGGACCGATGGATGCCACGCGACGACGGCCGTGGATCGACTGGATTCACACGGCCAATGCTCAAGGCGCACTATTCCGCGATTTCCTGAAGTGGGACGATCAGCCGGCATCGATCGAGGCCATCCCACAGGCGGTGCTCCGCGCATACCAGATTGCGATGACCGAGCCGACGGGCCCAACCTACGTCAGCTTCGACAGCACGCATCAGGAACAAAGAGTCGTGAACGGCTTTGAGCTGCCCGACGTGTCGCGCTTCAAGCCTCCGGCTGCGGCAGCCCCTGACCACGGCGCGATAGCCGAAGCAGCGCGGATGCTCACGGACGCGGCTCTCCCTATGGCATGGGCAGGGACTGCGGGTCGCGACCGTGAGGCCGTGGCGAGCCTGGTCGAGTTGGCCGAACTGCTGGCGATGCCGGTTATCGACGGAGCCGTGCTGTGGCAGAGCTTTCCAACCACCCACGACCTGGACTTTTATGGCCTCGAAGCAGAGCTGTCGGCTGAGTCGGATGTGCTTCTAGTCCTCGGCGCGGAGGACCTGGGCGGGCTCCGCGCTCGTGGCTCGCAAGGCAGGCGGATCGTATCCATCTCCCTAGAGCTTCTTTCCGCTCGAGGATTCAGCGGTGACGTCCTTTCACTGTCACCCATTGACGTCCCAGTCCTCGCGAGTCCGCGCACCGGCTTGCCAGCACTTCTTGAAGAGTGCCGGCGCGTACTCGGGGGCGCCGGCCGCAGCCGCATCGAACGCCGGCGACGTGCTCTCGCACTTCGAAAAGCCGCTCTTACGCAGGCTCAGGGCGCGGCGTTCGCTAAAGCTATCGCAGGGCGTGAGATCTCAGCCGCGCGCCTTGTCCACGAGACATGGCTGGCCGTCCGCGATCACCCGTTCGCCTTCACTTCGGGCAATCCTCGACAACTCGCCCCGGGAGCGATTGGCCTCTCCGGTCCTGAGGAGAACCTCAACGGAGCCGGTGCTGGCGTCGTCGGAAACCATACTGGCGTGGCGCTGGGAGCGGCCCTAGGGCTGCGCGGAAGCGGTCGCCTGCCGGTCGCTCTGGTCGGCGACGGCGACCTCCTGATGGCCCCGCAAGCCCTGTGGACAGCTGTACACCACGGCATTCCAGGCGTTTGGATCGTCGTGAACAACCGTGCCTACGGCAACGACGAAGGTCACCAGGAATCAGTTGCCACTGAGAGGGGACGGCCAGTCGAGAACAGCTGGGTGGGAGTGCGGCTAGACGCACCTGCCGTCGACTTCGCCAAGCTAGCGGTGTCGATGGGCGCCATAGGGATCGGTCCTGTGCGGGAGCCAGCCGAGTTGCGCTCGGCGCTGAATCGTGCGGTCGAGGAGGCGCGTGCTGGTGCGGTGGTTCTCGTAGACGTTTGGACGTGATGCAGCCAACGGAGGGGTCAGTTCGTCAGCGGGCACGTTTGGGGGGTCTGAGGGCATCAATGATTTTGGGCTGGACGGTGCAGCGCCAGCGGATAGGCTCTCGTATTCCGGGGCGCTAGGTGTCGTATACCCTCCACACAGTCAACGTCTGGCGCGTCGAGGACCTGCGGCCACCGCCCGATCCAACCAGTGTCTCAGGCCTTCCGATGACAGACTCCCTGCTTTACCTCCCGGCCGGTTTTGACATCGGAATCCCTGGCACCGGCGCGGTTGTGTTGCCCGAATGGAATGGGTATGCGTATGGCGCTCGCGCACGCGCAGTTGCAGCTGGGATCGCCGACGCCGGCTTTCCCGCTATAGCCCTCAACCCTCGCCGGCGGGGTCTCGAGGGAAGCCAGAGCGCAATGCCTGACGATGATCTTTACGACATTCGCCTAGCGGCTGACTATATGGTCGGGCTCGGCCTCACCCGGATCATCCTCGCCGGGTGGGATCTTGGTTCAGTTTCTGCTGCCCGCTACTTGGCGGGCGGAGCGGATCGGCGAGTCCTGGGCGCCGCGCTACTTGACCCGATTCCGGATCCGCCTGGACTTTTGCGTGCGGCTTCCGGCGATAAATATGCCATCGAAGTTGCCCGGTCGACCACAGCAGTCCGACTTGGCCGCGGGGATGACGTCATGGTCGATCTGCGAATCGAGCGAATCGGCCGCCACCCTCTCCTGATTCAGCAACTGGCCATGCCCTGGCTTGCTTGGTGGGGCCCCAGAGCGGTGACAAGGCTGGAACGTGTCCTGGCCACCGTTGACCATCCTCTGCTCGTACTCCAGGTCGAGGAGTCATCGGTGGCAGCTGCAATTCGCGCCGCCGCTCCCGCGGCTCCCATCAGCGAAGGCGTCGTCAGCGATCCATTGGCGGCGGGGATTCGGGTGGCGAGCTGGATGAGAGGGCTAGGCCCGCCGCCGCCTGTCCAGGCCGGACTGGAGATCGTCACCGCCGTCTCCGGTGATGAGGAGCTGGTCGGGTTCCTGCGGACGCCCGTTGCCTCTGGAGACACAGCTGTACTGTTGATTCACGGTATTTCGGAGCCGTTCTCATCGGCCGTGACTCACGTCGGCCGCCACTTAGCGGTCGACGGCCTCGCCTCGCTCCTCATAGAGCTCCGTCGAAGTGGCGACGAGCGCCGAAGCCGTGCCTCCCCCGACCTCGAGCTTGAGGACGTGGAAGTCTTCGTCAGGATGCTCGTTCAGCGAGGGTATCGGCGCGTCGCGCTGGCAGGCGCCAGTCTCGGGAGCCAGACCGTCACGCGCTATTTCGCGGGGAATCCGCACCCTGCGGCGATCGCCGCGATCCACCTGGCCGCCACCGCCGACGCGAATAGCCCGGAGCGTCTGCGCGAAGTCGGCGGATTAGAGTCTTACCAGCAAGTGGTGGAACGGGCTCGAGCTGCGGTCGAAGCCGGCCGAGGTGACAGCGAACTCATGCTGCTTGACAGCGTGGATGGCCCTCCCTCCAGGTATCCGACACGCCGGCGCTCGTGGATGCGGCCGGCGGCTTTCCTGCGGTGGCGAGGGCCGGATGCCGGGCTTGATCACTTGAGCTTCCTACCCCGCGTTAAGGTGCCGGTCCTGATACTGACGGGCGAGCACGACGACTACAACGATCGTGCCCGAGTGGCGGCTGTCGTCGATGCCTGCTCGGGGTCGCCTCGGGTCGACGAGATCTGGTACGAAACCGACCACGTTTTCAGCGGCGTGGCTCACGCGGTCGCCCGAGACGTGGCGGCGTGGCTGGAGGAGATCCGGTCCCCCTAGACCAGGGCCGGACCCGTTTCGGTCGCCGCCGGCTCCAGCCGTGCGCAGCGCGCGCTTCTATCCGACCCGATCCGCAACAACTCAATCGGACGCCCCGTGCACACTTCGGCGGCCCGCCAGCAACGTGGGAAGAAGACGCATTCCGAGTGGCCGGACGGCGCCGGTTCTTCGCGGGCGAGCATTGGAGGCCGGCGCTTTGACGGGCTGGTGGACAGGAAAGCACCCAGCAACATCTGGGTATACGGGTGCGAGGGAGCTGTCATCACCTGATCCTGCGGTCCTTCCTCGACAACGACCCCCATGTAGAGCACAACGACGCGGCGACTGACGAAGGAAACCGTTGTGATGTCGTGCGAAATGAACAGATATGTGAGTTGCAGCTCGCGCTGGAGATCCCGGAGCAACAGAAGGACCGATGCTCGAACAGAAAGGTCGAGAGATGATGTCGGCTCGTCCAGAACGATCATTTCCGGACGATTGATAATCGCCCTGGCGATGGCTGCCCGCTGTAGCTCACCCCCGCTCAGCTCCGATGGCTCGCGGTCAGCATAGTTGGCCGGCAGGCCCACGTGGTCGAGCGCCTCGGCGACCTTATTCGAGCGCTGGCGCGAACTCAGTTGGCGCTCGTAATTGACGAGAGGTTCTTCGATGTTCTCGCCGATCGTGAGAACCGGGTTCATGGATTCATAGGGCTGTTGGAACACAACCTGCATCCGGCGGCGCAGGCGGCGAACCTCGGATGCACTGAGCTTTGATAGATCATGCCCGTCGAATCGGACAGCGCCTGAGTCAGGACGTAGGAGACCGAGGACGAGCTTACCGATGGTCGACTTGCCAGAGCCGCTCTCGCCAATCAAGGCGACCGTCTCCCCTCTCTCGATGTGGAAGTTCACCCGCCGGAGGGCGGTGACGACGTGTCCCCCCTGCACACGAAAGGTCTTTTCGACCTGATCGAGCTCAACCAGCGGCATGAGTGGCCTCGGCCAGAAAGCAAGCGGCGGTGCCCCCCGTGGCGATAGCAACCTCGGGTGGCGGTTTCGCACATTTGTCGAAGGCGCGCGGACATCGGGGCTGAAACGGGCATCCGGTCGGGTAGTCGACCAGGCTAGGGAGCCGTCCGGCCAGAGGGCGCGGCTCGGCCCCACCTTCGAATACCGAACCCATGAGAGCTTCGGTATACGGGTGGGCGGGCTTTGAGAAAACCCGGTCGACCGCACCCGACTCCATCACTTTGCCTGCGTACATCACCACCACCTGCTCACAGTACTGAGCGATAGCCCCCAGGTCGTGCGTAACCAGCAGCATGGTCAGTTGTTCGCTGCGTGCCCGATCGAGAATGAGGTCGAGGATCTGACGCTGGATTGTCAGATCGAGGCCGGTGGTCGGCTCGTCCGCGATCAGCAGACGAGGATGGAGAAGGAGGGCGAGCGCTATGACAACGCGTTGCGCCATACCGCCGCTGAGCTCATGGGCATGGGAGTGAAGTACGCGCTCAGATTCGGGGATTTGTACGTCGGCCAGCGCCTGCAATGCGGTGCGCCGAAGGGCGCCGGCACCAGAGTAGCGACCATGGGCGCGGACCATCTCCCTGAAGTGATCTTCTACGGTCATGATCGGGTGCAAAGAGCCGACCGGGTTCTGGCCGATGTATCCGATCTCCGCGCCGCGGATCGCTCTCAACTCGCGCTGATCGAGCGCGAGAAGGTCCCCATGTCCCGCCAGGGTCGACGTACCCCCGGTGACTTGGCCGCCTCGCCCGAGGATCCCGATCAGGGCACGCACAAGTGTGGACTTTCCACTCCCGGACTCACCCACGATTCCACAGATCCGGCCTGGCTCGACGGTGAAGCTGACACCGTTGACCGCATGCACCACTCGGCCAGCGGCGGCAGGGTATGTCACGACAAGGTCGCGAACTTCAAGCAGGGCTTCATCCACGACGGCGGGCCCGGAGGTCGTCGGCGATCATGTTGGCGCTCCAGACGCAGATGAAGATGGCGGAGCCGGGGAAAACGAGCAACCACCACTGCCCGGCCGCGATTCCTTCCACCGCCTGGCGGATCATGACCCCCCAGCTCGGCGTGGGGGGAGGCACTCCGACGCCGAGAAAACTCAGCGCGGCAACGACCAGAATGCTGATCGCGAGTGTCAGGGACGTCTGGGTGACAATCTCCGATCGCAGGTTCGGCAAAAGGTGCCGGAACAGAAGTCGCATCTCGCTGGCGCCGCTGACTCGGGCAGAATCAACAAAGCCGCTCTCGCGAAGCACGAGGAGGCGCGAGCGCATGAGGCGGATGAAGAGTGGCACTCCAAACAGGGCGATCGCGAAAACGACCAAGTAGGGTTTTCCGCCACCCAACGCGGTGAGGGAGAGGGCTATGACTAGTAGGGGCAGACCCTGAAAAATGTCGAGCGCCCGCATCGCTCGCTCACTCCAGGGCGAGCGCATGCTCATCACCAACCCCAGCGGGATGCCGATCAACACCGAGATCAGCGTTCCGCCGAGAGCCAGAGGAAGGTCGACGGCGGCTGCCCTGACTGTTCGCGTGAAGAGGTCGGCGCCAACTTCATCCGTACCGAATATGTGACGCAAGGTCGGCGGCTCGAAGGCATGCTGCGGGTCGATTGCAAGGGAGCTGTATGGAAGGGGCGCGAAGAACCCGGCCAGGAGTAGACCGCCGATTATGGCCACGCCCAGCAACGCCCAAGGCCGTGTTCGGCGAAACGAGAAGAACCCGCGATCAGCGCGCAGCACGATACGTAATACGGGGATCCAAGGCTGCAGCCACGATGTCGAGAATAAAGTAGGCGGCCATGGTGGTGACGGCACCAAAGGCAACGAAGCCCAACACCGATGGCATGTCGTAGTTGAGTGCCGCAGAGATCGCCCACTGTCCAGCACCCTGCCAGTTGAAGATCAGCTCGACGATTGCGGCACTGCCGATGATGTTCCCGGCCAGGATGGCCAGGTACGTCAACAGCGGAGTACGAGCATCGAGCAGCGCATAGCGGACCACTTGACGTTCGCTGAGCCCGCAGGCGCGAGCGAAGACAATATATGGCGACTCGAGTGCATTGGCGACGGCCGTCCGTGCAACTCGCGCCAAGCTGGTCGAGAAGGCGAGGCCGATCACCAGCATCGGCAAAACGAGGTGGTATAGCGCAGACCCCGCCACGCTCCACTGTCCCGCTATCAGGGCGTCCACGATCAGAAACCCAGTGCGAGTCGGCGGAGCGGAGGCCACTGGGCCGAGCTGGCCGAGAGGGGCGGGCACAAGTCTCAGCAGGAAGAACACGACGTAGATCAACAGCAAGGCGAGCAGGAACTCGGGCATCGATTGGAGAACCGACACGAAGATTCTGGATACGCGATCCGGTGCCCGACCGGAGTAATACGCACCGGCCGTGCCCATCGTCACCCCAAGCAGGGTCGCGATGAGCATCCCTGGCACGATCAACTCCAATGAGGAAGGCAACCTGGACAGCAGTTGCTGCCGCACTGGGGAGTTTGTGAGGTACGAAGTCCCTAGGTCGCCTCGAACGATCAACCCTTCCATATAGAGGACATACCGCTGGCCTAGAGGCTTGTCCAGCCCGAGTTGGTGGCGGACGTCCTGGACTTGCTGCGGAGTTGCAAAGTCGCCGGCCAGCGCGCGCGCGACGTCGGTGGGGACCAGGTTCAGCAAAAAGAATGTGATTGAAACCACCGTGACGGCCGCGACCGGAAACAGCAGCAGCCGACCGATCAGGTAGCGACGATAGCTCATCGCATCCGTTCGGCGGCTGCCGCTGTGCCGGTCACCCTAAGCAGAGATTCTCTGCCTATGCCTCCCCGAAGAAGTAGAACCGCTGCCAACCATGTGTCTCGTTGCGCATCCACGGCATAAGGTCCTTGGAGACTACCTCCGGCGTCGGCGGCTCCGCGAGCCTGACCATGGGCTGCTCGGTGATCGCAAGGGTGCAACCCTGTTGAACAGCGGTATCGTGCGCGGTGCTCCCGGGAGGATTGTTGAGGGCCGCTGTGATGTACCCGTCCATTGTCGCGCTGTGGTATTTGCCCAGGTTACCGCCAGACTTTGATCCATAAAAGGTGTTGAGATAGTAAGCTCCGTCCGCGATCTGCGATGACTGCTGTGTGACGAAGCTCTCCTTCGAGTAGCGCGCCGCAGCGAACTGGGCGAACGTCGCATAGTCGTCGATAGTGACCTGAATACCGACTGCCTGCAGGTCAGCCTGGAGTATCCGACTGATGGCGTCCCACGTCACAACCGCGGTGGTCGTTCCCGCGATATGCATGGAGAAGCCATTCGGGAAGCCGGCCTGGGCCAACAGAGCTTTGGCTTGCGTGATATCAGGTTGGTCGCTCAGCAACGCATCGGGTGCGGGGTGGGGGAGGTTGCTGTCCATACAGTCGAGCGCCTCCTTCCCGTACCCCTGGAATGTTGCAGCGAGGTCCTTGCGATTGAGGGCGAGAGCAATGGCACGGCGAACCAGCGGATTGGCCATCTTGGGGTCAGTCTCATTCATCACCATCTGCACATCGATCGGACGCTGGACGAAGAAGACGCCCACTTTGTCAGCGGCCGCCTTGGCAGCCGCGATGTCCGCAATGCCGACCTGGTCTGCGATGTCGGCGTCGCCAGCGATCACGGCTTGAGCTCTCGTGCTGGGATCGGAGATGCTCTTGTACGTCCACGTTTTGATCTGGGGAGCACCACGCCAGTAGTTCGGATTCGCAACGAAAGTCAAGGTCTGGTTGGGGACAAAGGTCTGGACCATGTATGCTCCGAACCCGACTGTATGGGTGGCGATCCACTTGTTCGCCCAGGGATCGTCCGAGGTTGCATGCGCCTGGGCTTCCTTGGAATCTATGATCACCAGAGTCCCGGTCGCCATCACATCAGTCAGCAACGCTGACGGCTGCGTCAGGTTGATGTCCAGAGTGTGGTCGTCAATGATCGTGACTGGGTTCTTCAGATCGACGTTGGCGGCCTTGAGGTCATTGACGTTGGTGGTTTTGGATCCGATGACTCGCTGGAACGTGTACTGCACGTCAGCCGAAGTGAGCGGGTTGCCCGCCACCGACTTGACCCCTTGCCGGAGAACCACCCTATAGGACTTCTGGTCGCTGGAGAGAGTAACCGAGACGGCAAGCTCGGGGATGAGATCGGAGGCGGTAAACGGGCCATTGATGCCTTTCTTCGGGTCATGGTTGAGCAGTCCGGCGTAGGCAGCTTCTGCGAGCTGGGTACCGTAGCTGGAGTCTGCAGCCACAAAGCGCAAAGGGTCGAGCTGACTCGGCAAGTTGGCGACGAGCACCGTCAGTGAAGTCCGCGTGAGCTTGGCGGTGTTGCTGGCAGGCGTCCCACCACCACACGCAGTCACGGCGACCAGAGCTAGGAAAGCTGCTGCCGCCAACCATGACCTTGGTCGAAAAACTTGGTTCATAACGTGTCCTCACTCCACGGTATCCGCTGAGAAATGTGCATTGTCCATCCGAGGTGACCAGCTGGTTGAGGGCGACGATCCGGCTCTCAACCTCGCCCCCGACTCAAGTGGGCACACCGACTTTAATCTCCCGATTTCCGGTAGTCAAGACCCCAATAATCGGAAAATCCCGAGGTCGGCAGAGGTGACCTCTTCCGCGCTGGCGACGGCCCGGCCCAGAAGGGCGCTCACGGGCGCGCCCAAACAACGGACCTGCTCACTCCTCGACAACGCCAAGCGTCATCCACATCGTGAGTTCGAAGACCTCGAGGTTCATGGCTCGGAGTAGATCTGAAGTGAAGACCAGGGCCTCGGTGGCCGACATCTCATCCGCACGGATCGGCGCGAACTCTCTGCCCGCCCGGCGCTCCGCGGCATAAGCGCGGACGAGGACGGTAAGCGCCGCCCTCAGCCGCTGTTGCTGCTCCTCGTCAGAGGTGGTACGCGCCGTGGCCAGCGACACCGCAACGGATTCCAGCGCCGCGGCCAGGTCTGAGTCATTACCCGATGACGTAGACGTCTTCGCCCTCGACTCGCGTGTCATAGCGGCGAAGGCGAAGGCGCCGATCGCCGGCCATTTCGCCCGTCCGAATGTCGTATTCCCAACCGTGCCACGGGCAAACAATGTGGATCTCATCGTCCGAGAACCGGTCACCGAGCCAGCAACCGCCCGAGTCAATTCGACTTTCGACCTTGCCGATCAGCATGCCCTCACCGACCGGACCGCCCTGGTGGAGACAGACGTTGCTAAATGCGTGGAAGTCGCCGTGGTGGTGGAACACAACGACTTCCCGGCCGTTGAGCGTCACCAATGCACGCGCGCCACCGCGCAGCTGCTCCACCGTGCCGGCGCGAACGGATTCAGGCATTCGTTGCCGCCGGTTCCGGCTTGACAGTTTTGGCTTCCAGCCGGAACAGGGCGCGGGCATTTTCGCCCAAGATCCGCCGCTTTTGCGCCTCACCTAGAAATGGCAAGTCATAGATCGTGCTGGGAAGGTTGAAATCCCAGTGCGGATAGTCGGAGGCGAAGAGCAGCTGACTATCGGCGTTGATCATCCGGAAGGTCGTTTCCAGCGCTTGGAGATCGCCGGACTCCATTGGCTGCGTCGTGTAGTAGCAGCTCTCCCTCATGTATTCACTTGGCGGGCGCTTGAGCAGGGGCGCCTCGGCCGTCCGCATCATGTACTCGTTATCCAAGCGCTGCATGAGAAACGGGACCCAGGCCAGCCCCGACTCGATCCAGATCATGCGCAGCTTCGGAAATCGCTCGGGAATACCGTTGATTATCACGTTCGTTAGGTGCACGAGGTTGTAGAGGACGAAGCCCAAAGCGTGGACCGACAGGAATCGGTTCATCCCCTCGAGCACCCGCTCCTTGGCGTAATAGTTGGCGTGAAAACCGAGAGGCTTGCCGCGCTCCTCGATCGCACGGTAGATCGGCGCGTAGACGTTGTGGTGAATCGGCCGGTATCGCGCCCCGGCAACCATGAACCCAACAACCCCGGGCCGGTCACCAAAAGTCTCGATGAACCGCATGCATGCTTCGGGCTCATTAAACGGTAGGTAGACCATCGTCTTCACCCGTGGTTCGTGCGGCATCACGACCTCGGTCATCCAGCGCGTGTAGGCCCACGCCAGCTGGACCTCCATGTTCGTGTCGGGGTGCATCCCGAGCCCTAGGAGGCTGGTCGGAAAGACCACCTGGTAGTCGACGCCGATGCTATCCATCTCGCGCCGGACCAGTGAAACATCGCGCGGAATATCACTTGGAACCTTCTCTAGCGAACGTCCAGGGTATCGTTCCAGCCTACCCGATCCGCTCTGGTTGGCCGCGTTTCCACCGCTCGGGAATAGCATCGCGCTCATGTGTCTCGAGTACTCTGCAAAATGCCTCACCACCGGGTCCTCGATGAACGGGACGATGTCGCTCCACGATTCGTTTTCATTTTGGTGCGCATCTGCGTCCACGATCAGAAAGTCCCTGTAGTTCCGCTCGCGTGCCTGGTTCGCTGCATGCGCGAGGTGATGTCGGGTATCGAAACCGGGACGGCGACCCGTGTTGGTCAAGTCGGAATCTTCGACGGAATGAGTCACCAGGTCACCTCCAAGATCCGTACGATCCTAGTCCGGATGCAGCATCTTATAGAGACGCTGTGGAGTAACCGGCAGATCTTCGATCACGACCTGCAGGCCGAGGTGACAAAGGGCGTCTTCAATGGCGTTAGCTATGGCCGCTGGCACCGCTACTGTGCCGGCTTCACCCACCCCGCGGAAACCTTCTGGGTTCTGCGTGCTAGGGGTCTCGGTGTGGACGAGCTCGGGTTGACCGCTTAAGTCCGGGGCGCTCACGATGGCATAGTCGAGGAAGCTCGGCGAAAGCAATGTCCCGTCTTCCAGGTAAACGGCTTCTTCGAAAAGTGCATAACCGAGTCCATGGGCAAAACCTCCGTGCAGCTGCCCCTCCAGCAGAAGCGGGTTGATAACCCGGCCGGAATCGTGCGCGATCACGTATCGCTCGAGTTTGACCTCTCCGGTCTCAACGTCGACCCTCACGACAGCCGCATGACACGAGCTCGCCCACGCCTTGGCACCCTTTGAATCCCAAACCTCGGCCATCTCTAAACCGGCCGCGGAGATGAGATCGCTCAGCACGACTCCGCGTCCGGGGACTCCCTTGACAGTGGCGCCGGCCGGACCGAGCACTATGTCGGCGGGGTCGACCTCCAGGCGCTGTGACGCGCGTTCGAGAAGGGCTTGCCTTGTCGCCGCGGCTGAAAGCGCAACGGAGTTGCCGACCTCCAGAGCGCTGCGGCTCCCAGCGACGGCACCCGATGTCGAGACGACCCTTGAGTCGCCGAGCAAAACACGAATGCGATCGATCGGCCAACCCAGCCTATCCGCCGCCACCTGCGCGGCGAAGGTCTCGTGCCCTTGGCCGCCTGGCGCCGTGCCGACAAACACTTCCACGTCCCCACTCGGCAGGACGCGTACACGCGAAGGCTCCGGGGCTCCAAAGCCTGTCGACTCGACGCAGCATGCGATCCCAACGCCCACCGGTTCACCCTTCGTCTGTCGCCGGCGCACGTTTTCGTAGCCGGCTTGCTCGCTTGCCAGCATGAGAAGGCGCGGGTAGTCGCCGCCGTCGTAGACCTGACCCGGAAAACCGGTGTTGTACGGCATCTGTGATGGGGTTATCAGATTCCGCCGGCGCAACTCAACAGGATCCATTTCCAGCCGGGCCGCCATGCGATCAATTAAGCGCTCAATGGCGAAGTTGCCTGATGGCCGACCACCCCCACGAACATGCGCAGAAGCGGGCCCAGGCGAGAACTCGTCGACCAGCAGGACATCGACGGCGGGAAGCACATAGGCCGACACCAAATGGGATACGTAGTTGGCGCCTTGCGTCGCTCCCATCCCGTAATAGGCACCAAGCTCCTGGACCATTCGGCCCCGCACACCGAGCAAGCGGCCGTCGGGTGTCGCGGCCAGCTCCATTTCCAGCGTACTGCCGTGACCTTGCCCGGTCGTTTGTCCGTCCTCGGTCCGCGTTGCCACCCATCGAACCGGTCGGTTAAGAAGCCGCGCTACCATCGCCGCAAGTACGTATTCTGCGTACGGGCCGTTCTTCGGGCCGAAGCTGCCACCCACGTCTTTGGATAGGGCCACCACTTTCTCCGGAGGAAGACCGAGCGCGTCGGCGACCGCGGTCCTGAGCCGATAGACCGCTCCCACCGAGGCGGTCACGGTCAACACGCCGGCGGAAGCGTCCCACTCGGCGAAGACGGCTCGCGGCTCGAGGGCTGCCCCGCAGATCCGGGGCAGCCGAAATCTTGCACTGACGGTCACGGCGTCGGCAAACGCCGCATCCGCGTCGCCGAACCCAAGTCGCACCTCATGGTCCGCGACCTCAGCGTCTAGTTCAGGCTCGACCTCCACTACGGCTGCGTTCAAGGCATCGTGAGCTGCATATTCCGTCTCCGCGACGATGACTGCCACAGCATCGCCTTCGTGGTGAACCCGCCCTGTCGCGAGCAGTGGGCGACGCCTGCGACCCTCCAGGAGTCCCGCCGCCTCGGCCAAGTGCATGCCTGCAACGCCCAGGCCGGCAGCGTCCCAAGCGCCGACGACCCCTGGCATGGCACGCACCACGGAAAGGTCGACGCGCAGCAAGCGGGCTGACGGGATTCCGGCGCGGACGAAGACGAGATGCACCATTCCCGGCACGTGGTGGTCGCCGGCATAAATGCCGTGACCCGTGATCAACCTCGGATCTTCCAGCCGTCGCATCGAACGACCGATCCAAGCTGTTGAGACGGATGCCAAATCCGAGCTCATTGTTTTCGCACCCACCGCATTAGCGGAGCGCGGGCACGACCTCCTCAGCGACCATTTGCGCCTGTTCCTCATAGCGCTCGAAGTCCAGCCGGAAATCGAATACGAACTCGTCGACGCCGCGATCCCGGAACTTGAGCGCTTCCACCACGCAGTCGTCGGGAGTTCCTGCGATCACAAGTCCCTCCAGATCCTCGATCGTCTCGAAGCCGCCGGACGCCGTGACCCATCGATCACTGCCCTCCGACGCGGGTGCCAGAGCCGCTATGTCGACCAAGGACCGAGCGCGTTCACGTGAGCTGTCGACCACCACTAGGGGAAGCACGCCAACCAGGATGCGGCGCCCGCGCTCCTCGCCCGTCTGCCGGATCAGCGTCAGGCGGTCATCGAGCGTCGCCATTGGAATGCGGCCCGGCAGCCATCCGTCGCAATATGTCGCAGCGCGCCGCACCGAGGCCTTCGTCGAGCCCCCGTACCAGGTCACTATCGGCACCGCCGGCTTCGGCTTCAAACTGACATTTTCGAAGCCGAAACGGTCATCGGTCCAACTGACCTCATCGCGGCTCCAGACCTCCTGGCAGATGCCAATCGTCTGCTCAAAGACTTGCTTGCGATCTTCGTAGCTGAAACCGGCCGCCGCCAGCTCCTTCGCGGAAAAGCCAAGACCAAACCCTGCGTCGACGCGACGATTGGCGAGGAAGCTCAAGCTGGCGAAGTCCTGCGCCACCTTGAGCGGCCACCGAACAGGTATGAGCACCGCCGTTCCCAGCCCGATCCGCTCGGTAGCACCGGCCACGGCGCTCAATGTGACGAACGGATCCAGGAAAGTCTGGTCATTGCCCTCCAGCCCATGGGGTTCGAAAAGAATGTGATCCCGGACCCAGACCGAATCAAACCCCCACGCTTCAAGGCGACGGGAAACGTCGATCACGTTCCGGCGGGTGCAGTGCCGGCCAAAATGCGGCAGCAGCACACCAATCCTCACGTCGCCGCGATCGCCTCGATCTCGATCAGCAGGCCGGGCACTGCAAGGCGTTCGACCACGACCAAGGTGTTGGGGGGGTAGTCCCCAGCCGGGAAGACGTCTTTGTGCAGCTCATCACGCAATTTCACGAACGCCTCGACGTCCTCCGCCCGAGTGAGATATGTGCGGAGCGAGACCAGCGTCGAGAAATCGGCCCCGGAAGCGCGGAGCGCGACACGCAGGTTCTGGTAGGCCTTGTCGAACTGCGCGTTGAAGTCGCCGGCACCGACGAGCGAACCTTCCGCATCGAGCGCCGTCTGTCCGGCGACGAATACCAGGGTATTGATTGCCGACACCACCACCGTATGGCTCCACGAACCTCTCGTCCGGACGAGTCCGTCGGGATGGAGAGCGCGCCGTTGAGTCAACTTCAGCGTGGGGTCACAGGGCGGAAGTCCAGGCCGGGCGAGTAGGTCTGGCGGACTTGCACTGGCTCTTGCTTCACACCTTCAACGTAACGGCCATAGCCGCGCTTGCCAATCACCTTGCCGTCTTTTGCAATGACCTGGCCGCGGAGCATCGTTAGTACTGGCGCGCCACGCAGGCGGCGGCCCTTGTAGGGTGTCCAATGCGCTTTGGTATAGGTAGCCTCGTCGGAGGGGACAACCTCTTTGTCGAGGTCAACGAGAACGAGATCGGCATTAGCACCGACCTGGATCGCGCCCTTTTGGGGGAATACACCGATAAGCCGGGCCGAGTTTTCAGAGAGGAGTCGGATCGCGGTTTCGAGTGGCAGCTTGCCGTGGTGGACATCGTCGAGCGTCACGGAAAGCAGGTATTCGTACTGCGGGCTGCCCCACGGTCCGTGCCAGGGGTCTTTGCGGAAACTCTCAAGGTCCTCGAGCGTGTGCGGCGCGTGATCGGTGTCGATGATGTCCAGATTGCCGTCGTTCAAACTGCGCCAAATCTCAGTCATGCGCGCCTGGTCCTCGACGATATAGCCCCCGGGTGCAGCTCGTGGCCCCTGCTCCAGGGCGTCAGCGCCGGTCAGGTGGTAGTACTTGAGGTCGATCGCGCACGTCACTCGCTGACCATGTGCCTTTGCGCGCCGGATTAGCTCGAGACTGCCAGCGGCGTGGGTGTGCAAGAGGTGCAGCCGCGCTCCGGTGTCTTTCTGCAGTTCCAGCAGGATCGCCACCGCCGATCGCCAGATGATGTCGCGCGTGTACAGCGAGTAGAACGTGTTGAGGTCGTAGGCTTTGCCCTCGGCGATGTACTGCTGGGTCAGCAGTTCGATGAGCGGCTGATTGAACGGGTGCACGCTGACATGCAGACCCGTCGCAGCGATCTTCTGGAAAGCGGCGAAGATCTTGTCCGACTCGCCCATCGCCAAGCGTGGATCGTGCGGGTAGCCGCCCGAAACCTGGAAGATCTTGAAGCCCGTGGCGCCGGCCGAAGCGAGTCCTTCGATCTGGTCGGGCTTGGTCGGCGACACGAAATGGCCCCAGTCGATGATCGATTCATCGGCGGCAATCTTTCTCTTCGCTTCGAAAAGTTCGACGGTATCGGTCGGCGGCTCGACGTTCGGCATGTCAACGAAGGTCGTGACGCCACCAACGGCGGCTGCCTGCGAGGCGGTGAGGTAGTCCTCCTTGTATTCGTAACCAGGAACTCGGGTGTGAGCGTGGAGGTCGATTAGGCCCGGGATCACGTGCATCCCGGTTGCGTCGATCTTCTCTTTCGCCGGAGTGCTGTCGGCTACGTCGACGAGGCCGACGATCCGCTCGCCACGGACGAGGATATCGGCGACGACCGGGCCGCCCGGTGTGTGCACGATCCCACCCACAATCCGAACATCGATGTCCAAGCTTCGAATCCCCCTTTACGCTTTCCGCTTTTTGCGGTTTAGCCGTCGTAATTTAGAACATGACGCTAGGGCGGCGCGTGTTCATTGTCAACCGCAAATCCTAGCTCTTGACTTCCAGGCCTCCTCCGCGTACCTTCCATCTACTCAAAAACTGCAGTCGATTATCCGAAAATCGGAAAGTAGTCATATGATTCCGAATCAACTTGGCCAGGCTCTCTATCGTGGGGATGGGGCGCGCCGACAGCACGGCGAAATGTCGCTTACTACATTGATCCGACTGGCCACCCTTTGACATCGTCCTCAAACCTTGTCGGACGACGAATCGCGAGGATCGAGGACTACCGACTGCTCACTGGCGGGAGCCGCTTTGTGGCAGATGTGAATGAGCCCGGAACGCTCGCTGCGGTCTTTTGCCGCTCGCCGTACGCCGCTGCTCGCCTGCTCGACGTCGACACCCGCGCCGCTCTCGCTGTCCCAGGTGTCGTTGGCGTCTACCTTGCCTCTGACCTCCCGGACCCATTACTGCGGATGCCTGACTTCGCTGCAGCACCGAAGCTCGAGCCGCGTTACGTGCTTGCCTCCGAACATATCCGGTTCCTCGGCGAGGCGTTCGCGGTCGTGGTGGCCGAGTCAACCGAAGCCGCCGCGGATGCTGCGAACCTTGTCGAAGCAGATCTCCAGCGCAAACCTGCCGTCACGGGCGTACTCGCCGCGAGCGGAGCTACAGCGCCCCTAGTTCACGCAAGTGTCCCCCACAATCTCGCCGCCCGCCACCGCCGCGCACACGGGGATGTCGAAGCCGCTTTTGCCGCGGCAGCCGCCGTTGCAGAGGTCAAGCTCGAGCTCGACCGCGTCGCCGGGGGCTACATGGAACCGCGAGGTGTCCATGCTTCGCCGGCGCTCGGAGGCGGCGTCGTGATCAGGACGTCGACTCAATGGGTCCAGGGCGTCCGTGAGGCAGTGATCCGTACGCTGGGACTGAAGCCGGACCAGGTGGCGGTCGTCGCAGAAGATGTGGGCGGCGGCTTCGGCCCCAAGGCCATGACCTACCCCGAAGAGGTCGTGTTGGCTCACCTCGCTCTCCAGCTGCAACGGCCGGTGCGCTGGATCGCAGACCGGAGCGAGGACACTGCTACTTCGGCCCATGCCCACGGCTGTATTGTCCGGCTCCAGCTTGCCGCGGACAAGGATGGCAAACTAGTCGGGCTCCGGGTGACGATCCTCCATGACGCGGGCGCCTACTTGACCTCACCTGCGGGGCCGGCCGAGAACACGCTCAGCCACCTGCTCTCGGCCTACCGCATCCCGGCTTTCGACCTCAACCTGCACATCTACTACACGAACACGGTTGCCTCCGGCTTCATCCGTGGGGGTGGGCGGGAGGTCGGCAACTTCGCGATCGAGCGCGGCATGGACAGGCTTGCCCGTCAGTTAGAACTCGAGCCAGCCGAGTTACGAAGCCGGAACCTAATTCAGCCGAGCGAACTCCCGTACTCGACAGGCTATATGGCCCCCTGGGGTGAGATCACTTACGAGGACGGCGACTACCCCGCTCTACTCGCCGCGGCCATTGTGGCCGCGGATGTGGAAGGGGTGCGGGAGCGGCAGGAGCGCGGTGAGCCGATCGGCGTCGGTCTGTCGATGTGCGTGGAGGCTTGCGGCCTCGGTGTTTCCGAGCCGGCCATTGTCGAGGTCTCGGGGGACGGCGACGTGCGGGTGATTGTTGCGTCCACCCCAAATGGGCAGGGTCACCAGACTTCGATGGCCCAACTAGCAGCGGACACACTGGGGTGGCCGATGGACCGGATCACCGTGATGGCGGGCGACACTCGGTTGATAGAGGGCGGAACGATGACGGCCGCCAGCCGCACCGCCCAGGAGGTTGGGCCGGCCGTCGTGCTCGCTGCACGCGAGGCCAGGAACAGGCTCTTGGAAGCCGCCGCCGCCCACCTCGAGGCAGATCCCAGCGACATCGAGCTCGGGCCCGGCGGAGCGCACGTGCGTGGCAGCCCGACGCAGTATCTCCCTCTGGAGCTTCTGGCGCCCGAAGGCCCGGTCCAGGCCATTGCCACGCACCACCCCAAGGGACGCCGTCACGCCGCGAGCTGCCATGTTTCGGTCGTGCGGATCGATCGTGAGACAGGCGAAATACGACCTCTCAAACACGTCATCGCGCACGATGTCGGATTGGCGATCAACCCCCAGATCGTGGAAGGGCAGTTGCAAGGAGGCTGGGCCCACGGCGTCGGCTATTCGCTCTTGGAAGCCGCGCACTACGACTCAGAAGGGACCTTGCTCACCTCGAGCTTTCTCGACTACATGGTCCCAAGTGCTCCCGAGATGGATGCGGAGCTCCTGCTGCTACCACACTCTTCGAACGGTGTCTCCAAAGGCGTCGGTGAAGGCGGAACCATCGGGGTGCCGGCCGCCGTCGCCGCAGCCGTCGATGACGCGCTCTGGCGACTCGGCTCGAAAGACGGTACGAGCAGCATCCCGATCACGCCCGAGCGCATCGTGCAGCTTTTGGCCAGCAGCGAGGACGGACTTTAGCGGATCGCTCCGAGCTCGGTGAGATCGGCGATCTGAACCGCGCTGAGCCCGAGAACCTCTCGAAGCACCTGATCGTTGTCCTGCCCGAGAAGAGGTCCCAGACGCCTTACGGGAAGCTTTCGTCGAGCGAAACGCACCGGGTTGCCCGGTAGCCTGAGGCGGCCCATCGCCGGGTGCTCGAGCTCGACCATGAAGCCGCGATTGTTCAGCTGAGGATCGCTCGCCAGGTCCTCCCCCGTGGCCACGATCCCGGCGGCCACCCCGCGCGCTTGACAGAGCTCCATCACCTGTCTCGGGGTAAGCCCGGAGGTCCACTGGGCGACACCCGTATCGACCCGGTCTCGCTCGCGAATCCGGCCTGCGGCAGTCTGCAGCGCCGCGTCGCAGGCCCAGTCGGGGTTGCCCATGAGAAGCCTGAGCGCCTTCCACTCTTGGTCGCCAGCAACCGAGATCACGCACCATGCGTCGTCCCCGCCGGCGCAGGGATAGCTTCCGTGCGGGGAGCGGTCCGGGTCCTGGTTGCCTACCGGTAAGACCGCCTCGCCGTTGAGAGCACGACCCATCGACGGCCCGATCGCGGCAGCGGTGACGAGCGCTTGCGAAATATCCAGCACTTGGGGCCCGGCGCCACGGGATCGCCGGTGAAGAGCGGCGACGATTGCGTAGGCGGTGTAGACCCCGGCGAGATAGTCAGGGTAGGACGCCTGCGATCCGACAGGTACCTCTTGCTGGGGATGGTTCCAGAGGTACGTCATGCCCACGTACGACATCAAGCTCGGGCCAAATGTCACGTAATGGCTGCGCGGGCCTTCGCTACCGAGCCCATTCATGTGGGCGATGATGGTCGCAGGGTTGAGTTGGGCCAGGTCCGCGACACCTAGACCTAGCCGGTCCATCACACCCGCGCTGTAATTGTCGACCACCACGTCGGAGAGTGCGGCCAGCCGTTTCGCCAATGCCAGTCCCTCGGGCTGCTTGAGGTTGAGGGTGACGCTTCGGACGTTCTTGTTGTGATCGATGAACGTCCGCGAGCGCTCGGGGTCATTGTTGCGATCGCGGTAGCGCCAGTAGTCGATCCTCGTACTCGACTCGACCTTAATCACGTCAGCACCCAAATAAGCCATCTGCAGGGTGCCGTAGGGTCCGGCCGCGACATGGGTGAACGCGGCGACTCGGATCCCGTCCAGAGGGGCGGCTGCGCTCACTCGGATGACGTGAACCCGGCCGCCGGTCGGAGACGGCGGCGCCCTTTTGGGTCGATCTCCACCGCGTGCTGAAAACGGGTCTGTGGATCATCGAAAAAGTCGCTCGGTGTGTTCACAGGCACCACAGGAAGGTGGATCAACTGCGCCGTCTCGAATATCTCCTCGCGGGTGCGCCTACCAACCCATTCGGCCGTGATGCTGTCGATGAGTTGGAAGTGGCGCCAGCGTGTGTTGATCTCGGCAAGCGCCGGGTCCATCAGCTCGGGCGGCTCGCCTATCCACTGCAGGAAGCGACGCCAGACGGGCTCCTCACGGCTGATGAAGAGGTGCACGAAACCGTCTCGGCAGCGGTAGATACGTCCTGGCAGCGACGTCCGATGCTGGCTGCCCTGTCGGCGCGCGAAGTCGCCCGGGCCGTTCAAATTGGTCAGCGTGTTCTCTTGCGCCACCAGGCACTCGAAAGCCGAGACATCGACCCAATCGCCGAGTCCGCCCGCCTCCCTGGCCCACAGGGCACTAAGGGCGGCCAATGCTCCGTGTGTGCCTGCCGTCACCCAGGCCTGCTGGTCGGGTGCGGTGACTGGAGGTTGGCCGGGCTGACCTGAGATGAACATCACGCCACCCATTCCGAAAACGATTAGGTCGTTCGCGCGGTAGCCGCGGTAAGGTCCGGTTTGGCCGAATGGGGAGATCGACACCACCACGAGTTTCGGTTGCTCGTCGATTAAGCGGGCCGGGTCGAGCCCGAGCTCGGCCAGGCGTCCGGGTTCGGTCCCTTCGATCAGCAGGTCGCTGGCGGTAATCAGCGCACGCAGGCTTTCGGGTTCTCGCCATAGATCCAGCTCAATAGTTTCTTTGCCGTGATCGTGGAACTCCGACCATGGATCCGAGAACCCAGAACCGGGTGGCACCACGCGCCTTACCGTGAGACCCGCCTCCAGTAGGAGACGTCCACAGGGCGCTGTCAGAGGAGAGGCGAGCTCCAAACAGGAGAACATCAGCCAGTCAGAGCCGCAACCGTCCGTTCGAGGTGGTCATCGACGTCACCCAGGCTCGTCTCGATCCCCTTCAACCTCCGGTAGAGGAAGTTGAGCGGGTGCGTCCGCACGAACCCGGCGGCGGCAAAGATCTGGTGCGCCTCCTTGGTCACCCGGTGGGCAGCCCCGGCCGCGAAGGCACGAGCCATGAGCACCCGCGGGTCGGAGCTGTGTCCTTCGTTGATCAGACACTCTGCTTCGAACGTCAGAAAGCGTGCACCGTCCCGGTCGGCCGCCATCTCAGCGCACTTGTGCTGGATCGCCTGGAAGCTTCCGATCGGCTTTCCGAACGCAATTCGTTCGCGCGCATATTGCACCGCGAGCTCGAGTGCAGCCTCGGCGATGCCAGTCAGCTGGGCAGCCTGGACGACGGTCGCCGCTGTCAGAAGGTCCCGCCACCGGCTCCAACCGGATCCTAGGTCACCGAGCTGGGCATGCGCCGGAAGCCGGACGCTATTCATGTGGACGAACGCAGCTTTCTCGCCCGAAAGCATCGGGACGTCTTCGAGCTCGACCCCGTCCGCATCAACTGGGACCGCAAAGAACGTCAGATGCCCAGCCTCATTTCCCGTCCTGGCGAGCACGAGGATGGTGTCTGCGGCCGACGCCCACGGGACAAAGGCCTTGGTTCCATCAAGCCGGAAGTCAGCACCTACGAGCTTCGCCGTCAGGCGGAGGGTGTCCGGGTCGCCCGAAGATTCCACCTCGTCGACGGCCACCGCTGCGATCCGCCGGCCGGCCGCTAGCGCTTCCACCCACTCCCCGCTCCCGCCAAGAGCCGCGACTAGGTGGCCGGCCAGGAACGAAGACCAGAAGTGCGGGCCTGGGAGCGCGGCACGGCCGAACTCCTCGTAGAGAATCCCCAATTCAATGATGTCCGTGACCTCGCCGGGGGCCCCGCTGTGCCCGAGAGCGAGCCAGCCAAGCTCGCCCATCTCTCGGTAGATGCTCTGCGAGTAGCCAGTGGCGCTTTCCTCCCATTCAAGAAGGTTGTCCAGGGTGCACTGTCGAGTCAGGTATTCGCGGGCAGTCCTCTTCAGCTCCTCCTGGTGCCATTCCAAATCAAAATCCATCAGTCGCTAAGCCCTGGGGAGCGCAAGCCCGCGCACCGCCACCACGTTCTTTTGAACCTCGGTCGTGCCCCCTGCGTGCTGGGAGCAGCTGGCGAGATAGATACGTTCGATCCGACCATGCAGCGCCGCCCACCGAGATTCGCGACGGACCTGACCGCGAAGGCCCAGGAGGTTGATCGCAAAATCCGCGAATGCGTGCTCGTACATGCGGACGCGCAGGCTCTGAACTGAAGGCTCGACGCTCGGCTTGACGCCTTTGGCCTGGAGCCAGGCAACCCGGTAGCTCAGCATCCGCTGGGCCTCCAGTTCGGCGGCCCACGTTGCCAAGCCGCGCCGCACCAGTGGTCTATCGATGAGTAGGCCATTGCCGCGACGCGTCGTCTTCGCAAACTCAATCAGTCCGCTCAGTATCGACAGGTTCGCAGCGACGTAGTAAATGCCGGAGCGTTCGATGTTCAGCGTGGACATGGCGACTCTCCAGCCGCCGTTCTCGCCTCCGACCAAGTTCGAGGCCGGAACCCGAACAGCATCGAAGTACACGCTGTTGATTCGGCCGTGGTTGATGGTTGGAATGCCCACAACGCCGATTCCAGGCGACTTGACATCGACGATGAACATCGAAAAGCCCTCGTGGCGTTTTGGACTGTCCGGATTGGTCACAGTTAGCGTCCACAAGTAGTCAGAGCGGTGCGCCGGCGTAATCCATGTCTTGATGCCATTCAGGACGTACTCGTCGCCGTCGCGAACGGCGCGCATGCTGATGTTTGCCAGGTCCGAGCCGGCTTCAGACTCACTGAGATTCGGCGAATAGCTCACATCGGCGCGCGCAATTGGCCCAAGGAAACGCTCTTTCTGCTCCTCAGTGCCGAACTCCATCAACGGCAACGCAACCCACTCGGTGGCTATGTTGTGGAAGCCAACCGGCGCATGGAAGCGGCCCAGTTGCTCGTTGAGGATGAAGAGGTCGATCATCGGGCGCTCTTGACCGCCAAACTGCTTGGGCCAGTGCAGAGTGAGCCAGCCCTTGGCCGCAAGCTTCTGCGAGAACTCCTTGTTCGCGAAACTGGAGGCTGCGTCCTCCTTCTCCACCTCTGCGATGAATGAGGGATTCGCCTCCTGTTCCAAGAACGCGACCACCTCGGCCCGCCAGGCCTCCTGTTCGGGTGTGAATTGGAGCTTCATCAGGTTTCGGTTTGGGTTTCGGGCGTGTCGGTAAACGAAACCTCGCCCGGCTTGTACTCCTTGGACACGAACTTCGTTATCCCGTCGCCACCGCCACCGGCATTAGCGTGCCGCCACTTGAGCTCGTTGCTCTTGGCCATCAACCACCAGTAAGCCTGCTCATAGGACATATCTACTACCTGCTTAAAGGCCTCCTTCGTCGTACGCAGGGCAGGGCCGTCCAAAGCCGCTAGCTTCGCCGCCAAAGCGTAGGTTTCACTCTGTAACTGGCCGGCCGCGAAGGCTTTGTTGACGAATTTGATCTCCGCGGCGCGGACGCCGTTGAAATGCTCTGCGGTGAGCGCGTACCACAGCGCGTCGCGATAGGCGACAAGGCTTCCCAGCACCTTGGATACCATTCCAGCCGGGCTGCCGCCCCAGTTGACCTCGGTCAAAGCAAAGGTGGCGTCCTCGGCTGCAAAGGCGATGTCACACGAGCACACGATCGTGAAGGCGCCCCCGAGACACCACCCTTCAACCATCGCGATCGTCGGCTTGGGAAACATTCGGAGCAGGCGATCGGCCCAGTCGTTCGCTAGGCGCCGGTTGGCGTCGCGGACAGGGCTGGGGTCTGGGACGTCGTGGAAATACTCCTTGAGGTCCATTCCGGAACTAAAACAACCGCCGGCGCCCGTGACGACAAGAACCTTGCACTGAGGATCAGCCTCAAGCTTCAGCAAGGCGTCGCCCATTTCCCTATGCATCTGCGGGTTCATCGCGTTCCGCTTCTCCGGCCGATTGAGGGTCAGCGTGGTGATGAATTCGGCAGACTCTACCCGGATCGTGTTGTACTCGTAAACCACCTAACCTTCCTCGCGATTAAACCAGTCTGATTTCCGAATTTTGATAGTGAAGGGCCGTAATTCGAAACCATCAAAACCGTACTCGGCAGCGGAATGGGTGTCAAGTTGCCGGCACCTGATACAGCGGCATTTTGTCGTTCGGCCCTCCAGACCATATGATCGTTGATTGTGAAAAACGGAAAAGCCAATTATGCGGAGCACTCTCGGGCGCTGGAGCGTGCTATCACGATTCTGGACCTCTTCACATTTGAGTCTCCGACATGGACAGTTAGCAGAATTGCGCAGGCTAGCGACCGCTCGCTTGCCGCGACGCACCGCGCGGTGGCTGCCCTGGAAAGCGCGGGCTACCTGGAGAGGAAGGCCGATCGTGGGCCGCTGCAGCTCGGGCTTCGCCTTCTTCAGCTGGGCGCCATCGTCTCCCGGCGGCTCGACATCGCGCAGGCCGCAGCTGACCCGCTCCGGCGTCTGGTCGAGGAACTGGGCGACACTGCAACCTTGCTAGTCCCCCAAGAGGGCGGCGCGCTCTGCGTAGCGCGGGTCGAGGGCTCGTTCCCGATCCGACCCCACGCCGTGGTCGTTGGTGAGCGTATGGCGTACCACACTGGCGCGATGCCACTTGCCATCTTCGCGTTTCTTGGCGAGGCCGAGCGTTCTGCTTACCTGAAGCGTCCGCTCGTGCGCCTCACTGAGCGCACACTAACTCGACCGGCCGATATCAAGCGGCGAGCGGCCGAGATCCGGGAGTCGGGTATTTCGTTATCTTTCGCTGAGGCGGTGGCGGGCACCGCGGCTGCGGCCGCTCCTATTTTTGGAGTCGACGGGACCATCGCGGGTGCGGTCGGAGTAACAGGAATCGAAGCGCGCTTCGAAAGGGAACGACAGCCGCTGATCATACAAGCGCTCGCCGCAGCGGCCGGCGGAGTGTCGCGCCAAATCGGGAATCAGCAGCCAGACCTCCGGCCGGTCGCTGAGCACTGACGTGCCGATGCACTCAGGTGAAGTTGGAGCCACCGTCGACGACCAGGTTCTGGCCGGTAAAGAAATCGCTCAGCGGTGAGCACAGAAAAAGTAAGCCTCCCAGGAGATCGGACGGCAATTGGACTCGAGGAATGGCCCGCGAAGCCACCGCAGCTTCGGCATACTCGCGGGGCACGATCGCTGCACCGCTGTCCGTGGAACCTGGCGAGAGCGCGTTTACAGTGATGCCATGGGCGCCGTACTCGCGGGCGAGCGCGTGTGTGAGGCCGATCACACCTGCTTTAGCGGCAACATAGTGGGGCAGGCGATTGCGGGCCTGGAAAATCGCGGATGACGAAATGTTGACGATCTTGCCGCGCCCGCTAGCAACCATATGGGGCAGCACTGCGGCGCAGCAGAAGAACACCCCGTCGAGGTTGACCCCGATCACTCGCCTCCACTCTTCGGCGGTGATCTCCGTCGCCGAACGCCGCTCCAATGTGCCGAACAACGACGCGTTGTTCACCAGAATATCGATCTTTCCGTAGCGTTCGAGCGCCGCGCTGGCCATCGCCAACGCGCTCTGGGGATCCGATTGGTCGACACGGAAGTGGCTGGCCTCAAAACCGTCCGACACGATCTCGTCGACCACCTGGACCGCGCCCGTCTCGGCGATGTCGCATGCCAGTACAGTGGCACCGGCCTCCGCCAGCCCTTTCGCGAACACGCGCCCTATGCCGCCCGCAACACCGGTGACGATCGCAACAGACCCCTCTAAACCCAAGCTCATCGCGCGCTCCGAACGTACTCCTTGGCCGAGCCGAGGGATACGACCTCGGCGTACTTGGCGTGGAGGTCGAACAGGTTGAGGCGGTGGACGAGGGTGCTTCGGTCGAACACCCCTTCTTCGACGATTGCTACTGGGTAATTGAACGAAAAGGCATCTACGGCCGTAGCACGGACACAGCCGCTCGTCGTACCTCCGCAGAGAAGCAGGCTGTCGACACCGAAGCCGACCAGCCGGCTGATCAGATCCGTCGCGAAAAACGCGCTTGGCTTCGGCTTGCGAAGGATCATCTCGTCGCCAATAGGAGCTATCTCTGCCACGATTTCGCTCCCACGGCCACCCGACTCTTCGACCCTTTCCGTCTTCGCGGACCAACGGCCCGCGTCGGCGGCGCTGCGATGTACGGCGGGCGCTGTATAGATGACCGGGATGGCAGACCGGCGTGCTTCGACGAGGAGCTCAGCGATCGCATCCACCGCGCGCCAAGCGGACTCTCCGCAGCTGAAGGCGTATTTTCGAATGGACTCGAGAAGCGCACTGCCACGATCTCCGGTGAAGTTGTAGGTCACGTCCACCACAAGCAGCGCGGGGCGACGTCCAAAAGTCGCCGACCGCCCATAGCCCGAAGCCTGGTAGAGCTCGAGATCTGCCTGCGGAAGGAGATCGCCCCAATCTTCCAACGAACGCGTTGCAGGCAACCTGCGCCAATCCGATGGGGAGCTGCTCATACACATATGGAAAGCGCGGCCTGGGGGTCACCCACGACCTTGTGCGGCTCGGGCCTAGAGAACGGCGCCAGCCCCCTAGGAGTGCCAGGTAAGGGATCCCCGGCACATAACTTCGTCCCATTCTCGTCTGCCGCGGACCTAATGGATTCGGCCGTCGCTGAGGTAAGAAGCTGGCCTTCAGCCACTGGAATGGAGAAGGCGACGCGGTCGTTCCGGGTCATGCACAAGGCGAGACTCGACGTCGAACCTCATCGTCGCTCGTCGCCCAACTTCGTATGCCGGCCATTCCGGAAGGAGTTCGTGACCCGGCTTCCCCGTTGCCGCAAACTTCACGAGCGCACCGTGGAACTGCGCCGCGATCCGTTCCGGAGGAGCGGCCCCAAGAACCGCTTCCCATGAAGGATCCTCGTGAAGGTTGTCGAAGATGAATGGAGTCGCCATCCCGTGGAAGGCTCCGAGCAACCCTCCCGCCGCTGGTGATGGCCATGCGAACTGGTACATGTAGGTGCCGACGTGATGAAGGCTTTGGGCCTCGGAAAACTTGATGGTCCGCATGATCATTCCGTCGCTGCTGGCTGCGGCATAAATATCGCGGTCGGTGACGGGGCGCCCAGCCGCAAGCAACGATTCTGAGTAAACGCGTCGCACTTCTTGCAGCGGATGGCCGTTGTGATCGAAGAGTTTGGCCAGGTCGTACTTCTCTTCATCGGGGATCGCGTGGGCTCCCGCCGACAGGTCTGGGTCGGGCGCCGGGGCGGTCAACTTCCAAAAGGATCCCCGCAGTTCCTCTGTGGTGCATCCAGCGAGAAGATCGACTCCAGCGGCCGAACCGCCAGCAACAGCTTCAAGAGGAGTCTTGGTCAAAACGATGCCGTCGACCACCGACTGCGTAGGGTGTCCGCCAGCAACCTCGCGTAGAGCTCGCATGAGGCTGGAGTCCCGCGGCTCGCTTTGGACGCGGTCGGGGATCGACGAGCTTTCGGGGATCAGGACAAGGCGTGCTGTTGGTAACGCGAGCAAGGCTTCGGTGTCGCCAGGGCGCACGTCGACGATGTCCAGGAAACGCTGGGCAACCCGCGTGGCAAGCTCCGGTAAGCGGGCGGGCCCCGGGCCTGAGCTCATCGGCGCTGCCCGGCGGAAGAGGCCTTTGGCGCGGTGCGAAGCCATGAGCGCTCCGACTGAGATTCCACCGGCTGAGCTACCGAATACCGTCACATTCTCAGGGTCGCCACCGAATGCCGCGATGTTCTCCCTGATCCACTCAAGCACTCGAATGTGATCAAGGATCGCGAGATTGCCGGTGCCCTCAAAACCCTTGAAGAGTTCGTCGAGATAAAGAAAACCGAACAGGGCGAGCCGATAGTTACAGGTAATAAGGACGGCCCCGTGCCGTGCAAATTGCGCTCCGTTGTAAACAGCTACCGCTCCCGACCCGGACTGGTAGCCTCCCCCGTGGAGGAAAACGAGGACCGGGCGCCGCGCGTCGTCGAGCGCCGGGGTCCAGAGGTTCAGGTAAAGGCAATCCTCACTTTTGGGTTCCGACGCGCGGTAGCGGAGGGAGGCCAGGCCGGAGTCCTGGGGGCACGCCGGCCCAGGTTCATGGCAGCGACGTACACCATCCCAAGATGGTGGTGGTTGGGGAGGCCGAAAACGGAGCGGTCCCACCGGGGGAGCGGCAAACGGAATGCCTTTGAACGCGATCGTACCGCGGTCGTCCATACCCTCTACGCGGCCCGACGTTGTCTTCGCAACCAGTCGATCTTTCACCGCTGATGAGCTCCTTACCACCCGAGCCTGCTGACCGACTCTTGCACAGCGACCAAACCTTTGTCAAGATTCTGGATCTGATGAAGCGAAATTCGGAAAATGTCCTGATCAAGCCCCACAGGTCCGATCCTGGTCGTCGACGACATGGAAGTCGGGCCCCGGCGGTGCATAGATTTCAATTACGCGGGCCGGTTTCGAACTGTCGGCGGCGGTGCCGGCGCAGTGACGGAGGCCGGCCGGGATGAACGCGACGTCATCGCGGCCCAGGATGTATCGAACGCCCTCGATCCAGACTTCGAGGCTCCCCTCGAGCACGATGTACACATTTTCCGATCGCTCGTGGTAATGGCATGGACCGCAGCCCGCGTCGAGGGCGATGACGTTGATATGGATGTCTACGTTGCGGGCTCCGTTGTGCGGTCCAAACAACAGGGTGGTTGTACCTCTGTCCAGGTTCATCGGTACGCTGGACGCCTGGGTCAAGTTGAAGACCACCGCGCCTCTCCCGGCGGGCAGAGGGGGGTTGCCTAGCATCCGCCGGAGTATAGAGTGGCGATGAGGGCTCTCAGGTGCATGTCCGGCACCCGGCCACGATTCGTAGTTTGTCGGCCTTGAGCGCGCCGTTCGGCCGGCCCGTGCATTCGGCTAGCTCCTGCCCTGTTCATTTCGCGCCCACCGATCCCAATCAGGTCGTGGATCCTTATCCGTCGTACCGCGAGCTACGCGACGACTGCCCCGTCCACTTTGAGGAATCGCTCGGGATGTGGATCGTGACGCGATACGACGACGTTCAAGAGATTGTGCTCGACACGGACCGCTTTTCGTCGAGGGGAGCCGTCACCACTCACCCGGGACCGCTGCCCGATCAGGTCCTACGAGTCTTCGGTGACGGCGAATGGCCGCTCCACATGCTGACCGAAACCGACCCACCGCTTCACCGCCCGCTCCGCAACCTGGTGCAGCGCGCGTTCACTCCTCGGCGCCTGTCGTCCATGGAACCGCTGATCAGGAGCTACGCAACCGACCTGGTAGAGAGTTTCGCCGGCGATGGCCGCGCGGACATCATCGAACGTTATGCGTGGCCGCTGCCGCTTTTCGTGGTGGGCAGGATGGTCGGCGTGCCGCCCGAGGACATCGGCCTGCTCCATCGCTGGAGCACGGACCTTCTTATGCTGCTTCAAGCCACAAGCCCCGTCGAGGAGCTGGTTGAGCACGCGCGAGGCGTGAGCGCTCTCCAACAGTATGTCCGCGACGCCCTCCACGAGAGGCGCCGTCGACCGGCCAAGGACCTTATGAGCGCGATTCTCGAGAGCTGGAGCGAGCGGGAGATTCCGTTCGAGCGCATCGTTCACATCCCTCTCGGCCTCATTGTTGCGGGCCACGTCACCGTGACCCGGGCCATCGGGAATGGCGTCGAGCGCCTGCTCCGCCATCCCGAGCTTGTTGCGAGCCTTAGAACACAACCTGATTCCTGGGCTGCCGCCGCCGAGGAGGTGCTGCGAATCGACGCTCCAACCCAGGGACTTTTCCGACATGTCACGCGCGACACCGAGGTAGGTGGCGTGCTGTTACAGAAGGGGGCCCGCGTGATGGTGCACTACGGGTCAGCGAACCGCGACGAGCGCAGGTTCGACCATCCTGACGATTTCGACATGCACCGCGAGGGACTGACCGGAGCTCAAATGGCGTTCAGCAAGGGTCCTCACTTCTGTGTCGGCGCACCGCTGGCCCGACTGGAGCTGCCAATCGCTCTCCAAACGCTGTTTACGCTGCCCGGAATCAGGCTGAGTGACGGTCCGGGCAGACGGGACAGGGTGTTCTTTGCGCGCGGCTTCGAGTCACTCGAGGTCGAGTGGCAAACCACGCCAGGCTCTGACGGCTAAATGCGAACCTGTGGGTACTGTTCTCTCATAGGTGCTATCCGCCCCTCGCCCGGGTTGGTCCGGGTTCACGCCACCAACACTGGCAGGCGAGTCCTGGAGCATAGCCGCACTCGCCGCAATGCCTACCTTGCCAAGCGCCTCGGGGCACTGACCAGCGCCGAGCTTCGAATACTCGATGAAGCCGCGACAATCCTCCTGCGGTTGATGGAGGAAAAGCCGTGACCACATTCGCGGGTGGCTTCAACCGGACCTTCGCATCATTGCGCAACCGGAATTTCCGAATCTTCTTCACCGCACAGATCGTTTCCGTGACGGGTACCTGGATGCAATCGATCGCACAGATGTGGTTAGTGCTCCACCTCACCGGTAGCGGAATCGCGCTTGGCATCACCGCCGCACTTCAGTTCACGCCGATACTCCTATTCGGCACCTGGGGCGGCCTCCTGGCGGATCGGGTCGACAAGCGGAAGCTCCTGATGGTGACTCAGAGCGCGGCGGGCCTGGTTGCCCTGGTGCTGGCCGGACTGACTCTGGGCGGGGTCGTCCAACTCTGGATGGTCTATCTCCTCGCCTTCAGTTTGGGAATGGTCAATGTCTTTGACAACCCCGGGCGCCAGAGCTTCGTAACCGAGATGGTCGGCAAGGACCAGGTGATCAATGCCGTCGGGCTGAACAGCGCGGTTTTCACCTTGGCCCGTGTGATCGGTCCCGCCATTGCGGGGGTGCTGATCGCAGCTGTCGGTACCGGATGGTGCTTCCTCTACAACGGACTGTCGTACTTCCCTGTCGTTTTCGCACTTTTTCTGATGCACCCATGGGAGCTTCATCGGGGACAGCCCGCACCCCGCGCCCGAGGCCAGATCAGAGCCGGGATCAGCTATGCCTGGAACAGACCCGAGCTGCGGTTTCCGCTTCTATTGATGCTCGTCGTGGGAACACTTGCGTTCAATTTCTCGGTGCTCATGCCACTGATGGCTAGTTTTGTATTCCACTCGGGCGCTAGTACGTTCGGATTGCTGATGTCTTTCATGGGCGCGGGCGCATTCGTCGGAGCGCTCGTGTCGGCCAGTCGTGCCAAGCCCAGCCACCGCTTGCTGGCTCTTGCGGGCATTGCTTTCGGTGCGTTGTTGATCGGGGCAGCCCTGGCACCAACCTTGCCGATCGAACTGGTGGTGCTCTTGCCCCTCGGGGCGGCCATGATCACGTTCCAGGCCACCGCCAACTCACTCCTGCAGCTCAATTCTGACCCGGCTTTTAGAGGGCGGGTCATGGCTCTCTACGTCATGGTCTTCCTCGGAAGCACTCCGATCGGAGGTCCGATTGTCGGTTGGGTGGCCGAACAATTCGGCGCACGAAGTGGGTTGGGATTAGGTGGTATCGCTACGTTCATCGCCTCGGTCGCACTCCTGTGGGGGCTTGGTCACTGGCACGTGGGCCAGGTGCAACCGAGTCACCGTCCAATCACCGACAACGGCTTGGGTGCCAGCGTCAAGATCGTGTGAGAGACGGGTCGCCGGTACTTTGGGGACAGCGAGGGGTTGATGTTGAGTTATCACCTTTTTAAGATTCGGTCACGGAGTTAGGTCGCTCACGATTGAAGGTAGTAGTCGACAGCAACTCGGACCTCTGCTGCGGCAGCAGCGAGTAGCCGCGTGAATAGAGGACGCGCGCGGTTTAGAAAACCGCGGGTGGGAAAGGCTGTTCGGTCAGAGGGTTTCAAATTTGGCGAGCCGGCAAGCCCGACGTCTTGGCTGTCATCCGGTGCGGGCACGGACGCTGGCGGATAGGCGAACTTCGGCCAGCGTTCGCTGACGCCCTTATATGGTTTTACAGACCGCGGTTGAGGCTTCCGGGCTCGACGCCGCCCTCAAACATTGCTGCAGAACTGCTGCAGTAGTACAGCAGAATTATCACTAAAGGTACAACTGAGACGCCGGATCTGAGATCAAAAATGGCTCATCGGATTCTGGCGGGGTCGGCCGTCTCACCGGACCACCATCGATCCCAGCACGCGCCAGTTGGGTCGGCCGGCGTAGAGCAGAGCTCGAATTCGGTAGTTCTCGAAGTTGCGGAAGCCAAAGCCGATTCGCTTGATGCGCTTGACCAGATTGTTAAGGGCCTCGGTGGGCGCGTTGGTCACCTTGGCCAAGTGGTAGTTGCAGATCTTGTCGAACCAACGACCCAGCGTCCGTCCGAGCTGCCGGATCTCCTGCGGCATCGCCTCTTTCGAACAGTGGAGGATCAGCTCTTCGAGGATGACGCGCGCCTCGTCAAGACCGCTCGCGCGATAGAAATCTCGCAGCCGCTCTTTGATCCGGTAGGCGATCGCCACCTCGGCGTTTGGGTCGCCCAGTTCTAAGAGCGAGCGCAGGCGCTCGGCCTTGTCGATATCAAGGTCCTCCTCGGCGGTGAGCAGCAAGCGCCGAGCTCGATACAGAGGATCATCTCGCCGGCCCCGATGTCCCTGCTGCTGAGTCTGGACCCGGCGGCGGATGTTATCGAGGCAGCGATTGGCCAGGGCTATGGCATGAAAGGGGTCGACAACCTGCTTGGCCTTGGGCAAGACAACTGTGTACACGGCGGCGTATTCGTTGGACATGTCCAGGGCTCCGAACTCGATCCTCTCCTTCCAACCTGGGGGCTGTTTGTGAAGCCATTTGGCAACCTCGGCGTACTTGCGGCTGGGCAGGATCTCGATGATCTGGTGGTTTTCGACGTCCGCCACCGTGGTCGCGTAGTCGCTCTGTCTCTTTGAGCCGAGCCTGATGAAATTGGTCTCGTCCAGCCCGATCGCGGTCGTCTTGTTCAGCCTCTTGCGGTCGGCCTTCAGGAGTGCTTTCCCGTAGGTGGTCACCGCGTCATTCACCGTGTGCCAGTCGCAATCCAGCTCCTGCGCCACCTCTAAGACCGTTCTGCCCTCGCCCACCTGCTTGGTGGCCCACTTCGCCGCTCGGGTCGTCAGCAGGCAGTTCTTGGCGGCAATGCGGTGGTCCGAGAGGATCCAGGTCTTCATGGCGCAGGTCGGTTCCGGGCATCGCATCCGATGCTTCCTCCAGGAAAGACGCATCGGCGCGCCATAGACCGGCAGATCGACATAGCTCACTACCGGTCGCTCCTTGACCTTTGCTCGCGCACCGCAACTCGGGCACAGGACGATGTCCACGACCTGCTCGATCATGAGATCCACCTCGCGCTCACGGCGCCGGTAGTGGACAAC
>DATLRQ010000143.1:0-220156 GCA_035534555.1 Candidatus Micrarchaeaceae archaeon
ATCAGGGTGGCGGCCATCGTGGCGACGGTGAATACGAACCCGAACTTGCGCATATCTCTCACCTCCCGGGCCGCGTAAATGGACGCGCGCCTGCGTAAAGGCTAGAGTTAATGGAAGCGTTAAGCTACTTTTAGATCGCAATCGGCGATCGATCGGATCGCCTTTCGGAGCGCAGGCCCGCGGTCGAGTGCTTCCCCGCCGCGGCCTGCGCTCCGGAGAGCGGCCTGGTTTTAGCTGAAAATCAGGTGTCGGAGCGTGTCGGCGACGTGGTTGTGGTCGTTGGACTGGTCGGCAAACCCTCCCCCGCCGCTCTCTGGAGCCATCACTATCTTGCGAAGGTCGTCGTCGGTGACCTCGCGCTTGCTGTCGGCGACTTCCTTGAAGAGCTTCCAGGCGGCCTGTGTCTGGGCCTCCGTCAGCACGACCCCGAGCCGGCTCAGCCGGTGATGGAAAGCGTGGCGCCCGGACCGCGCGGTCAGAACGATTCGCGAATCCGCCAGTCCGACGTCCTCCGGCTTCATGATCTCGTAGTTCAGACGGTCCTTCAGGATGCCGTCCTGGTGGATGCCCGCGGCATGCGCAAAGGCATTGGCCCCTACCACCGCTTTGTTCGGCTGCACCGGGGTGCCCGTCAGCTCGGCGACCAGCCGTGACGTGCGCGTGATCTCTGTCGGCTCGACCCGGCACTCGAGATCAAGCCTCGACTGGCGGACGCGAAGCAGCATCACGATCTCCTCCAGGGAGGTGTTGCCGGCCCGCTCGCCTATGCCGTTGACTGTGCATTCGACGCGGCGCGCGCCGGCGGTGAGGGCGGCCAGCGCGTTCGCGGTGGCAAGCCCGAGGTCGTCGTGGCAATGTACGGAGAACACGACTTTGTCCCCGCCCCGCGCGTCCGCGATGAGACGGTGCACCAGCTCGCCGAACTCTCCCGGAAGGCAGTAACCGGTGGTATCGGGAATGTTGATGACCGTCGCACCGGCCGCGATCATCGTCTCGACCGTCTCAAGCAGGTATGCCGGATCGGCACGCCCCGCGTCCTCGGGCGAGTACTCGACCCGATCGCAGAGCGTTCGCGCATAGGCGACCATCTCGGCACCCTGCTTCAGGACCTGCTGACGCGTCATCCCGAGCTTGCGCTTGATGTGCACGTCGGAAACGGACAGGACGATGTGAATCTGCGGAGTCTCGGCCTCTTTGATCGCGTCCCACACGGCATCGATGTCTTCGCGCACAGCGCGCGCCAGGGCGGTGACGCCGGTGCCACGAATCTCGCGCGCGATACGGCGGCAGGCTTCGAAGTCGCCGCGGGATGAGATCGGGAATCCCGCCTCGATAACGTCGACGCCCAGCTTCTCCAGCTGGCGCGCGATGCGGACCTTCGAGTTGGCGTCGAGGTGGAAGCCCGGCGACCCCTCGCCGTCGCGCAGCGTGGTGTCGAGAATGAAAACGCGCTCTGGCATGGTCACACCTTCCTCCTCATGACCACGGGACCCGAGCGGACCACGTCGAGATTTCCGTACCGCCGCAGCTCTTCGACGAACGCTCCGACCTCGTCGCCCTCGCCGGCGAACTCGATCGTCGTCGTGACCAACCCTGGCTCCAGCACCCTGGCGCCTTTCGCGACAAGGCCTGGTACGGCGGAGGCGGGCACGCGCCCCACCACCAGCTCGCGGCTGTGCACTTCGTGCTCGGTGAGGTCTTCGATCTCCACGACCTCGATCAGGCGCTCCAGCTGCTTGCGCACCTGGTCCACCTCGGCGTGGCCGGCGTCGATCTGCAGCGTCATCCGGCTGCGGCCGGCCTGGCCGCTCGGACCTACGGTGATCGCCTGCACGTGGAACCCGCGCCGGCGGATCATGCCCGCGACCTTGGTCAGTGTGCTGGAGCCATCCTCGACGAGGACCGACAAGACTCGTATTCGCCCATTCTGGGTGATCACTGCTGTGGAGCCTCCCAGAAGTCGTTGAGGCTTTGGCCCAGCGGCACGATTGGGTAGACATTGGCCTCGGGGTCGATGCGGAAGTCGATCAGAAACGGGCCTTTGGTGCGCTCGGCAGCATCCATCGCCGGACCGACGTCGGCCAGCTTGTCGACTCGCACCCCAGGCAGCCCATACGCGTCCGCGAGTTTCACGAAGTCGGGAATGTGGGTGAGCTCGACCTGGGATCGGACGCCGCCGTAGAAGTCGTCCTGGAACTGGCGGACCATCCCGAGCGAGAAGTTGTTGAGCAGCACGATCTTGATGTCGAGCTGGTGCTCGACGGCGACCGACAACTCTTGCGCCGTCATGACGAAGCCGCCTTCTCCGGCAACACACCAAACGTCAAGTTCGGGCCTGGCGAACTTGGCGCCGATTGCGGCGGGCAGTGCAAAGCCCATAGTGCCCGCGCCGCCGGAGTTGATGAACAACCCTGGCCGGTCGTAGTTCCACCACAGCGCGGCCCAGATTTGATTCTGTCCGACGTCCGCGACGACCACCGCCTCGTTGCGACAGCGCTTGTACATGTCGCTGAGAACGTCCTGCGGCTGCAGGTGGCCGTTCGAGTGCGTGTAGCGGAGCGGGTGCTCCTCGCGCCATGCGTCGATCTGCGTGAGCCAAGCGCCGCGGCGTTCATCGACCGAGTCGATGTGCGGCAAGATCGCCTCTAGCGCGTTGCGCGCGTCGGCGACGAGCTCGATGTGCGGGCGCACGTTCTTGCCCATCTCGGAGCCGTCGATGTCGACATGGATGAACGTCGTGACCTTCGGCGCGAAGTCGGCGAGTCGGGCGGTGACGCGGTCGTCGACCCGCATCCCGACCATCATCAAGAGATCGGCGTTCTGCACTGCCTTGAGGCACCAACCAGTGCCCATGAAGCCGGTCATGTGCAGGGACAGCGGGTGGTTGACCGGAAACCCGCCAATGCCGAGAAGCGTGGTGCCCACCGGGACGCCCGACTTTTCCGCGACGTCGAGCAGTGCCTGCTCTGCGTGGCTGAGAAGAACGCCGTGGCCGGCAAGGATCACCGGTCGCTCGGCCCGGGCCAGGGCTTGCGCCGCGACCTTGGCGTCCTCCAGCTTCACCTGGCCGTTCAGGTGATAGCCCGCCAGGCTGAAGGGCGCGCGTGGCGAGGGCTCGGCCTCCGCCATCTGAACGTCCTTGCAAATGTCGATGAGCACCGGTCCGGGCCGCCCGGTGGTCGCGATGTGGAAGGCCTCGTGGATCACGCGAGGGAGCTGGGCGATGTCGGTGACCAGGTAGCTGTGCTTGGTCACCGAGCTGGTGGCGCCGATGACGTCTGACTCCTGGAAGGCATCCCTGCCGACCTGCGTGCTGTTGACCTGGCCCGTGATCGCGATCATCGGCACCGAGTCCATGTAGGCGGTGCAGAGACCGGTTACGAGATTCAGGGCGCCTGGGCCGGAGGTGGCGAAGACGACGCCCGGTCGGCCGCAAGCGCGAGCGTAGCCGTCGGCCATGTGCGCGGCGCCCTGCTCGTGGCGCACCAGGATGTGCTTGAGTTTGGGGTGTTCGGGTAGCCGCTGATAGATCGGCAGGTTCGCCCCGCCTGGGTAGCCGAAGATGAGGTCGACGCCCTCCTCCTCCAGCGCCTCCAGCACCAGGTCCGCTCCGGTCACCTCAAATAACTCCTTCAAAACACGGCCTGACAACAAGAAAGCCCCCGCCTTTCGGTCGGGGGCTTTGCGATTTGACTCTTTCTGACTAGGTCGCGCGCGCCCCCGTTTCGCCAAGGCCAATAAGGCCCAGGATCCCCAGGAGTACCAGTACGCGGTTAGCAACCATTTGTGACTTTGCATAGTAACGAAGCTGAAAGCCGTTCAGTTGTGTCCTACCCACAAAATCACCCGCCCCGCCTTTGAACCGGCGCCACGGATGATGCCACTCAGAGGCCGGTAGAGTTGCCTTCCGCACATGCCAAGCAACGCGATCGTGCCAGCACCGCCTCTCCACCCTGACCCTCCCCCAAGGGGGAAGAGGACATTGGCTCAGAAGCTCTGGGATTCCCACGTGGTGAGGGCCACGCCCGACGAACCTGACCTCCTTTACGTCGACCTCCACCTCGTCCACGAGGTGACCTCGCCCCAGGCGTTCGAGGGCCTGCGGCTCGCCGGGCGCCGGGTGCGCAGGCCAGACCTGACGGTGGCGACGATGGACCACAACGTCCCCACGAAGGGCGGCGTCCGCGCCGCCGACGAGCTGTCGCGCAAGCAGATGGAAGTCCTCGCGGAGAACTGCCGGCGCGAGGGCATCACGCTTCATCAGATCGGCAGCCGGCGCCAGGGCATCGTGCACGTGATCGGCCCGGAGCTCGGGCTCACGCAGCCAGGCATGCTCATCGTGTGCGGCGACTCGCACACCTCGACCCACGGGGCCTTCGGGGCGCTGGCCTTTGGCATCGGCACTTCCGAGGTGGAGATGGTCTTGGCCACGCAATGCCTGCCTCAAAACCGGCTCCGCGACCTGGCCGTTAACGTGGACGGCGAGCTGCCGCTCGGCGTCACCGCCAAGGACGTGGTGCTCGGGCTGATCGGGCGCACCGGCATCTCGGAAGGTCAGGGCCACCTTGTCGAATACCGCGGCTCGACCATTCGCTCACTCAGCATGGAAGGGCGCATGACCATCTGCAACATGAGCATCGAGTGGGGTGCGAAGGCGGGCATGGTCGCGCCCGACGACACCACGTTCTCTTACCTTCAGCGCCGGCCGCACGCGCCGAAGGGTGCCGAATGGGACACCGCCCTCGACTACTGGCGTTCGCTCCAGACCGATGGCAGCGCGGCTTTCGACCGGGAGATCTCGATCGACGCGAGCCATCTCGAGCCGCACGTGACTTGGGGCACCAACCCGGGCCAGGTGGCTCCGGTCACTGGACGCGTTCCGAGCCCGCACTCCGACACCGACGAGCGGGCCTTGCGCTACATGGACCTCAAGCCGGGGACCGCGCTCGCGGACATCGCGATCGACCGTGTGTTCATCGGTTCCTGCACCAACGCTCGACTGGAGGATCTGCGAGCCGCAGCGAGAGTTATCGCCGGCAAGCACGTGCATTCGTCGGTGCGGGCGATGGTCGTTCCGGGGTCGACATCGGTGAAGCGGGCGGCAGAGGATGAAGGCCTGGACGCCGTGTTCAAGGCGGCGGGCTTCGAGTGGCGCAACGCCGGCTGCTCGATGTGCCTGGGCATGAACCCGGACATCCTCGCCCCCGGCGAACGGTGCGCCTCCACCAGCAATCGCAATTTCGAAGGCCGGCAGGGCTCGGGCGGCAGGACGCATCTGATGAGCCCCCCGATGGCGGCGGCCGCTGCACTCACCGGCCACATCGTCGACGTTCGCGAGCTGCTCTAGTGCAGGCGGTCTCGAAGGTCACCGGCCGGATGGCTCCCCTCGACCGCGCCGACGTGGACACCGACCAGATAATTCCGAAGCAGTTTCTCAAGCGCATCGAGCGCACGGGCTATGGGCCCTTCCTCTTCTATGACTGGAGGGCGAAGGGCGATTTCGTTCTCGACCGGCCGGGGCACCAAGGCGCATCGGTCCTGGTCACGGGGGAGAACTTCGGCTGCGGTTCGTCCCGCGAGCACGCGCCATGGGCGATCAAGGACGCGGGCTACCACGCGATCATCTCGCCGACGTTCGCGGACATATTCCGCGCGAACGCTTACAAGACCGGAATCCTCGCGGTCACGCTGCCGGACCGCCAGGTGCGCCACCTTATCGACCTCGCGACGGAGGATCCGACAATCGAGGTCACTGTGGACCTCGAGAAGCAGGAAGTGCGCGGCGACGGCTTCGCCTACAAGTTCGATATCGACCCATTCGCGCGCGACATGCTCCTCGGCGGCCTGGACGAGATCACCCTGGTCGAACGCCAGGCTCCTGCGATCGGCGCGTTCGAAACTCAGCGCCCGGCCTGGCTGCCGACAGCCAGGTAGCCGACTCGTTTCCTCAGTCCGGAGAGGAGCGCTTCGGCTTACTCCGTTGACCGCGATGGCTGCGGTGCCTCATCGGTAGCTCAGCCCCACGGCGACCGTTCAATGCTCGTGACCCACCTCCCACACCTTGAATCGGCTGGATTGCCGCGCCGAATTATCGCGGCCATGGTCCGGAGCTAGGTGGATTTGCGACCGTGGCCCTTCGCAGCCGCCCGGCTTGCCTTGAGAATCTCGGGCGCACTGGCCTTGTATTCGTCGTAGCGAGCCACCGCCTCGAGGACGTACGCGCCGACGGCCGTCGCTTCGACTTTGTCGTCAAGCGCAATGTCCCAGGTCTTCAGCACCGAGCTGCCCGACCGCAACACGCGCCGCGGATCGTCCAGCAGCACGCCGTAGAGAAAACGGAGCGCGACCCCGTTAGGGCCTGCTCCGATCGAGCAGACCCAGATGCGCCAGTCGCTATGCAGCGCGTACATCAAGAGCCCATATTTGATGGCAACATCGAAGTCTGGGCGAGCTTTCCGGATTGCCTTGTCGAGGGCGATGACGAGCGGCTTGGCTCTCGGATCGACTCCTTCTAGGTATGTCTCGAGCGGCTCATGCGGCATACCGATTACGGCTTCAGGACCGCTCCCTCTGACGCCGATCCGACCAGCAGGGCGTAGCGCGCAAGGACGCCTTTTCGATACTGCGGCTCCGGCGGGGACCAGCCGTTCAGGCGCTTAGCGATGTCGACTCCTTCCACCGCGAGCGTGCGGCTGTCAACGTCGATGTTGATTACGTCGCCATCCTGAATTGCGGCCAGCGGCCCGCCGACGGCCGCCTCCGGCGCCACGTGGCCGATCATCAGACCGCGCGTCGCCCCGGAGAACCTCCCGTCGGTCACCATCGCCACCGACTCGCCCAGGCCCTCGCCGACGATCGCGGCGGTAACCAGGAGCATCTCCCTCATCCCCGGACCGCCACGTGGACCCTCGTACCTGATGACCACGACGTCTCCGGGCTTGATGCGTCCCCCGAACACGGCAGCGAGTGCGTCCTCCTCGCGGTTGAAGACCCGCGCCGGGCCGCGATGCGTGGTGGGGGTGTGCTGCGTCACCTTGACCACGGCCCCGTCGGGACCCAGGTTGCCCCGAAGCACGACCAGGCCGCCCTCGCTCCGCAAGGGGCGAGCCAGTGGCGCCACGACCTCCTGCCCTGGAGTCTCGGAGACCGACTCGCACTCTTCTGCCAGCGAACGCCCGGTGACGGTGAGGGCGTCCCCGTCGACGTAGCCGCCTTCGATCAAGCGCCTGGTGAGCAGCGCGATGCCGCCGGCGCGGTGCAGCTCGACCGCCGCGAAACGGCCGCCCGGCTTCAGGTCGCACAGCAAAGGAGTGCGCCGGCTGATCCGGTCGATCTCGTCGATGGCGAGGTCAACACCGATTTCGCGGGCCAGCGCGAGGAGGTGCAGCACTGCATTCGTGGATCCGCCGCTCGCCGCCACCGCAGCGATGGCGTTGTCGAACGCTCGGCGCGTGAGGATTTGAGACGGCCGCAGATCCTGGTCGAGGACTTGCATCGCCAGCCGCCCCATCGCCTCAGCGGCAGGATGCTTGGCCGGGTCGGTCTGCGGGATGGAGTTGAATCCGACCGGCGACAGACCAATCACCTCCATGACCATCGACATCGTGTTCGCCGTGTACTGGCCGCCGCAGGCGCCGGCTCCCGGACACGCCACTGTCTCCAGCTCGGCGAGGTCGGCATCGGTGATCTTGCCCGCGGCCGCCGCGCCGATCGCCTCGTAAACGTCGCCGACCGCCACATCGCGTCCGCGATAGCGGCCGGGCATGATCGAGCCGCCGTACAGCACCATGCCCGGCCTGTCCAGCCGCGCGAGGGCGATGGCCGAGGCGGGAATCGTCTTGTCGCATGCGCACAGGCAGCACATCGCGTCGAACATGTGGCCTCGCGCCACGAGCTCGATCGAGTCGGCGATCACCTCGCGGCTGACCAGCGAGGTCTTCATGCCTTCGCTGCCCATCGTGATGCCGTCAGAGATGGCGATCGTGTTGAACTCCATCGGGTTGGCGCCGGCGGCCTTGATGCCTGCTTTCAGCGGAACCGCGAGCTCTCGCAAGCCGAAGTTGCAGGGCATCGTTTCGGTCCAGACGTTCGATACGCCGATGAACGGCTTGTCGATGTCCTCGGCCTTCAGGCCTATCGCGTATAGAAAGGAGCGGGCGGCGGCGCGGTCACGCCCCTGGTACAGCGCTCGGCTGGGAAGGTCGGGGGACGGCACGATTTGCAAGCTTACCTCTGCCGAGCAGCGTCACCAAGCTTGTCGCGAACCGGCTAACGGGCGCCCGCCAGGTTGTAGCTTGCCGGCAGCATCGGGTCGGACACCGTCACGTTCACCGGCGCCCACTGCTGGAACCAGAAGGCGTGCTCCTTGATCATTACCGCCTCGAGCACCAAAGATCCCATCTGCGAGGGCGCGGTGACTGTCACATTGACGGTCACCTTGCCGCCCGGCGCGAGGTTTCCCGGAAGAGAGAAAGCCTGGTTGGTGAGCCACGTCGACCGCTTCGCCGCCCCGCCGGCGACGGGCAGGAAGTGAAGGTCCAGGTCGGTTCTGTAGTACCCCGTCGAAAGCCAAGTGGAGTTGCTGGTGTTGGTAACGGTCACCGGGAACGTCTGGGTCTGGCGGGGTAGCCAGGTGGTCGGAACCGTGCCCATGTCGTAGCCGGCTGTCTTGTTAGGGGCCGCCACGTTGACGGCGACCGGCTGCCACTGCGGGAGCCAGAACTGGTGCTCCTTGATCATGTCCGCCTCGAGAACCAGCGCACCGGTGGTCGACGGGGCGGCGACGGTCACCCTGAACGTCGTGCTAGCGCCCGGCCCGAGGTTCGACGGCATCGAGAAGCCGCTGAGATTCAGCCACTGCGACCGGGTGGCGGAGCCTCCGCCCACCTTCGCGAAGTGAATTATCAGATCGACCCTGCCGTAACCGGCGGCCGGCCAGGTGACGCTTCCCGAGTTGGTCACGGTGACCGGGAAGGTCTGGCTCCGCCCTGCCACCCAGCTCGTCGGCGCCTGGCTCATATCGAAGGCGGCGTTCCAATCGGTCATCGAGAACGGACTGAGCGTGTAGGTCAACGTGGTGGAGGACTCGGCCTGGGCCGGGTTGGCCGTGGCATGGTTCGCCCAAAGTCCGATTCTGTGAACGCCGGCGCCAAACGTGTAGCTGTCCCAGGTCCAGCTGTCACTGCCGAAGGGCTGCTGGACTACCCAGGTGCCGTTGGAGCTTTGAACCGTGAACTGGTACTGGGGATTGGGGCAAGCACTCGAGGTGGCAGTGAACGTGACGGCGCCACCCGCAGACTGGGGTGAGGCCGGGCTGGCGGTCAGGGTCGCACCCGAGCAGGCCGGGCCGGGGGTGACGCTGTTCGAGGACACGCTGTCCTGGCCATCCGAATTGTGCGCGGTGACGGTGAAGGTGTAGTTGACGCCATTCGTGAGGCCGGTGAATGAGGCCGAGGTCGCGGTGCCAGGCACCGTCACCTGCATTCCACCCGGTTGGGCGACGACCACGTACGAGTTGATGGGGTTGTGGCACGTGCGTGCGGCCGGCCACTGCACGGTCGCCGTGCCATCGCCGCTGTACGCGGTGGCGCTGAGCACCATGTGCGGTGGGCTGGGCAGGAGGTTCGCGTAGTACTGCGCCATCCGTATGTACAGGGTCCAGTTCCAGTACGGCCCCGGATCGGTGTGATGATCGGTGCCGCCAAACAGCCCCGGATGATTAGGGTCGGGCACCTGGGAGTGGCCGATGATGTGCGCGCGATCCATCGGCACGCCCCATCGCGAGCAGATGGAGCCCGCAAGCTCCGCGCTCGCGCGGTACTCGGGAATCGTGTACAGGTTTTTCGACGCGTATCCCTCGTGCTCGATTCCGATCGCGCGAGTGTTGTAATCCCAGTTGCCGGCATGCCATGCGATGTCTTTCTCGGACACCATCTGCGTCACCTGGCCGTGATACGAGATGACGTAGTTCGCTGAGCCGTGGCGGCTGGGGTTCTGGAAGGCGCTGATGGCGCTGGCGTAGCTCCCCTCGATGTCGTGGATGACGATCATGTCGATCGGATAGTCGTGCGGCCGGTCGGCGACGGTGAAATTCGTTGACGCCGCGGGCACCCATGTCGCGCGCGGGTAGTCAACCGCGGTGAGGGCGGCTGGCGACGACGGCGCGGCCGATACATTCGCCGATACATTCAGAGACGCGAGGGGGGTGGCTGCTAGCGAGAACAGGCAAAGCGCCAACCAACGACCCCAAAGGTTGCGAACGATCAGGACAGGGGCGCCCCGATCACTGGCCCGTTCCACCTGGCGCCACGGGAGCCACGAAGAGAGATGTGCTCATGTATCTGCTGACGTGTGGTCTTGGCAAAACTGGCGCCAACAGGCTTGGTCGGCCGCTCGGGCCGAGATGCCCAATACGGCGAGGTAGGGGTTCATGGGTGCGATCTGTGTGCGGAATCCTAGCCCAGAAACCGCGGCTTCGCCACTCAGCCCGTTAAGGGTGGCCGCTGGGCTCGCAGTTAACATATCGGCCACCTGAAGCCAACACAACTTGACCTTCTGCGGCTCACTCGATGGGCGCTGACGCTCACAGCGGCAGCGATGCCTCTTTACGTAGTCCGCTGGCACGTCGGGCCTCTTCCGACCACTCTCCTCGAGAGCCTCATCTTGCTCACCTGCGTCCTGTACGCACTCACCCTGTGGCGCCACCGCGCGCCGTTGCCGAGGCGAAACCCCTACGACATACCCATCGCGATATTCCTGGTCGCGGGCGCCATCGCGATATTCATCGCACCCGACCACCGCGCTGCGTTCGGCGTGTATCGCGCATTCCTGCTGGAGCCGGTGGCGATCTTCTACGTCGCAACTGCGGTTCTCCCCTCGATGGCCGAGGTCAAACCCGTTCTCATTGCGGCCGCTGTAAGCGCCTGCGCTCTTTCGCTCGCAGTGATCGTGACTTTCTTGAGCGTGTATCTGGAAGGACACCTGGTCCCAAGCGACGCACCCGGCGTGTTTGGCATCAACCCCAACGCCGTAGCCCTTTACCTGGAGCCGACAGCGGCCGTCGCGCTTGGTTTCTTCCTTTTCGCATACAGCAGCACCAGCCGCGTGATCGCGGCAGTCGTGCTTGTTTTCGTACTACCCGCTTTGGTATGCACCCTGTCCCGCGGCGCGCTGCTCGCTGGTGCCGTGCTGGCGCTGGTCGCTGTTCTAAGCGTTCGAGACATTCGGCTGCGTTTAGGGCTGCTGGCGGCGGCGGTCGTCGGCGCGCTCGCGGTGTCTCGAATTCCCTTTGTCGCGGCGCGGCTGGCGCATCAGCTGGATCCTCACTACGCCACACTCGCGCTTCGCCTGGCCATCTGGAAGGTGACGCTGCGCATGCTCAGCGACCATCCCATCTTCGGGGCCGGCATCAGCGGGTATCAGACAGTGATGGCCCACTATCGGACGCGGAACCTGCATCCCGAGCCCTATGCACACAATATCTTTCTGACAACCTGGAGCGAGGTCGGGCTGATCGGCATGCTTGCGTTCACCGTGATCCTGTTCGGCCTCATGTGGCGAGCCTGGAGGTCGTTCGGTTCGGCTCAAGACCTGAGCCGGCCGCTGTTGTGGGGCCTCTTCGCTGCCTGGGTCGTGTTCGTAGTGCACGGGCTGGTCGATTCGCCGTACTGGAAGAACGACCTGGCCCTTGAGTTCTGGACCCTGGCCGGTCTCGAGGTCGTCGCGATCGCCACCATAAAGAGGCATACAAAGGCGGCGCCCGAGACAGGGCCGCCTAGGGATGGAGTCTCAAAAACCCCCGCGAACTACACGTAGGCGATCTCAGCAAGGAAGATGTCAGCGACCTTCTGCCAGTCGTATTCACGCACGGCGGCCTTGGCGGCTAGCGCGAGCCTCGTCGCGGTTCCAGGCTCCCTTAGCAATCGCATGCAGCGATCGGCGAGCTCCGCGGGGCCTGACGCCAGCAGGCCGGAAGTGCCGTCCTCGATCAGCTGTCGATAGGTCAGAGCGTCCCAGGCCACCATTGGAACCCCAGCGGCCATGGCCTCGAGAGCGGACATCGACATGCCGTTGCCATGGCTGATGCCGAGAAAGATTGACGAACGCTGCAAGACGTCGACCACCGAGTCCGCCTCGCCCATGAACTCGATCGAGCCGGCCAGCCCGAGCGCCAGCGCTCGTTCGCGAAAAGCCGCCGCGTTTCCCTTCCCGACCATGGCCAGCATGAAGTCGGGATCGAGCGCCTTCAGCTGGACGGCGACATCGATCGCGTCGTTGACGCCATGGATCTCGTCCATGGTCGCGATGAAAGCGATGACCGGCCTGCCCGCTGCCCTGTGAACGAGATCTCGACCCATGTCGCCGGCCGGGATGGCCTGGGCAAACCGAGCTACGTCAACTCCATTGGGCACGATGGTGGACGCGATATCAGCGCGGGACAGGCGTTCCTGCGTATCTCGGCCGTTGGCCAGCACCTTGCGTGAGCGGCGCAAGACCAGGCGCTCGAGCCGCCGGAGGGGACCCTCGAGAAACGAGTAAGGACCCGATGACAAGCCTTTGGGCACGTCGCCTCTGACCGACACCACGTACGGCACGCCCGCCAGGAGCGCCGCCAGGCCTTCCGGCACCGGGTTCATGCAGACAAGGGGCGCCGGCCGCTTCGATCGCAAGTAGGCCGCCGCGATAATCGGATAGAAGACGAAGAGGTCGAGGTACTTGAGAAGACCCAGGGAGACAAGGTTCAAAAGCCTGAAAGCCCTGTAGAAGTACCTCACCGATGGGAGCGCGACCAAATCGATTCCCGATTGCTCGAGGGAGTGGAACGGCGCCCTGTTCGTCGCGTAGGCGATCACACGCACAGCCTTACCGCGCTCGCTCAGGCAAGCACCCAGGTGGCGGAGCCAATTCTCACGCCCACCGGAGTAATTCGGAAACGGCGAATAGATAAGAAATGTGATGGGGCTGCTTTCAGCCTGCCGAGCTAGGCCGGAAGCTCGCGCAGCCACGATCCCACCAGCGTATCCCAGCCGTAATCACGCTCGACGAGTAGCCGTCCCCGCCTTCCAAGTTCGCGCGCCTCCTCGGGATGGTCGGCCAGGCGTTTGACGGCCTCCGCAAACGCAGAGCTGTCCTCCGGCGGCACGACGATTCCGCAGCGGTTGTCCAGCAGGAGCCGAGCTGACTCCCCTTCACCACTGAGAATGACGGGACTCTCGCACGCGAGAGCCGGAAAAATCTTGGAAGGCCTCGTGCCTTTCAGCAGCTCGCCTTTTCGCAGTGGCACGACGGTCGCTCGGCATACCGCGAACAGGGCGGGCATTTCATTGACCGGCCGCCACTCGACGAACCTGATGTTGTCAAGATTTCTCAAGCGAGCCTGATCGACCAGCCGTGCCTTTTCCGGACCGTCTCCTACGAGCAGGAACACAATGTCGGGCCGCGCGCGCAGGAGCTCAGCTGCGTCGAGGATTACATCCCAGCAGTGTTGGTAACCGAACGTCCCTGCGAATAAAAAGGCGGCTTCGTGTGGTTCGACCCAGGGCACCGAGGCGACGATGCCCGGCCTGAAGGCCGTGATATCGACGCCGTTGTAGAGCATCATCACCTTTGCACCGCCGACGATCGCCGCGATGTGGTTGCGAATCCCGTCGGTCTGGGCGCTTATCCGATATGCGTTTCTGTAGAGCAAACGCTCCAGGCGCTCGCCAAACGCGAGCAGGACTTTATTGCGAACGATGCCAAACTGGCGGGCCGATTCGGGCCATAGATCGGAAACATTAAGGATGTAGGGGACCCCGCGGAGCCGCGAGCAGACGAGAGCCGTGCAGCCGAGAAAAAGTGGTGGCGATTCGACAAATATGAAATCGGGCCTTGGCTCTCGCATGCAGACCGGCAGCGACGAGATGGCAAAGGACCAATAGCACAACAGGCGCTTGATTACGTTGCGCCCCGTGGCGGGATAGATCCACGTCCTGGTTACGGGCAGCCCATCGATTTCCTCTCGCACCAGCCGCTTGCCACGATATGGAGGAAAAATCTCGGCTTTCGGGTAGTTGGGCATGGCAGTCACAACCCGCACCACGTGGCCCCGAGCCTGTAGCTGCTTCGCGAAAGCATGCAGCCGGTTCTGGGCTGCTCCGACCTCAGGAGGAAAATGTTGCGTCAGGATGAGGAACCGTTTGGACACCGATCTAGTGTGACAATTGCCCCGGTGATCGATGTTTAAGGGCATTGTCGGCGACGACAGGACCCCAACATCGCCGGCGGCGGAGGCGGAAGTCGACGCACCGGCGACCGCCAACCCCTACGACCGCTACGCGACGACGATGCTGGCGATTACTGTCGCAGGCCTTCCTCTGTATGTGGTGCGGTGGAAGTACGGCCCGATATCGACCACGTTGCTCGAGCTCCTCGTCCTCGCAACTCTCGTCCTCTACCTCCTGGGACGGCGCCGAGAGGGGGCATTCCGCCGCACCCGGACGCCGTACGACATACCGATCGTGATGTTGCTCATTGCCGGGGCCATTGCAGTCGTCGTGCCACCCGACCGGTGGCACGCTCTTGGCCTGTACCGCGCGTACTTCCTCGAGCCGATCGCGATCTTCTATGTCGCCATCGATCTGCTGCGCGTGCCTGGCCAGGTACGCCGCTTGCTGGTGGGTCTTGGTATCGGCAGCTCGATATTCGCCGCCCTCAACGTCGTGGCTTTTTTTGTGAGCTTCATCCACGGCACGTTCGTGCTTGGCTCGCCGCCGACCGCACTGTACACGAGCTCTCCCGAGGTCGCGATGTACCTCGAGCCGCCATTCGCGCTGGCGGCCGGCTTTCTCATGTTTGCCGACCAGCGCAAGGACCGCGTGCTGGCTGTGGCCTGGATGGCCTTCCTTGCGCCGGCCCTCGTGTTGACCCTCTCACGCGGAGCCTATTTCGCAATCGCCGTTCTTGCAGTCGTGGCCATCGCTACGAGTCGTAAGCGCCTGTGGCTGGCTGCCGGGACGGCCGTCGTGGTGATCGCCCTGCTCCGGGTACCGCTCGTCTCAAAGCGGTTCGCCGGCCAGTTCAACCTCTTTGACGGCCAGACCACCATTCGCGGCCGGCTCAGCATCTTCGCCGACACGCTGTCGATGCTTCGGGATCATCCGATCTTTGGCAGTGGCCTGGGCGGATACCACTATGTGTTCCGCGGCACGATCCTGGAGATCTACCCCCACGACGTATGGCTGACCTTCTGGGTCGAGGTCGGCCTGCTCGGCATGGTCGCGTTCGCGATCATCTTCTTCGGCCTCCTCTATCGAGGATGGCGGGCGTACTCCCATGCCGGCGGCTTCTACCACGCTCTGCTTTGGGGAGTCTCCGGAAGCCTGGTCCTATGGGGGGTCCACGGGCTGGTCGACTCTCCGTACTGGAAGAACGACACGAGCATCGAGTTCTGGATCCTAGCCGCGTTCGAGCTCGTGGCGATCCGTGCGATCGGCAAAAGAGGTTTTTCGGCCCCTGCCAAGCCCCTCGCACCAGCTTTGGAGAAGCCCGAAAACCTTATTTGACGCTCCAGGGGGGCGGCGAGTACAGTGGGCAACCTTCTACGCCCATGTCCTGGCAAACTCTCCGCAAAAAACTCCTACTGATCTGCGTCCTGGGCACCTTGACCTTCGGGATGACCCCGGCCCAAGCCGCAGCGCCGAAGCAGTCGCTTCCAGTCGCCCAGGCCGCGGCCACCACTTTGGTGGCGACCAGCAAGCCGAGCCGCGAGGTTTTCGGGTTTGCGCTTGGCAGCAGCCTGAGTGATCCCACCCACGGATACCCGAGCTGGAACTTCAACCTCCTGACCACGGTCGCCTACTTCGGGCTGCACGTGCTGTGGAACGGCACCTACCAGGCCGATTCCGACCTGGCGGTTTGGAACTCCAGCCAACTGACCAACCTGGTCGCCGCGGCCCACGCGCACGGGACCAAGGTCGTACTCACGATCATCAGCAGCGACAACACCGGCATCTATCCGAATGCCTTGTGCGACGCGCTGCTTCATGGGTCAGTCACCATCAAGAACACCGTTGCCCAGGTGAAGGCAAAAGGGGTCGACGGCGTCAACGTCGATTACGAAGGTGTGAACCAGCCCTGCAACACCGCCGATCCTTCGTGGGCGGAGCATGCGTTCACGGGCTTCGTGGCGAGCCTTCGATCTGCGCTGGGTAGCTCGTACTACCTGTCGGTGGACACCTACGCGGGATCCGCCGGCGACTCGGCCGGCTTCTTTGACGTGCCAGGCCTGAACGCCAGCGTGGACTCGTTCTTCGTCATGGCTTACGACATGGAGTACTCGAACTTCGATCACGCTCCGACGAGCTGCGGACACCTGTGCCTTGGTCCCACGTCACCGCTGACCACCTATTACTACAACGACTCCGACGTCATGGCGCAGTACTCGGCGGCCGTCTCGCCGGGCAAGGTGATCCTGGGCGTCCCGTATTACGGCCGCAAGGCCTGCGTCGCGAACGCGACATCCGAGTACCAGCACCCGATCGGCGCCGTGACGAGCGACATGTACATGAACGCGGTTGGCGAGTCGACCGACCCCTCGGTTCGCCCTGGCTCTTTCGTCGCTCACCGGGACCCCAACGACCCGACGGGGCAGGAGCGTTGGGACACCTGGTATAGCACCACCCTCAAGTGCACTCGAGAGCTCTTCTGGGACGATGCCAAGTCGCTCGGTGACAAGTACGACCTCGTCAATCGCGACGGTTTGCGCGGCGTCGGGATTTGGACCCTCAACTACGGCGGCGCGGCCAAAGAGCTCTGGTCGGCGCTGGCCAATCACTTCGGCGGGTGGGATGCCGCCTACGACATGAGCAAGGTCCCGACCGCCTGGGTGGCCGGTCAAAGCCAGACGTTTCCGGTGACCGTGACCAACACCGGCGGCGCGACCTGGCCGTCAACCGGGCACGATAGGGTCGATCTCGACCTGCACTTCACCACCCGTGCGGGCGGTTCGGCGAAGGCAGCGTACTGGGTCAGCAGCAAGGCCTTCCCCCTGCCGGCCGACCTTGGCCCCGGCAACAGCGTGACCCTGAACGTCACATTCGCTGCCCCGGCCAGAACGGGACCCATCGTGCTCGAGGCCCAGATGATCAAGGAGCATCAGTTCTGGTTCAAGCAGTGGGCGCCCATCAAGACAAGGGTGGCGGCGGCCGTGTGGGCGGGGACTTATGACTTGAGCCAGGCGCCAAAGAGTTGGACGCTGCTTTCGAGCCAGACGTTCCCCGTCAGGGTGACCAACACCGGCAACACGAGCTGGCCTTCGACCGGCCACTACCGAGTCGATCTTGACCTGCATTTCACGAGCCGGACCGGCGGCTCTGCCCGGAGCGCTAATTGGACCAGCAGCCAGGCTTTTTCCCTCACTACCGATCTCGCTCCCGGTAAGAGTGCCGCGGTCACAGTGACCATGAAGGCTCCGCCCGGTTCTGGCTCCATGTTTCTCGAAGCCGAGATGACGAAGGAGCACCAATTCTGGTTCAAGTCATACCGGGCGATCACTGTCATCGCCGCGCCACCGGGATGGTCGGCCGCGTACAACGTCACCACGGTTCCCACCACCTGGGTCGCCGGCAAGTCGAAAACCTTCTCGGTGTCGATCACCAACAACGGGACGCAGGCCTGGCCCTCGACGGGCTACACGGAGGTTGACCTCCACGTCCATTTCGCGACCTCGGCCGGAGGGGCCGCAAACCGAGTCAGCTGGATCTCGAGCAATGCCTTCAAGCTCCCAAGCAACGTCGCCGCCGGCCACAGCGTGACCGTGAAGGTGACTGTCGCCCCGCCTCGCGCCGGTTCCCTCGTCCTCGAGTTCGAGATGATCAAGGAGCACCAGTTCTGGTTCCTGCAGTTCACCCCGGTCACCGTGACGGTCTCGTAACGGCCGACCGCCGCCCCGCGCTGTAGGCTTCTCCTCCAGGTAATGTCCGCTCCCCACTCGCCGCAGGCCGCGCTGCGGGCCCCGGTCGAAGCTGAAGGATGGCCGCCCAAGATTCGGAGGCTGCTCGGCGCCAGCCATCGCTTCGGAGTCATTCTCCTGGGCGAGGCGCTGATCTTCTGGTTCATCCTTCTTGCGTTCCAGTACCTCGGGTACGGCGGACGTCCTGGAGGCACCAACGGCCCCAACTGGTACTTGCTGCTGACCCTGGTCATGGCCTACCTCGCGATGGCCGCCGGAGAGACTCGATTCCATCTGCACCGGCGCGTCTGGGCGGTGGCGGGAATCAACGACGCGTTCGCGGTCGGCTTTGCGGTGCTGGAGGCGACCTTCCTATTCGGGATTGCGAACCTGATGATGGGCGAGATCCGCCCATATCGATTGCTCGTACCCTTCCTGGCCGCCCCCGCAGTCGTCATCGCGGTCGGCGCGTTCCGACTCCTGCCGCGCCTACTGTCCTCGGCGCCCAGGGCCGGCAGCCGGTTGCTCGTCGTCGTGCCTGATCCGTCCGCGTATTCGACGGTGAAGATCCTGCTCCAGCATGCCAACGCCGATTGGGTCCCGGTTGCCATAGCGACGCTGACGCCCGGCGACGGCGGACGTACCGTCATGGGCGTTCCAGTCGTGGGCTCGGCGCGAGCGTTGAGCCGCTGGATCGCGGAGACCCACGCCGAGGGCGTCGCATTCGTGCTCAGAGGCCCGAGCACCCAGAAGCAGCGCGATCTGTTCGCGATCTGCCTCGCAGCCGACTTGCCGATCTTCATCGTCCCCGAAGCCGACAAGTGGTTGCCGGGCCACTCGGGGATGCCTCTACGTCAGCTGTCCGCAGACGACCTGGTCGGGAGGGCTCAGCGCGACATCGACATCAGCGCATCGGAAAAGGTGGTCCGCGGCAAGACCGTGCTGGTCACGGGTGCGGCCGGATCGATCGGCTCGGAGCTGTGTCGCGTGATCGCCGGGCTCAACCCGCGGCGCCTCGTCCTGCTGGACATCAACGAGAGCGGCATATTCGAGCTCGCCGAGGAGCTGCGCGTCGATTCCACGATCGTCATCCGGGAGGCCCTGGTATCCATCGTTGACGCCGACCAGCTCGGCGTGGTGTTCGCTGAGGAGCGGCCCGACATCGTCTTTCACTGCGCCGCGTACAAGCACGTGCCGATGCTAGAGAGCCACCCGATACAGGCGGTGATGACCAACGTGGTCGGCACCTGGAACACGCTCCGCTGCGCGGAAGCGGCCGAGGTCGAGCGCTTCGTGCTCATCTCGACCGACAAGGCTGTCGCTCGACACTCGGTCATGGGCTGCACGAAGCGCCTGTGCGAGGAGATCGTGTTGGGCCATCGAGGCTCGACCCTGTGCTGGGCTGTGCGCTTTGGCAACGTGGTCGGCAGCCGCGGCAGTGTGGTTCCTCTGTTCGAGCGCCAGATCGAGCAGGGCGGTCCCGTCACCATCACCCACCCCGACGTGTCCCGTTTCATGATGACGATCCGCGAGGCCGTGCTCCTCGTGGTGAGAACCCTGCCGATGGGCGAGTCGGGCCACCTGTACATGCTGGATATGGGCCCCGAAATAAAGATCCTCGACCTGGCGAACTCCCTGATCCGTTCCCGTGGAATGCGCCCTGGAGAGGACATCGAGATCGTGTTCTCCGGCTTGCGGCCCGGTGAGCTCATGAGCGAGCAGCTCCTGGCGTCGGACGAAGGCGTGCGCCCCACCACAGATCCTTCGATCCTCGACGTGGTCGCGCCTTACATTCCGAGTGAGAGCGACCTGGCGTGGACGATCGAGCGGGTGCGCGGACTGGCGGTGGAAGGGCGAAGCGACGAGCTCGTACGGACTCTCAAGAAAGCAGTGCGGACTGCGAAGCGCCCGAAAGAAGAGCCATCGATCTCGAAGCTGCCCCAGCGCGAGCGCCCCTCATAAGCGCAATCAAGATCTGCATGATCGGGAATGCCGACAGCATTCACGTGCAGCGGTGGTCACGACACTTCGCGCAGAGAGGCTTTGACGTCAGCCTGCTGAGCTTCTATCAGCCGCTGACAGAGTTCGACGGAAACCCGAGCGTGCATTTTGTGCGCCCGCGGGCGCCTGGCGTGCGGCGCGCCGGCCCGCGGTCCGCGGCTGCGATGGGTCGATTCCCCGGCCTGCTGAGACTGGTCACCGCCGCCCGCCTCAGGGCGGCCGGCTTTTACGGTGAGCTCGAGCGCATCAACCCCGACGTGGTTCACGCGCATTACGTATCCGACTATGGAGTGCTCGCCGCCATGTCGGGACGTCATCCCCTGGTCGTTTCCGCGTGGGGGTCGGACCTCCTGGTCGATCCCCGTTTGTCGGTGATTACGCGCCGGCTCGTGCGCTGGGTGTTGGAACGCGCCGACAAAGTCACCTATAACTCAACTCAGCTGCGAGACGCGGCGCGTGCCATGGGCGCGCGGCCGGAACGGCTGCTGGAGGTCGTCCTCGGCGTCGGCCGCGAGATGCTGGAGGCGCTGCCCGCGTTCAAAGTGCCACCCGCCGAAAGGGCCCCAACCATCGTCAGCCAGCGATCGCTCGAACGGCCGCTGTACAACGTGGACCAGGTGATCACGGCGATGCCAGAGGTCCTGAAGCACGTACCCGCGGCGCGACTGCTGGTGGGCGGTGCGGGGGCCCTCGACCGACAGCTTCGTGACCTGGCGGCGCGCCTTGACGTGACCCATGCCGTCGAATTCACAGGCATCGCCTCGTGGCCAACCGGGCTGGCCGAGCGACTCGGAAAAGCTGCGGTGTACGTCTCGGTGCCGTCGTCTGAAGGCACTTCGGTGACCCTGCTGGAGGCGATGGCCGCCGGCGCCTACCCCGTGGTATCCGACCTCCCGAGCAATCGCGAATGGGTGGGCGAAGGCGGTGGCGCGGTGGTGGCGGTTCGCCAGGTCGCGCCCCTTGCTCAGGCGCTGGTCACCGGCCTGCTGGACCCCGACCGCCGCGTTGCGGCGGCGAAGCACAATTGGAAAGTGATCGAGGAAAGGGGCCTCTGGGACGTCAACATGGGACGGATGGAAAAAGCGTATTTGGACCTGACCGCGGCGAGCGGTCCTTTGGTCGAGAGCCGATGACGGCGCGCGAAAACGTCACCATCCACCCCACCGCCGATGTGTCGGACGACGCCAAGATCGGACGCGGCACGAGGATCTGGCACCAGGTCCAGGTACGCGAGGGCGCCGTCATCGGCAGCGAATGCATCTTGGGCAAAGGCGCCTACATCGACCTCAACGTGCGGATCGGCGACCGCTGCAAGCTTCAGAACAGCGTCTTCGTGTTTCATGGCTTCGAGCTCGAGGATGGAGTGTTCCTCGGTCCGGGAGTGATGCTTCTCAACGACAAGAACCCACGCGCCATCAACGCTGATGGATCGCTGAAATCGGACAGCGACTGGACCACCAGCAAGGGCGTGGTGGGGCACGGAGCCTCGGTGGGCGGCGGTGCGGTGGTGCTGCCCGGAGTCACCATCGGGCGGTTCGCCCTAGTTGGATCTGGAGCCGTCGTGACGCGTGCTGTTCCGGATCATGGCGTCGTCGTCGGCAACCCCGCACGGCTGAGAGGCTTTGCATGCGTCTGCGGCAAGCCGTTAAAGCATGCGGATTCCAAGCCGGACGGGGTTCTCATGCGATGCGACGATTGCGGGACCGAGGTCACGATCCCCGTGGACGTCTACGCCCAGCTGGACAGAGTCCGTCGGTGAGTCGCCTCTCTTGATCTGAGGCGAGACGGCTAGGATACCCACGTGCTTGGCGGCTGCAGCGTGGGCGTCGTGGTGCCCTGCTACAACGAAGAGCGCCAGATCGGCAAAGTGCTGGAGACGATGCCTGAGTTCGTCGACAACATCATCGTGGTGGACGATCGCAGCACCGACGCGACTCTCGAGCGTTGCCGTGAATGGCAAGAGCGATTGGGAAACCGGCTGACAGTTATCGAGCAGCCAAAGAACCAGGGCGTCGGCGCGGCCATCACCAAGGGCTACCAGACGGCGGTGGACGCGGGCATCGATGTGGTCGCTGTGATGGCGGGCGACGGCCAGATGGATCCCAAGGACTTGACGTTGATCATCGACCCTGTCGTCAACGGCAAGGCCGATTACAGCAAAGGCAACCGGCTCTTCACGGGGGAAGCGTGGCGCAAGACTCCGCACGTGCGTTACCTCGGCAACGCGTTCCTGTCCATGCTGACGAAAATCGCGTCGGGGTACTGGCACGTTGCCGATTCGCAATCGGGTTTTACGGCAATCTCTCTCGCTGCGCTGAAGACCATCGACCTCGGCCGCCTCTATCCGAGCTACGGCTATCCCAACGACCTTCTCATCCAGCTCAACATCCATAGCTTTCGAGTCGCCGACGTGCCGGTGCATCCGCGATACGGGATCGGCGAGCGCTCATCGATGAACGTCATGAAAGTGATTCCGACCGTGAGCTTCCTCCTGCTGCGAGGGTTCTTCTATCGCCTGCTGGTCAAGTACGTCATCCAGGACTTCCATCCCCTCGTCTTCTTCTATTTCTTTGCGTTCGTCTTCCTGATCGCGGGGTTGGGGCTGGGCGTCCTGGAGTCGGCCTTCAAGCTCTTCACTGGTGGCATCGCCATCGCCACCACGGTGCTGGTGGCGTTGCTGTTGATCGGCGGCCTTCAGTTGCTTCTTTTCGCAATGTGGTTCGACATGGAGTACAACAAGTCGCTCAAGTGACGCCGGCCACCAGAGCCTCGGGGTAGCACCATGGCCATCGTTTCGATCTCAATCTGGGCCGCGGTCCTCTTGCTCCTGCCAGGCTTGGCGATCTGGCGATTGGCGGGTCCTCGCGACCTGCCTGCAGCCCTCCAGGTGGCGCCCGCCTTCGCCCTCTCATTGGCGGTCATTGCGCTCATCGGCTGGTCGTGCTTCGTGCTCGGCGCCGGGTTCAACGGGGTCAAAGCCGCATCGATCGCGGTGATCGTGCTCTCCGCGATTGGACTCCCGATCTCGCTCCGGTTGCGGAGGGCGGCGGCGACTCAGCGCGTGCTGCCAGGCTGGGCGCTCCCGGCGGCCGTGGTCCTCTCGCTCGTGGCTGGTCTCTCCGCTCTGTACTCAGGGCCCTGGCTGAGCGCAACGGCCGATACCTTCTATCACCTGGCGGCGATCCGAGCCGTCTTGCAACACGGAACCGCCCTGCCGCAAGAGGTCTTCTTCCCGACTCCGGTGTCGGTCCCAGACCCGACCAGCGGCGCGTGGCACCTAGCGTTGGCGCTGGTCTCCAGCTTCTCGGGAAACGACCCGGTGACGGTGTGGCGCGTGGTCAACGTCGCGGTCACGCCGCTGACAGTGCTCGCGTTTTTCGCCCTGGCGATCGCGGTTACACGCAACGCGATCGCGGCGCTGATCGCCACGGTCCTCTACACCGTGCTCGCGCTCAACTTCGACTTTCGCGATGCTGCCTATCCCAACCGGTTCGGGCTCCTGCTGGCATGGCTGGCCATCGCATTCGCGCTCCGATATGTCGAGAACGGATCACGACGCGAGCTCTTGGTCGCGGCCATGACCGCATTTGGAGCGAGCGCGGTGCATCCACTGCTTAGCCCCTTCCTTTTGATTGCGATGGGCGGCGCCACGGCTGCCGCGGTAGTGGTGCGTTCGCCCTCCGCCACCCGCGTCACGTTCGCCGCGATCGTCGTCTGTGCAGCCGCCCTTCCATTGCTGATAGTCAACGTGCTGACGCTCCGCATACCGGCGCCTTATCAGGCGTTGGCGGTGATGTCTCCGCTGCTGGTCCCAATCATCCATCACCCCTGGCCCTGGGTTTGGCCAAGCTTCTGGTTTGGCAATCCCGGGATCGTGCTTGGGACAGTTTTCGCAATCCTCCTCGTTCGGTTGTGGAGAGCAAAAGAAGTTGGTGCGGGGCTTCTGATCGCCGCCTTGCTGGTGGTCCCTGTCGCAGCACTCGTGCCGCTGTTCGCAAGCTCGCGGAGCGGGCAGTATCTGCTGGCCAGGGTGGCCGGCGTGCTCGCGCCGCTGGCCTGGATTGGCCTGGGTTGGGGCGTTGCACTCGCCATCCACGCGATTCGGAGCCACAGCCGCATGGCGATTCTCGCTGCGGCGGCGATAGTGGTTTCTGCACTGGCGGTGGCGCCTGGCTTCTACACCGGAACGCTGGCGCAGTACCTCCGGCCCGCCAGCTCCGCGAAGAGCATCACGGCCTCCCGGTCGGGCGACCTGGCCGTGGTGTGGAGCGACCGGCTGGCGGCGATCGCCAGGCTGCCCAAATCAGCCGTCATCTTGGCTGAGCCGCGGATGGCCTACGAACTGGCCGGCCTCACAGGCCGGGAGGTGGTGGGGGTTCCGCTCTCGCACACGCCGGTCCAGGTCCTGGATGGTGCGCAGCGCCGCGAATCGGCCCTCGACGCCACGCAGGGCCAGTTGGACGCCTTTGGGCTGGCGGGAGTGATCGAACATTACGGCGTCACCGACGTGCTGGTGGACATGGACCGCACCGACCCGGCGGCCTGGGCGCAGCTGGCGACCGCCGGGATTCTGTCCCCGATCGCGTCCGGGAACCGCTGGCAGCTTTACAGCTACGACCCGCTCAGGCTCGACGGTTACCTGAACCTGCCCCAGCAGGCGGGACCACTGCCTGATTTCGCGGCCAGCGGCATCGGCCCCCAGCCGGCGCTTGCCGGTCGTGCCGTCTTCGCCCGGCTCCAATCGAGCGAAGCCATCGCCGGGCAAGCTGTCTTGCGAGCCGAATCACTGGATTCGAATCGCACGTTCAGCCGCAGCATCGAGCTCGCGGGGGGCGGTGCAAGCCAGACTTTTGCACTTCCGATTCCCACCGATGCCCCCGTCGGCAATTACCGGCTTAGCATCGAGCTGGGCCCGAATCACTCGGTGGCATTGGGGCGTTTCGACGTCGGACTCCTCTACCAGGCCGAGGACATGGGCGGCGTGATCGCCGGCGATGCCGGCGGATGGTCCATCGCAGGGGGTTCCGCCTACCAGGACTCACTGAGCGCCACTGCGAGCCAGGTCGGCTCAACCGCCAGCCAGCCAGTTCCGCCGGTCGCCGCCGGGAGCTACTGCATCAGCGCTCGCGTCTACGACTACGGGACCGGTGAAACCAGCGCCATCGAAGCCGGGGTCGGCAGCGCGGTCACCAAGCTCTCGTGGTCGGGGCCCACACCGGGTATGCGCTGGGTGCGAGGTGCGATCGTCCTCGATCGGCCTAGCGGGCAGCTGGGCATGCGGCTGCTGCAACGAGGCCAGAAGGCGGTCATCGTCGACTCGCTGGAGCTGGATCCGCTGGTCGAGGGGCAGTGCGCCTCCGGCTGAACGGGCTTCCACAGCCTGGCGCCGGGGCTTTGAGCCAGGGGTCCCCAGCCTGTAGGATTGGTCGAGTTCATTGGCGAAGCAGACATCGCAGACTCAACGTCAAACTGAGTCGAGCTCACCCCCACACATAGCTCTATCGCGCCCATGGATCGGGCACGAGGAGAAAGCCGCCGTGATCGAGGTTCTGGAGTCGGGCATGCTTGCGCAGGGCCCGCGGGTGGCGGCGCTCGAGGATGCGTTCACGCACATGACCGGCGCGCGCCACGCGATCGCGACATCATCCGGCACGACCGGGCTGCACCTCGCGCTCCTGGCGCACGGGATCGGGCCAGGCGACGAGGTCATCACCAGCCCGTTCACCTTCATCGCATCTGTCAACGCAATCCTGTTCACGGGCGCGACACCGGTTTTCGCCGACATCGAGGAGGCGAGCTTCAACATCGATCCGGAACGCCTGGAGGCAGCGATCACCCCCCGCACCAAGGCCGTGATGCCCGTTCACCTGTATGGGCAGGCTTGCGACATGGACGAGATCTCCGCGATCGCGAGAAAACATGGCGTCATCCTCCTCGAGGACGCCGCCCAGGCGGTCGGCGCGACGTATCGCGGCCGCCACGTGGGGACGTTCGGGACTGCTGTCTTCAGCCTTTACGCGACCAAGAACGTGATGAGTGGCGAAGGCGGCATGATCACGACTGACGACGACCACGTCGCCGACATGGCAAGGCTCCTGCGCAACCATGGAATGCGAAACCGCTATGAATACGAGATGCTCGGCTACAACTTCCGGCTGACCGATGTTCTGGCCGCGATCGGATTGGCACAGATGGGGCGCATGGAGGAAGCGATGCGGCGGCGCCGCTCAAACGCAAGCTATCTCAACGCGCACCTTCGCGGTGTCCGGACACCGGTCGTGAAGGCAAATCGCGACCATGTGTGGCACCAGTACACGATCGCGCTGCCCCCCGGCACCGACCGGCAGGATGCCATCCACCACCTCGGTGAGCATGGGATCGGGACTGGCGTTTTCTACCCGCGCAGCGCGCACCGCTTTCCCCACGTATATGACGTCACCGGGGAGCTCGACCTACCGGTCACGGACCGGGTTGCAGCGTCGGTACTGTCGCTGCCCGTGCACCCGCTCCTGGAACCATCCGACCTCGAACGGATAGCCGCCGCCGTCAACTCGCTGTGACCCGCGTCGCCGTGGTCGGCACCGGAGTGATGGGCCGCAACCACGCGCGCGTGCTGAACGAGCTGGCGAACGTCGACCTGGTCGGCGTCGCGGACTCGAACGTCGAAGCCGCATGCCAGGTCGCCGCCCACCACTCCACGCGCGGATACGCGTCGCTAAAGGAGCTGCTGGAAAAGGAGCGGCCGGACGCGGTCACTATCGCGGTGCCGACCGAGAACCACCACGAGGCCGTGCTTGAGGCCCTCGCCGCCGGCTGCCATGTCCTCGTCGAAAAACCCATCGCAGCGACGCTGGCCCAGGCCGACGAGCTCGTGGCGGCAGCCAAGTCCGCCAAACGCATTCTCGCGGTCGGGCATATCGAGCGTTACAACCCGGCGGTGCTGGAGCTGAAGCGGCGCCTCGACGATGGGCAGCTGGGCAGGGTGTACCAGTTCGATGCCCAGCGGCTCGGTCCGTTTCCTCAGCGCATTCGCGACGTCGGAGTCGTGATCGACCTGGCCACCCACGACCTCGACCTCATGCGGTTCCTGACCGGGAGCGAGATCGTTCGCGTCTACGCCGAGACGCGCCGCAAGGTGCACACGACTCGCGAGGACATGGTCAGCGGACTGCTTCGCCTCGGAGACGGCTCTGTCGGCCTCCTGCAGATCAACTGGCTGACGCCGACGAAGATCCGCCAGATGACGGTCACCGGAGAGCGCGGGATGTTCCGCGCCGACTACCTGACGCAGGATCTTTTCTTCCACGAGAACGCCGAGGCCGCGGCCCACAATTGGGAGCAGATCACGATGCTGCGCGGAGTCAGCGAGGGCTCGATGGTCAAGTACGTGATTCAAAAGCGAGAGCCTTTGCAGTCGGAGTTCGTTGCCTTCTTGAAGGCGGTCGAAGGCGATTCGACGGAAATCGTCAGCGGCGAGGATGGCAGCGAGGCGTTGCGGCTTGCGCTGGCCATGATCGAGTCCGGGGACGAGGGTCGAGTGGTGACCGTCGCGCGCCGGTGAGCGGCTCGCCAAGACTCCTTCGCTCCGCCCTCGAGGACCGCAGCGCAGCTGTCGGCGTCATCGGGCTTGGCTATGTCGGCCTGCCCGCGGCGTGCATGTTCGCGAGCGCCGGATTCAGGGTCAATGGGGTCGATCTCGATGGCCCGCGCACCGAGGTGATCAACAGCGGACGCTCGCCCATCAAAGGCGACGAGCCTGGGCTGGCCGAGCTCCTGAGCCAGGTGGTCGCTTCCAAGCACCTGCGCACAAGCACCGATTACGCCGACCTGGCGAAGGCTGACATCGTGCTCATCTGCGTCGACACTCCTGTCGATTCTGATCACCGGCCGCGGTTCAAGGCTTTGCGGTCGGCTTGCTCTCAGCTGGGCGCGGTGCTCAAGCAAGGCGCCGTGGTCATCGTGGAATCGACAATCGCGCCGGGAACTATCGACACGGTCGTGAAGCCTGCGCTCGAAGAGGCATCAGGCCGGAAGGCCGGCGCCGGCTTTCATCTCGGGCACTGCCCTGAGCGTGTCATGCCCGGCAAGCTGCTGCGGAACATGAGAACGATGAGCCGCGTCTGTGGCGGCTCGTCGCCCGAGGTCTCTGAGCTGATGATCGCCCTGTACTCGACCTTTGTCGAAGGTGACCTCGATGCCGCCGATTGCCTCACGGCCGAGCTCGTCAAGACCGCCGAGAACGCATACCGCGACGTCGGGATCGCGTTCGCCAACCAGCTGGCGCTGATCTCCGAGCGCGTCGGCGGCGATGCCTGGCGCGTTCGGACCCTGGTCAACAAGGTGCCTGGACGCAACGTCCTGCTCCCAGGCGGGGGTGTCGGCGGCCACTGTATTCCCAAGGACTCGTGGCTGCTCGCGACACCGCTGGGGTCCGGCGCGGAGGACTCGCTGCTCGGCGTGGCGCGCCACATCAACGACGGCATGCCCGCCCACGTCGCAAGGCTGGTGCAGGAGCTGGTCGGCGCAGCTCACCACGCTCGCGTCACAGTCCTTGGCTATGCGTACCTGGAGAACAGCGACGACACACGAAATTCGCCAAGCGCTGCGCTGATCGACGTGCTGACGAAGGCCGGCTTCGAGACTGCCGTGCATGACCCGTTTGTGCACGAGCACGAAGGCGACGTTATGGACGCCCTGCGAGGCGCGGACTGCGCGGTCCTGATGGTTGCCCACAACGCCTATCGAAACCTCGACCTCAAGGCGGCTGGCGCGATCATGAAAGCGCCGCGCATGGTTGACGCGCGCGGCTTTTTCGAAAGCGGCGCTTTGAGGGACGCCGGCTTCAGCTACCGAGTCATCGGCGTCGGAACCATGTCAACGTCGCCGCCGAAGTAAGCGCTCTCGAGCAGCTGCAGGTGGCGGGCGTAGCCGTGGTTTCGTTCGACCCAGTCACGACCCTCTCGCGAAAGCCGCGCCAGCTCCGCCGCATCGCCGCGTAGCCTTTCCACCGCTTCCACGATCTCGTCGGCGTTCCCTGCGGCGATCACCGGCGGCGGATCCTCTGGGTACAGGCTCCAATCGATTCCGGTGATCACCGGCCGCCCCACCGCCATGGCCTCGAGCTCCGACAATCCGAGACTGCCCTGGTTCATCTGCCCGATGACCACATCGAACTGCCCAAGGAAGGCGCGGACCTCATCGTGTGGAACCGGGAGCACAAATCGCACCGAGCCGGTGTAACGCTGGACGTACTCGATCGACAGGGGTCCCGACTCGATTGCGGTCACCTCAACCGAGTCACGCAATCGATCGACGGCTGGAAAGATCTTGTCGACGCCCTTGACCTCCGCGAGGCGCGTGAATATCAGCACGCTGCGTACAGATGCCGGCGGCGCCTCGGCCGTCTCCCCGACCAATATGGGATTGGGCAGATAGCGCAGCTTGCTCTCGTAGGCGGGGACGTAGGCAGGAAGGTTTGGGGTGACGTAAAACACCGCCTTCGCGCCTTCGAGAACGGACCGGGTCACGCGCAGAAGCAGTGGGTTGCCCAGGTTCACGTGCAGGTCGGAACCATGCGCCTGGGCGAAGAACTGCCGCCCACTCAGCAACCCGACAATCCCTTGGCTCAGCCAGTGGATGTGGATGACGTCATATCGCTTGGTCCTCAACCTGGAGATCGCGGGCGCGTACAGGACCAGACGGACCGGGATGGCAAGCGCCTTTGCCGGCCATCGCCAGGCGGCGCCGACCTCCGGCAACGCGATCATATCGACCTCGTGTCCCGCACCGCGAAGAAGCTGGGCCTGAATCTTGGCCACGCCCGCGATGTCGTGGACCAGTGCGATGCGGGCGGCGCTGCGCCGCGCCGCTGAGGATTCATCGATCCTCTGAGCTCCTAGCGCCGCTCCCAGGAACAACCACAAGTACGGCTCCTCCAGGAACCGGCCCTCGAGCTGGCTCACCAGCAGGATGAGCAGCAGGGCGAGCAATGCGGCTGTGACATATGGCCGGCGGACCTGCGAGCGGAATGAGCTCACTGACGAGCGGACAAACTCGAAAGCCCACCACGCCGCCAGCGCGAGGCCGACTAGGCCGAGCTCGGCAATGATCGTCACGAACGAGGTGTGCGAGTCGATCGTCTTGCTGTTGCCGGCGATGAAGCCGCTGTACGCGCCGAGCATGCTCGAGGGAAAATTGCCGAAGCCCACTCCGAAGATAGGATGGTCGTAAAACATCTGGAACCCTGCGGCCACCAGGTAGCGCCGCACCGTGTCCAGCGGTAGCAGGTTGACGAACGCGAGCGCGCCGCTGTACACGCGAGGGGGCGCCGTGGTCAGGATTTCGCCAAGCACACTCCAACGGTCTCGGACCTGGGGATCGAGCAGCGCTACAGCCGCGAAAGCTATGAAGGCGAGCGCAACCAGGCCAAGAGCACGCCGTCGCTCCACTGCCATGACCACGGCGAGCAGCAGGACCAGCGCTCCAAGCACCCAACCCTGGCGCGAAAAGGTGAATGGCAGCGCCGCGGCCGCCAGCATGAGCGCAGTGATTAAAACCGCCCGGGCGTTGGCGCGCGGTCGCGATGCGAGCACGACTGAGGCGACGGCTCCGAACGTCAGGAAGCGCGCATAGGTGTTGGGGTCTTTGAACGTGGAGTTGACCCAGCGAACGCCTGAATTGGGCGCGTTCCAGATCAAGGTTCCGGTCACCGCCTCGATGAGACCCACTATCGACACCGCGATGACGGAGATCGCGAGCCAGGTCCAGAAACGATCCTGGTCCCAGACGGTGGCGCACCAGTTGTACATAGCCAGCGCCACAAAGCTGTAGACGACCATTGCGGCGACAGTCTTCAAGCCGGGAAGGGAGCGCGACAGCGCCGCGCTCAAGGCCGCGTAGGCGATGAAGGAAACCACTGGAATCCACAGGCGCATTGGAGGCAATCGCACCTCGCGCAAGCCGAATGCCTTTTGCACGAACAGCGTCACCAGGCAGACTGCCATGACCAACCGGCTCAGCTGGACGACGGAGAGCGGCGTGAACTTCTGCGTGAACTCGAGCGGAAGGGTCAGTATCAGAAGGGGTACAAGCAGGCTCGGAGCTTGCAGGAAGAGATTCGCCACTGGGTTCGGCGTGCCTTCTACCCCCCGCGCCGAGATTGTCTGGCTCGTCACCTGGAGTTGACGGGGCTACACGCGGGCGGGCACACAGTCAGGATTGCCATGATGGAAAGCCGAATTGGACGCACGAATCGAACCGTACTCTAGAGCCCAGCAATGAAACCAACTGTCACCGGCGAGGAAGTGTGATGGTGCGGCGATCCTCTCTCACGTTCGTGCTCCAGATTACCCAGGTCGCCGCGCTGGTTGGAGTGAACGTGGTCGTCACGCGGGCGACCGGTGCTTCAGGCAAAGGCATCTTCACGCTGATGTCACTGCTGGTGACGATGGGCACCGCGATAACCGCGCTGGGCCTCGGCTGGGCGGCGGCCTATTTCATAGGACGGCGCTTGTTCCCCGTCGCCGCCGTCGCCGGCACCCTGCTGACCAGCAGCCTGGTCTCGTCCGCCGTGACATTGACCGGCCTCGGCGCCGGGTTCCTGCTCTTCCGCGACTCCTACTTCGCGGCGGTGAGCAACGCGCAGTTCGTGGTCACCCTGGCCCTCGTGCCGGTGGTCCAGTTCGGCACCACGCTGGCATCCATAATCCTCGCCACCAACCGCCCGATCCACTTCGCCGCGGTGAGCCTCGCGCAGTGGGTGGTCACATTCGGGCTGCAGACGATCCTCGCTCTGGCGGGACGGCTCGACCCGACCCTGGCCCTGGGCGCGTGGCTCGCCGGCGCGACTCTCGGTGTTATCGTCGGTTTCAGCGTTGCCAGCCGGCACGTGAGATTGCGTTTCGGCCTCGACCGCAACGTGCTGCGCCAGCTCCTGGGCTTTGGATTGAAGGGCTACATAGCAAACCTGCTGATGTTCTTCAACTACCGCCTGGATTCGCTCATCGTGAACGCGCTGCTGGGGGTGGCCAGCGTCGGCATCTATTCGATCGCGGTCGCGATGGCTGAGGTCATATGGAACATGGCCGGGGCCTTGAGCACAGTCATGTTCCCTCACGTTTCATCGCTCGACCGCAAGGATGCCAACCGGCTGACTCCGGTGGTGAGTCGAAACGTCTGGTTCCTGACTCTGCTGGCCGTGGTGTTCGCGGCCGTGGTCGGACGCTGGGTCATCGAGTTCGTATTTGGAACCGTGATGCTAGCGGCCGCCAAACCTTTGCTGCTCCTGCTTCCAGGCATCCTCACCCTGAGCGGAGCGAAAGTTCTGTCGAGCTACCTCAGCGGAATCGGGCGCCCGATCTACTCGACCTATATCGCCAGCGCTAGCGTCATTCTGACGGTCGCCCTCGACCTCATATTCATTCCCCGCTATGGAATCGCTGGAGCGGCGGCGGCGTCGAGCTTCGTCTACACGCTGACAGCAATCGCAACCCTCGTGGTCTTTCGCCAGGAGTCGGGCGCCGGCATCCTCGAAACGATCGTGATCCAGCCGCAGGATCTTGGTTACTACACTCGAGCGGTCAGGTCGGTGGCTGGAAAGATTGCCACGCCGAGCGCAGCGAAGCCATGACTCAAGATCGGCGCCTCGTCGATCCCTCGGTACCATTGACGCGGCAATGGCGGATGCCATCGTCGTCACCTACAACTCGGCGGGATCTATCGCCGCTTGCCTCGAGGCGCTGCTCAAAGCCGACCTGCACATAGTCGTCGTCGATAACGCCGGAACGGCCGATGTCGCACGGAGGCTGTTTCCGCAGGTGGATGTCATCGCCAACGACGCTAACGTCGGCTTCGCGCGCGCCGTCAACCAGGGCCTCGCGCGCTGCCGCGACGATGTCGTGCTGCTGGTGAACCCGGACAGCGTCATCCCGGCCGCGACCGCGGGCGCGCTTGTCACCTACCTGCACGAACATGCGGACGTCGCCATCGTCGGCCCTCGCCTTCGCGAAGCCGATGGCTCGATCAACATCTCTGCATACCCGGTCGCCTCCGTCGGCACCATGCTCCTCAACCGGGCCCGTCGCTTCTTTCCCTTCCTCACCCCCGTGCTCGCGCGCGGCAAGCGCTTCAAAAGCTACGACGCGTGCCTGCACGCGACCGAGGCGACTGAGGTCGATATGGTGTGTGCCGCGTGCGTCGCCATACGCCGCGACTTGTTGAGCGAGCTCGGCGGGCTCGACGAGGGCTACTTCATGTACTACGAGGACGTGGAGCTGTGCCTGCAGGCGTGGCAGCGCGGGAAACGGGTCGTCTACCTGCCGACGGTGGAGGCATTCCACGAGGGCGGCGGCTCGAGCGGCGATCGCTCGCATGTCTGGCCCCTCAACACGCGTTCGGCGCTCCGGTTCCACGCGAGGCACAGGCCGCGAACGCTTCTGCTCCTGCGCGTCGCCCTGCTCGGACGCGCCATGATCGGCGTGGCCGACCCGCGTGGGCACCGCCGGCGGGCGTGGGTGAACGTGGCCCGGGTGGTGCTGACCGTACCCAAGGAGCGGCTTCTGGCCGAACCTGCGCCGGCCATCACCCGCCGGCCATGACTGGCGCGGACGAAAATTACGACCTTGCCGGCGCTAGGGCGCGCAGGCTCCTCACCATTGAAGTGAAAACGCGCCTATAGCGCACGAAGTCGTCAGGCCTGACGATCAGCGTCTCGAGCAAGCCAGCTCCCGACTCGCGCATGAAGATCCAAACCGCGGCGCCAGCAGTGCACGTGTAAACGATGCTGGAGGCGGCGGCCGCGCCGCTGATGCCGTAACGAGGTATTAAAACCAGGTCGAGCGCGACGGTCAGGATCATCGAGCCCCCTGCTAGGTAGGTGCTGAGGATAGGTTTGCCGATTCCGCTCAGATAGCTAGAGACGATCTTCGCCACGGTCAGGGTGACGATGCCCGGCAGGAGCAGCCATAGCGGATGCACGGCGGGCCTCATGGCCGAACCGAAGACGGTCAGGATGAGCTCCTGGCCGAGTGCAAGCATCACGACGGCGCCGACCAGGGTGACGAAGACGGCGTTACGGCAGACCACCGGGGTTATGCGGTCCGCCTCTTTCTTTTCCATCGAGGAGATCTGCGGGAACATCACGAGCGCCAGCCCATTGGCTCCGTACCACAGTGCCTCGGCCATGGCGGTGGCAATCGAGTAGTAGCCCACGCTGGCCACGCCACTCAGGCCGTTGACGATCAGCGCGTCTAGCCGATAGCTCACCGTCATCATCAGCGTCGCCGCATAGCCACGGAGGCCGAAGTCGAGAAAGCTCCGAAGAATCCGCGCATCGAAGCCGAAGCGGATGGGCGCTTCGCGGCCGACCAAAACAAAACCCAGCGCGGCGCTGATGGTCAGCCCGATCGCGAGCGCGACCAGAGCCGAGGTCGCGTTGAGATACCCGGCCACAGCAAGCACGACCAGCAGGACGAGGGCCACCACCACCTGGATCAAGCTCAGGCCGGCGTACTCGAGCGGGCGGTTGAGGCCGAGCACGATGGACGAGCTGGTGGTGGCAAGCTGGTAGAGACCCGTGAGCGCAACCATGAGCGCGGCCTGGGCTGGGGTCATCTCGTGGAAGTAGGTCGGCTGGAACACGACGTATGCGACCGCCAAGACGGCCATCGTCACGCCGGCGGCAACCGACGCGACTGTAAGGAGCGTCGAGACCACGTCGACGAGCGGGAACTGCCGCTTGCCGATGTAGTAGATGCCCGCCCAGCTGATCCCAAGCCCTGTGGCAAAGGCCGACAGGCCGGCGACTGAAATCGCGAGGGTATAGATGCCTCGGCCTTGCGCGCCGGTGACTCGAGTCACCAGGATGGTGATCGCAACCAGGGTGATCAGTTGGAGGACCTGGATGAGAACGGTGAGGATGCTCCGCCGCAGGATCATTGGAGGTCAGGCTATCGCACGAGACCCAGGCGCGAATCTGGGTGCGGCACTCAGGCAGTGCGCTTGTCTCGGAGAGGCGGAACTCGCCGGGTATAGTGCGACCAGATGCGCGTCCTCCACGTTGTGACCGCATTCCCGCGCTCGCGGGAGGACGTGATAGTGCCCTGGCTGGTGGAGCTGCTCAAGCGGCTTCCGGCCGCAGGTTACGACGTCGAGGTCTTCACCTCCGCGTATCGAGCCGGCGGCGGCGACTCGTATGAAGGGATTCGCGTCCACCGCTTCCGCTACTTCTTCGCGCGCTGGGAGGACTTGACGCATGACGAGGCTGCACCCGACCGCATGCGCCGCTCACCGCTGTATCGCGTGCTCCCGCTCTTTTACATCGCGGGCGGCCTATGGGGGATCTGGCGGCTCGCCCGCCGAGAGCATTTCGACATCGTTCACGTCCACTGGCCTGTGCCTCACGTGCTGTTCGGCTGGATCGCTCGCCGGGCCGGCGGGCGCGACACGCGCATGGTCACAACCTGGTACGGCGCCGAGCTGCGCTGGGTGCAAAGCTCGCTGCCGGTGATGCGCGGGTTTGTGCGCTGGGCCCTGCGAACCTCCGACGAGATCGTCGCCATCTCCTCGTACACGGCGCGTGAGATCGCCCGCTTCGCCAACGTCCAGGTGCGCGTGATCCCTTACACGCTCGGCTTTCCCCAGTCCCCGCCCGTGCGCCGCTCCGCGGGCGACGGCTCGTTTCGGATCCTGTTTGTCGGCCGCCTGGTCGAGCGCAAAGGCGTGACTCACCTCATCGATGCGGTGAGGCGCCTTCCGTCGGACGTTCGCGCGCGTGTGACGGTGATTGGCGAGGGGCCGGAACGGGCCGTGCTGGAGGCGCAGGCGACCGCAGCCGGACTCGATGGCCGGGTCGATTTTCGCGGACGCGTTGACGACAAAGAGCTTCAGGATGGCTTTGCCGCGGCCGACGTGCTGGTGCTGCCGTCGATCGTCGATGCCCGAGGCGACACCGAAGGCCTCGGTGTCGTGCTGTTGGAGGCGATGAGCTGTGGCGTGCCGGTGGTCGGCAGCCGCGCTGGTGGCATCACCGACATCATTGAAGATGAGAAAAGCGGACTGCTGGTGCCGCCGGCGGATCCCGCGCTGCTCGCGGGCGCGCTGGAGCGGCTGGCGCGCGATCCGGCGCTCGCGGCCCGCCTGGGCGCAGCCGGCGAGCGGCGCGTGCGGGCGGCGTTCGGATGGCCGGAGATCATGAAAAGTTGGACTGAGTGCTACGGCGCGCCGGGCGCCACGCAAACACGCGCCGAGAAGGCGACCCCCTAGACTCTTTCCCTGTGCCGCGAAGAGCGCTGATCACTGGCATCACAGGGCAGGACGGCTCTTACCTGGCCGAACTCCTTCTGGACAAGGGGTACGAGGTTCACGGCGTCGTGAGGAGATCCTCCACCATGAATCGGGGGCGGATCGACCATCTGCAACATGCAAATCCGACCCACGCCGAAGGTTCTCGCTTCGTCCTCCACTACGGCGACATGACCGACTCCGGCGGCCTGAACCGCCTCGTGAAGACCGTCCGTCCTGACGAGCTCTACAACCTTGCCGCGCAAAGCCACGTGCAGATCTCCTTCGACCAGCCCGAATACACGGGCGACACCGACGGTGTCGGCACCACCCGATTGCTCGAGGCGGTCAGGACGCTGGGGCTGCCTGTGCGGTTCTACCAGGCATCGACCTCGGAGATGTTCGGCCTGTCCGCACCGCCGCAGAACGAGACGACGCCCTTCCGGCCAAGGAGCCCATACGCGATTGCGAAACTCTATGCGCACTGGATGACCATCAACTACCGAGAGGCGCATCACCTGTTCGCCTGCAGCGGGATCCTCTTCAACCACGAGTCGCCGCGACGAGGCGAGAACTTCGTCACGCGCAAGGTCACGCGTGGAGTGGCGCAGATCCTGGCAGGAAAGGTCGACCAGCTGCGGATGGGCAACCTCGATGCCAAGCGCGACTGGGGCCACGCGCGCGATTACGTCTACGCGATGTGGTTGATGCTTCAGCAGGATGAGCCCGACGATTACGTGATCGCGACAGGCACAACGCGTTCGGTCAAGGATTTCGTCGAGGCAGCCTTTGGCCTCGTCGGACTCGATTGGAAGAAATACGTACAGGTCGACGACGCTTACATGCGGCCGGCAGATGTCGCCGAGCTACGAGGCGACGCAACCAAGGCCGCCGAGAAGCTCGGATGGACCCCGACGGTCACCTTCGACGAGCTGGTTCGAGAGATGCTCGAAAACGACATGAAGCTCGAAGGCGTCGACCCGGCCAAGCACCTGCGCAAGCCACCGGCGCGAGTCGGGCCATAGCTGACGCGACTGCACAGTCCCCAGCACGCTCGTCGCGTCTTTCTAAACTTTCGGGCGAATGAACGCGACTGACGGCGTCCTGTCCGTGATGATGCCTGTTTACAACGAGGAGCGAACCCTCGAGACGATCATCGGGCACGTCCTGGAGCGGCCAGAGGTCGGTGAGCTGATCGCAATCGATGATGCGTCGAGCGATCGCTCGTGGGAAATTCTTGTGAGAGTCGCCGGGCATGACTCACGCGTGCGGCCGTTTCATCTGGACGTAAACCAGGGCAAGGGAGCGGCGCTGCGACGCGCTGTCTCGGAGCTGCGGCTGCCCTTCGCCCTGGTCCAAGATGCCGACCTCGAGTACGACCCTCGCGACTACCCGATATTGCTTGAACCGCTCGTGCAGGAGCGCGCCGACGTCGTGTTCGGCACTCGGGGGTTTGCGGGCCAGACCGCTTTCAGCTTCTGGTTCGTCATGGGCAATAAGGGCGTGACGTTGGCGTGCAACCTGCTTTTCGACTGTTATATCTCCGACCTCGAGACCGGTTACAAGGCGCTCAGGTCAGACCTTTGGAAGAAGCTCAATCTCAGGGGCAGCCGCTTCGACATCGAGCCCGATATCACGGCGCGCGTCCTGCGCCTCGGTTATCGAATCCACGAGGTCCCTATCAGCTACTACGCCAGGTCCCGGGACGAGGGCAAGAAGCTGACCTGGATTGACGGAGTTCAGGCATTGGGCGTGCTGTTGAGGCTTCGTCTTGCCTCGCCGGCAGACCTGTTTGGCGCCGACCCGGGCACCGACTATCACCGCTCCCGAAAGGAGGCGCTGGCCAGCCGGCATCCTCTCCGAAACGATCGTCAGTAATCTCCGCCAGTAGACCTCACGCGCGGCCTTACAGCAATTTGCTTGCGTAGGCGACGTCGTCGCGAATTGCCACGAGGTTATGGCTAAAGAAGAGTTCATCTGTTCGTGCGCGGTAACTGCCGAGCGGAGCGAGGCCGTCTACGACCATTCTGCAATAGGAGTATCACGGTAACGCCTCGTAGAAGTCGTGGAGAAATACGCGGCTGACCACATTCATCTCATTGAACTCAAACTGGATGACGTCATTTTGCCCTCTGCGATTGACTTCGAGGCCCCTTTCAGGATTGATAGTTCGTGGCCTTCGGCATCAACCTTGAGCAGATTCAAGGTCAGCGGAGGACCAGACGAAGGTAAATCGTGGATCGTTGTGATATTGACTTCAACAGCAGTGGCGTCCGAGTGATGAATGCCTTCGATGACTTCTCGATAGAGGCTCGCAGGCGGCGAACCTGAGCCTGATGCACAGTCGTACTGGCGCCCTCCGCCTGTTTTGTCGCTCAGGCCGGCCTGGATGGCAACAAAGCCATTCTTCGCAGCCTTGACGGACAATCGTTTGAAAGTCTCGGGGTGCGGTTTAAATGCCCATATCTGCGCGTTCGGGCAGAGTTGTTTTAGAAATCCTGAGTACCCGCCAACATTGGCGCCAACGTCAAATCCTGTTAACGGCGAAATCGTCGTCCAACGGCGCAGGAACGTGTTTTCAGCAGGCCCGATAGCCTGGACCATGGGATCGGTTACGCACATCCCTTATGCCGCCAGCAACAACAGCATCGAATTCCAGCGGTAGAACACCTTGCGGCCAAATTCAACTCGACTACGCAGACGATCGCCGGCCTCAGCTTCAACGGCGGGGCCACTGTGACGTATGCCTTAGCCAGGAACCGAACCGCCAACGGCTAGCCGTGGACCGTGATCGTCGGCGGGGGTACAGCCCAGAGCAACGGCACGCTTGTAGCATTGCAACCAGCCGCGGAAACTCGGGGTCTCTCCATCCCAGCCATTTTCTGGAGCAAGAAGTGTCTTCGCACAACTATGACGTGACAGTTGCCTATCGCGTCTACCCAAAGGTCTCCAGGATTCCGCCCGTCTTCGCCGATGACAAGCTGAAACTAGCTGAACTCTGCCTTCGATCGTTCCGCGAGTCTATCGGCTCGCTGAGGGTCAAACTCCTGGTCCTTCTCGACGGGTGTCCGCCTGATTATGAGGCACTCTTTCGGAAGTACTTTGCCCCTGGCGATTTGGAGCTGATTCCGTTAGATAGTGTTGGCAACCGGATGACATTCGCCCTCCAAGTGAAACTGCTGCTGCTGCAGAATTACTCGGAGCTCATCTACTTTTCGGAGGACGATTACTTTTATTTCCCTGGCCAATTTCCTTCCATGATTCGCCTCATGCAAACACAAAGCGATGTCGCGTTCGCGACTCCGTACGATCACCTCGACTACTACAACCGGGCCTTGCATCGCTACCCGACGCGAAAGATCACCTTTGAAGGACGTGAGTGGCGAACCGTTGCGTCTACCTGTCTGACGTTCCTAACGTCAAAGTCGGTTCTACGCGAAACGGAACGAGCCTTTGAGTCTTACGGGCGGACTCCCGGAAATACGGATGGTGGCCTTTGGTTCAGCCTCACGAAATTTGAGATTCGCAATCCCTTGAAGCTGCTGAGGGTAGGGGCGGAACAGTCGCTCTTGCTATCGGTCGCGGCAATGGCCTGGTATTTCTGCTGGCGACAAGTGCTCTTCGGAAACAAATGGAACCTCTGGGCGCCCGCACCAACGATTGCCACTCACCTGGATCGCAGGTACCTACCCCCAGGACACGACTGGCCAGCGATTCTGGCCGACGCGGCGACATCGATTCGCTGATCCGGCCAGCGCGTTCCCCAACTATGTGCAGGGGTCTCTTGGCAACCAATCTCGTGAGGCGCCAGACCTCATCATGCTCGGTCAGCCTCGTGCTCACTGCCGAACCAGTGGAAGAAAACGCCAAGGGCGGCCATGCCGGTGGTGGCCTTGCGAAGATCATCAGGACAGCGCCGGCAACCGCCTGGTCGACGACCGGCGTCAGCGACGCCACCAATCGGAGCGTGGACGTAGCACTTGTAGGACGGAACGACCGCCAGTAACCTCCGCGCGCGCCGCGCGACATCACTGGCGAGTCAGAAGGAGGTCGACGCCCGTCCACACATACACGCCGTCCAATGCCTCAGGCGGCTGCCCCAAAAGCGACGTGAAAAGGTCGACTTCCATCTGTTCGTCGCCCATCGGGCCGATGACGACTGTCTGCACATGCCAGGACTTGAGCTCACTCAAGATCTGCTGGCGCGTGGCGTCGGTGAGCGGAGCGGCTCGGCCCTGGGCCTCTGCAATGGTCTGCGTCTGCGTGGCGCTCGGCGGTGGACTGAGCCGTTCGCGGTGCGGCCCCGGATCGGGAATGAACGCATAGCCCTCCGGCATCAGAAACCGCATGCCCGTCCGTTCCTGCCAGATCATGGCGCGCGCATCCCCTGAGATCGAAAACGGAATCACCAGCGCTACGCTTCCGGCTGGGATTCGGGAATCCGCGGCGCCAGTGAAGAATGCCGGGACGGTTTCGGGGGAAGACGGGTACGGGAGCGCCGGTAGCAGCAGGGCGAGCGACGCGACCACCGCCAGCCCTCCCAGCCAGCGCGACTGAGGCCGCCAGGCCTTCAGGCCGTCGAGCCACACCGCGACCAACAACCCGGCCAGCAGGTAAAAGAGCAGCATCAAGCGCGAGGGCAGGATGTTGCTCAGGACGGGCAATCGCGCCATCGCCGCCCAGCCGGCAAATGCCAGCACCAGCATCAGCCAGCCAGGTCGGTTGCGCAACAGCAGCACAAAGACCAGCCCGAGAACGAAGACAGGTATCTGGCTGGTCTTGCCCGCGATGTGGATCGTCGTGCCCATCGACAGGATGGCGACGAGCCCCCCGACCAACGCCGCAAGCACGACCTCCAGCCGACGCCAGTAGCGCACGGCTACGAACACAAGAAGGACGGTGAGGAACGGGCCGATGTAGGAGTTGGCCTCCACCGCGTTGCCCGAAAACTTGCTGCTCAACGCGACGGCGCTCGCCGGCGCGAGCAGCATGAGCCGGGTCGGGACGAAGAAGCTCAGGGCGTCGCTAACGTACGTGTCGGGCGGATGGGCGGCGCCGGTGACGTGCTGAGGGCCGAAGAACTGGAAGGCGATGGGAACGGCCGCGAGCACCACGAAGGCGACGGCTGCGCCAGCGAGACCCAGTACGGCGGGCTTGAGCCTCCGCTTGAGCTGGTCCCGGCAGAGCACGGCCGCCAGACAGAGGAGAAAGAATCCGACGAGCGCCGTCATCGCCAGCACCTCTTCGCCGGTCAGCAGCTGAGCCGCGGCCACCAGGCCTAGCCAGGCCCCCGACGCAACCGGAGCGCGCCGCTGAACGCGGACTATGTCATCGAGAAGCAGCAGGAGAATTGGCGGTAGGAAAGCGACCGTCAGCTGCGGATGTCCAAGCGAGTGCGCGGTCATCAACGGCGAGAATCCGTAAAGCGCCCCGCCGACTCCCGCCGCGAGCTGGCTGCGGACGTAACGCCGGATGAGGAGGTAGGCCGTCCACGCTGACAGCGCCACGCCGGCCGTCATCATCACGTTGTAAGCGAGGACGACGCCGGCCGCTTCGGTGAGCGGCCCGAGCACCAGGCCTGGCAACAACAGCGACGTGTTCCACATCAGGTTCGCCCCACCTGGATAGTCGATGTAGTTCGTGAACAGCGGGCTCAAGCCGTGGGTCAGCGCGAATGGCGGCCACCCGATAAACCACATGATTTGCTGCGGGTCGCCGAACACGCCGACGGACCACGTGGTCGGGTGAACCCAAGCGCCGGAAAACAGCGCAACCGCCAACGCGATGTAGGCCACCAGGGCCAGTGCCGCAGCGCCGCGGCGGCCCGTGCTCACAAGCGTGGGCGCCGAATCTATGGGCGCAGCCTTGTCCGTCTCATCCACGGGAACGGCCGGCGTTGACATTGGCACGCAACCTTGGCGATCGCCAACGCTCATCGCACTCGGTCAGCCTCGAGCTCGCTGTTGAACCAACGGAAGAAAACGGCAAGGGCGGCGATGGCGATGGTGGTCTTGCCGAAGATCATCAGGACGGCGCCGGCGACCGTCTGGTCGACGACCGGCGTCAGCGACGGCACTAAGCGGGGCGCGTGAACGTAGTACTCGTAGAAAGGGACGCGCGAAAAGATCAGAGCCAGAGCAACGCCGTCCTGGGGCAGGGTGGCGGCAAGCATGTAGATGAGCTTGGCGACAGGAGACATGCGCCACCGCGAGTACGCCGAGGTTGCCTCGAGCATCGGCCAGTAGAGCAGCAGCCCCGCCGCGATGAACATGATGTGCTCGGTGACGTGAAGCGGCTCGGAGTAAAGCGTGGCGTCATACAGGACGGGTACATGCCAGCCGATCATCACCGCGCCGGCGATCAGCTGGGCAGGGATGGGCTCGGTGAGCGCGCGAACGCCAGGGACGCGCACCATCCTCGCCACCATTCCTCGCGAAAGGCCGAGAAGCATGAGCGGCGGGGCGACAAATCCAAGCAGCACGTGCTGCAGCATGTGGACGCTGTCGAGGTAGTGGTCGGCGATCGTGTCGATTGGAGACTCGAGGGCCACCCAGATCGTGAACAGCCCGAGCCCGAAATACAGGGAATGCTTGCGCTTGAAGTCCGGCACGTCGCGAGCCAGCCACGCGTGCCCTAGATAAAGAAGCACCAGGCCGAGGTAAACGGTGGGGTCGAAAGGCCAGGCCACGCGGCTCATTCTCGCCTGCAAACAAACAGGCCCGTCCCTCAACGCCGCTTTGCGCGCCGTCGTTCATTACTCTGGAGGCGTGCATCCCGTCACCGCGCTCTTTCGCCGCAACGCTTGGGCAACCGAACACCTCCTCGATTTTTGCGTGGGAAAGCCTGGGGTCGCAGCCGCTGGGGACACTGACGTGTACGGCAGCATCGAGATGCTGTTCAACCACATCGTCAGCTCGGAGGCGGGCTACCTCCGCTTGGTAACCGGCAAGTTTCCGAAGGATCGCGTGCGGCTGAGCGAGCCAAGGTGGCTGGGCGATCTGAGGCAGCCCGCTCAGTCGCTGCTGGATCAATGGCTCGCGACATTGCAAACGGAAAGGGACCCGGAGGTCGTTCTTCCTTTTCAGCGCGGGGATGACCCTGAGCTGATGCCGGACTGGCTGCCGCTCGTGCAAACGGTCCACCACGGCGACGACCACCGGACTCAGGTCGCGACTCTTCTGAGCCGGCAGGGCCTGGAGGCGCCAGACCTCGATGGGTGGAGCTTCGGCGAGTCGGCGCCGCAACCTGGCGATGAAAAGCCATGCGGTTGGTGGGCGCCGCTGCTGCGGCGCTTCTTCGGCCACCACCTATGGGCGACTGAACGCCTGCTGGTGCACTGCCGCGGGCTTTCGCCGGAACAACTGGCGTTGTCAGCGCCAGGCACTTACGGGCCGATTGGCGACACCCTGGATCACCTGGTGTCGTCCGATCGGTCGTATCTGTCGGGCGTCACCGGCCACGGTCGGACCCCGGCCCTGAGGGCGGCTGGGCCCGGACCGCTGCTCGAGCACCTGGCTCGTCAGCGCGTGGGGTGGTTCGCGTACCTGGATTCAGAGCCCGACTTCAACGCGATGGTCGAGCGCAGGAGCGGTTCATACCCGGCGTGGGTCCTCGTGCTGCAGGCGATTCATCACGGCAACGATCACCGCACCCACGCGGGCACGGTGCTCCTGCGCCACGGGCTCGAGCCCGAGGAGATCGACGTGTGGGGCTACGGCACGGCGGAGGGCAAGCTCCAGTTTCCTGAAGCTCCGCCCCCGCCCGCCCCTTGGAAGAAGACCTAAGCGGCCTTCGTCGACTGCTGCGCCAGGATCACCAGGCTCGTCATCGTGTAGATCACCATCAGCACCAGCATCGGGTACTGACTGAGCAGCGCCCGCTGCGCCGATCGGAACCGCTCTGCCGCTCGCAAGTGCGCGAGGTAGACGGCAATCATGTGGCCCAGCACGATCAGCACCACCTGCGCGAACCAGGTGGTGGAAGCCTGCGCAAGGGCGAAGCTCGGGGTCAGGTTGGCAACCGCGGGCCAGAGGTGCCACCCCTTGCCGAGCGGATCGTTGATCAGTGGAATCAAAGCCTGGGACTGCACCAACACGTAGGTGTAGTTGTGCGCGGCGTTGTAAACGAGCGCGATCGGCACCAGAGTCATCGCGAAGCCGGTGGCGGTCGCCACGAAATCGACCTTTCGTTTGCCGAAGAAGATCACGAGCTCGATGAACGCCACGAACACGAGCAGGAACGCGATGGTCAAGAGGGTCAGGCCCAGCGTCCTGACGAAGAAGAATCCCCACGGGCCCATCGGCAACCAGAGCGGCTCGAGGGCGATGTTGAAGTCCTGCCATCCTGGCGTCGCGAGGATGCCGTCAAACGCAAGCGTGCTGAGCATCAGGATTACGAAGAACACGCGATCCCAACCGCTTGGTGCAGGTCGGAGCAGGCCGACGCCCCAAGGGCGCACATACATCGCGGTCACGACGCCATCTTCGCCGCGCTCCGCTTCGATCGGTCCGAACCTGCCGATGATTCCGAACAGGACGCTGAAGGGCTCGCAGTGCTCTAGCCACTCGTCGCGCCCGAAAAGGAACATCCCCAGGAGCGTGATGGCGGTGTAGGCAAGCGCCGTCCAGGCCACCACACGAGGCTGGTTGGACATCCCCGTGGTGAGCTCCAAGCAGGCAAAGGAGAAGTAGGCCGCGGCGGCCGGCCACACGCCGACGTCGGGCAGCTTCCAAACGGGGTTGAGGGGCGCGAACCGCTTGACGACGTCGTAGGTCGCGGCCCACGGGTTCAGCAGGTACCAGAGGTTGCCGACCAGGCCCGACAGGATCACGAGTCCAGCCCAGAAATAGATCCAGGTGAAGTACTCCGCCGGGTTCAACGCGGGGTTGGTCGAACCGAACAGACCGGTGATGAAGATCGCGAGGAGGGTGAGGACCCCAAAGGCGCCTCCGATGGCTCTCGGCCAGGGCGAACGGGCCAGCCCGAGCAGAAACGGCACCGGGCGGCGCGGGTACTGGAGGGCCCGCGAGCCGACCTGCTCGCCCGTGAACGCGACGACGAGGACGAAGGAAATGACGACCACCCCGGCCGCCGCGAAGAGATACCAGTACAGGGGCGCCGGTAGGTCGTACCGGGGGCCGAAACCGTGCAGAAAGATGGGAGCGAACATCACGGATTCACTATCAGGTCGCCGAGATGAGTCGACGTCGACTCCCACTCGATATCGAACGGACCGCCGCTGATCGTGGCTTTGAAGGTGTGCGAGACAACCTGGCCGGCAATACAGTTGAAGGGGATGTCGTAGCCGTGCAGGTGCACCTCGCCCGTGGTGTCGCTCGAGATGTTGATGGTCACAGTGTCATTTTGGTTGACCGTCAGCTCCGTTATTGGGGTCATCGACTTGGCGCCGGTGACCGTCACGTTGAAAGTGCGGTTCTGCGGTGCGGGCTTCTTATTTCCGAGAATCAGGTAGGCGCCGATCGCGATGAAGATGACGAGGACGCCGGCGACAATGGCAACACGTAAACGACTCATATCTCCTCCTTAAGAATTGCTGCGAGGGTTTGTGCCTGGCTGGGCATCCCCTCCGGCCCTGCGGGCCAAGTCCCCGTCGAGCGGGGAAACACCTCCGGCTGTTCGCCGGACTTAGGAGGTTGGCGGTCCTCGCCTGCTCAGCGAAGCGCCGGCCGATTGGCGCAGGAGCAGGCCGCCGTTCGCGGCCGGCCCCGCGCCAACTGTCAGAAGGGTGGGTACCGACGGCGAGCTCACTGTGCTGAGCACCGCACGCAACTCTTCGACAGCTGATTCGAAGTGGGTCAACAGCCACCCGAGGCCGATCGCCGCAAGGGCGGCCACCGGGAGCTGACCCAGGGTCCCCCCGAGCAAGAGCTGAGGTGCCGAGGCGGCGGTCCCGGCGACCATCGCCTCGGCGATTTCCTGGACGATAAAGCAGGCCAGCTGAATAGTGAAGAGAATCGCGAACAGCTCGAGGAAAGGTTTCTGATAGCCGGCGGCGACGCGCGACTGGCCGCTGACCATCCTCGCCAGACCGATCACGAACATGCCCGCCAGGACTATCGAAGCGACCACGCCCAGCGCCGTCTTGGCAAGGAGCGGGAAATATGCATGTGCTCCGGAGCTCTGCAGGTGCTGCGCAGCTGAGCCGAACAGGAGCTGGAAGGTGAGCAGGTGGCCTGCCTGAGAGCCGAGAATGCCCCCCACTGCCACGGCCAGGGCCTGCCGCCGATCGATCATGGTTGGATCATAGGCTGAGGTACTGGCGATTAGAATTTCGCCCGCCCATCCAGCCACTGCCACAGGAATGAGTAGCAGAGATAAATGACGCGACAGCTCAATTTGCCGCCTCCGGCACGCTCGATGCCGGACAGGATCGCCCGCCTGTTGACTTGGCCCCGTCTTCGCCGGATCGTCCTGCACCGTTCGGCAGGCGTCCGCTACCTCTTGCGGGGACAAGCATCGGCGAACCCACAAACTCCCGAGGCACTGTTTAGTTTCGCGGACCGCAATCTCGGGATCGCGCAGGTCCCGGAAGAGGTTCAGAGGTTCCATGCCTTCCTGCGTGAGAGGTCGCCACGAGTCGTTTGCGAGATCGGGACTTATTCAGGCGGCCATTTCTACATGCTCAGCCGCGCGCTGCCAACTGTGAAAACGCTGATCGGCATCGATCTCCATGTGCGCAACAAGTCGTTCATCCGCCGGCTGGCGCCGCCAGGACTGGACATCCATCTCATCGACGGCGACTCCGGCAGCGATGGCGTGCGCGACGCGGTCAAACATGCCGCGGGTGGCCAGCCAATCGATGTCCTGTTCATCGATGGCGACCACAGGTACGACGGGGTCCGCCGCGACTTCCTCACTTACCGCGACCTGGTCAGGGATGGCGGGGTGATCGCTTTCCACGACATCGTCGACGACCACCAGGGCCGGTTCGGCCGGAAGACCATCGCCTGGACGGGCGATGTGCCGGAATTCTGGAGGCGGCTCAAGCCGCACGCGCAAACCTTCGAGTTCGTGGCCGACCCCGAGCAGGACGGCTACGGCATCGGGGCGGTGATCCACTCCGCTGGAACGGCAATTCCTCCCGAATTGGGGGATTAAGGCAAGAAATCGCCTGAGGGTTAGAATTCTGCCGACAATCAGATCATTGCCAATTCAGGACAGAGGGGTTAATTGATGAGAGCTCTCACCTTCGCGCTCGCGGCGGCGATCATGCTCGCGGCTTGCGGCGGGACAGCCACGCCTACCCCCACCACCACCACCGGGGTAGGCACAGTCGGCAGCATCGCGGCCGAGGTGCCGGCTTCGATCAAGAATCTTTCACCCCTGCAGATCGCGACCGACGCGACCTACGCGCCGAACGAGTTCGTCAACCCCGACACGGGCGCCATCCAGGGTTGGGATATCGACTTCGGGCTCGCCCTCTGCAAGGTCATGGGCCTTGTGTGCACCTTCAACAACGTGACCTTTGACGACATCATCGCCCAGCTCAAGGCGAGCACCCCGAGCGAGATTGCGGGCGGTGACAAGCCGCGCTACGCCTTCAGCATCTCGAGCTGGACGCCAACGCAGAAGCGCGAGGCCGGCGGCATCGACTTCATCACCTACTACAAGGCCGGCGAGGCCTGGCTCGTCAAGGCCGGCGGCCCGACGATCACATCAGCAGTAGACATGTGCGGCCACGGCGTGGCTGTCGAGGCTGGGACCACTGAGGAATCAGACGCATGGGGCTTCATGGGCAAGGAGGTCGGCGGCACCGCGATCAGCGGCGACAAGGACAACTGCGCCGCCGCGGGTAAGCAGGACATCAACGTCCTGAGCTTCGGCACCCAGACCGAAGCCAATTCGGCGCTGCTGTCGGGCCGGGCGGACTTCGGATGGCTCGACCAGCCGGTTGCCGGCTACCAGGTGACGCAGACAGGCGGCAAGCTTCAGCTTGGAGGCCAAGCCTGCAGCGTCTCGCCGTACGGGATCGCGCTGGTCAAAGGCAGCGCCCTGGAGACAGCGATGCTCGACGCCGTGAAATACCTGATCGACCACGGCTTCTACACCACGATCCTCACCAAGTGGGGCGTGCAGAGCGGCGCCGTCGCCAGCGCTGACGTGGCGCTGAACAACAACAGCTCCATCGGCCCCAGCTGCGTTCCCGCCTACTGAGGTTGCCGCTCACGAGCTGATTCGGTTGAGCCCATGAGCGAGATGGCCGCCGGACCGCCGCTGCCTGGCTCACCAGCTGGGCCGCGGCCGGAGGGGATCAAGGCAATACCGGTCAGGCACCCGTGGCGATGGGTGTCGACGGTCGTGGTGGTGGCGATCGTCGCCGTGATCGTCGACATCTTCGTCACGGCTCCAAATATGAACTGGGCTGTTATCAGGCAGTACCTGTTTGGACGCTTGATCCTGCAGGGGATCGTGATCACGCTCGAGCTGACCGTGATCGCCATGATCATCGGAGTCGTGCTCGGCATCGTGCTGGCCGTGATGCGGCTGTCGCCGAACCCTGTGGTCTCGTCGGTGAGCTGGTTCTACATCTGGTTCTTTCGCGGTACACCCGTCTTGGTCCAGATCTTCTTCTGGTACAACCTGGCCAGCATCCTGCCGCATATCTCGCTCGGCATTCCGGGCGGCCCTGTCTTGTTTCATGCCAGCACCAACTACCTGGTCCCGCCTTTCACCGCCGCGATACTCGGCCTGGGCCTGAACGAGGCCGCTTACATGGCAGAGATCGTCCGCGCCGGCCTCATCTCGGTCGACCAGGGTCAGACCGAGGCGGCCCAGGCCCTTGGCATGACGAGGCTCCTCCTGATGCGCCGGATCGTGCTGCCGCAGGCGATGCGGGTGATCGTCCCCCCGACCGGCAACGAGACGATCTCGATGCTCAAGACCTCCTCGCTGGCCTTCGTCGCCACGGTCCCGGAGCTGTTCACGCGACAGGAGGAGATTTCGAACGCCAACTTCGACGTCATCGAGCTGGCAATCGTGGCCAGCCTCTGGTATCTCGCCATGACGTCGGTTCTCACCATCGGCCAGTACTACGTCGAGAGATACTTCGCGCGGGGCTCTCAGCGTGAGCTGCCCCTGACGCCGCTGCAGAGGTTCCGCCGGATGCTCTTCACCTTCCACGCCCCACCGCCGCCGCCACCGGCGCCGCCGCCACCGCTGGCCGGCTTGCATCACTGAGATGGCCACCACACCGATGGTCAAGGCCGAGGCAGTGCACAAGAGCTTCGGCCGCCTAGAGGTCCTGCGAGGCATCGACCTCGAGGTCTATCCGAAGGAGGTCATGTGCATCATCGGGCCGTCGGGCTCCGGCAAGAGCACGTTCCTCCGCTGCATCAACCACCTGGAGAAGATCGACGCCGGCCGGCTGTCGGTCGACGGCGAGCTGGTCGGCTATCGCGAGCGGGGCGACAAGCTCTACGAGCTCTCCGACCGCGAGGTGTGCCGAAAGCGCTCCGAGATCGGCATGGTCTTCCAACGGTTCAACCTCTTTCCGCACATGACCGCTCTCGAGAACATCGCCGAGGCGCCGATCCAGGTCAAGAAGGTGAGCCGCTCCACCGCCGAGGCTGAGGCGCGCAGCCTACTCGAGCGTGTCGGCCTGGCCGACAAGGTCAAGGCCTATCCCAACCAGCTTTCAGGCGGCCAGCAGCAGCGCGTCGCGATCGCCCGCGCGCTGGCGATGCAGCCGAAGCTGATGTTGTTCGACGAACCAACCTCGGCGCTCGATCCCGAGCTGGTGGGCGAGGTTTTGGACGTCATGCGCGCGCTCGCCAACGACTTGGGCATGACGATGGTGGTGGTCACCCACGAGATGGGCTTCGCCCGCGAGGTGGGCGACAGCCTGGTGTTCATGGACGGAGGCGTTGTCGTCGAAGCCGGCAAACCACGCGATGTGCTCGCCAACCCGGAGCACGAGAGGACGCGGCTTTTTCTCTCTAAGGTGCTGTAGGCGCCAGGATCGCGGCGGCGGACTTTGAGCGTCTGATGGTTAACGCCAACGAACCCAATAGCTCAGCTCGTTCGACGAACGTGGCCGGGACCACGTCCACGCATTCTGCCGCAGCGAGGACCGTGTAGCGGCGGATCGAGTCTCGAATCGGCTGGAGCAGCAGGTCGCCCGAGCGGCTCAGCAGACCGCCGACGACGATCCGCTCCGGGTTGATCAGGTTGCAGAGGCCGGCGACGGCGACCCCGATCGCACGTCCCGCGTCCGAGATGGCACGCCGGCACCTGAGATCGCCCTGGGCCGCGAGCTCGATGACGTTCCCCAAAGTGAGGCTCTCGCCGTCGTCGCCTGACACGAGTCGAAGGATCGCCGGTCCTGAAGCGACGGTTTCAAGGCAGCCCCGGTTGCCGCAGTAACAAAGGAGGCCGCTCTCGTCGAGTGTGGTATGTCCGATCTCACCCGCCGTCCCGGATGTGCCGCGGAGCAGGCTGCCGTCGACCACCAGCCCCGCTCCGACTCCCGTCGCGGCCTTGATGTAGGCGAAATTCATGCAGTCCCGACCGGAGCCCCAGGTGAGCTCCGCCAGGGCTCCCAGATTGGCATCGTTCTCGATCTCGACCGGGAACCCCAGACGCTTTTCCATCTCGGCAGCGATCCGCAGTCCCAGCCAGCCCGGAAGGATGGTCGCCGAACCGACGGTCCCGCGGGCCCTGTCGACGGGGCCCGGGATCCCGATCCCAACCCCGATCACGTGCTTGCGGTGAATGCCGGCCTCGTCCAGAACCTCCCCGGCCATTCGGGCGGCGGAATCGAGGGACTCGTCCGCGTTGTGGTCGACGTCGAGCTCGCACCGGCGCTCCGCCAGCACGTTGTGCGCGAGGTCGGCCACGGCAACCAGAACATGACTGTGGCCGAAGTCGATCCCAAGCACAGCGCTGGACGAGTCCTGCAAAACCAGCTGAACGCCAGGCCGCCCACCACGGAGGTGCGGTTGCGTCACCTCGACCTCGAACACGAGACTCGAGTCCTTGAGCTCGGCGACCAGGCTGGAGACCGTCGTCCGAGACAGGCCGGTGGCACGGGCGATATCTGCCTGGCTGGTGCGGCCCTGGGTGCGCAGCACGCCGATCACCCGCTCGCGGTTGCGCTCCCGCAACCAAGCCAGCGTCCCATCGCCATTGCGACTCCTCGTTGTGCCGCCCACCCGAAAAGCAATCATGGCGCGATCGGCGAGTTTGTCAAGAGAGCGGACATTGTGTGGGGCAACGGCACCGATCTCTTGACAAACGCCCCCTGCTGAGCAATGCTCACTCTGGCGGAACGTCCGCCAGGGCTGCTGAGTGAGACCTGATGCCGGCGCACTCTCGCCCCGGAAGAGCCGGGAAGAAGGCACAGGAAGCTGCTACACGGTGAGGAGAGGCCCATGGATTTCCGCAGGCTCAAGCGTTTGACATTGACCGCGAGCGCGAGCGTGATCGCCATACTCGTGGCGGCGTGTGGAGGCACCACTACGGCGAGCACGTCGCCGAGCCCGGCCGTCACAGTGCCGTCCGACCTGAGCATCAGTTCGTTCACGCAAGACTTCTCGTATATGCCGAATCTGAAGAACCTGGTGACGGCCGGCCATGGCATGGTCGGCGTAATCCTTCCCGACACGACTTCTTCAGTGCGCTACGTCGCGTACGACCAGCCGTACCTGACACAGGCGTTTACGGCTGCCGGCTACTCCTCGTCAGACTTCAAGATCGACAACGCGCAGGGAGTAGAGGCTCAGCAGCTGACGATCGCGCAGGCTGACATCACCGCAGGTGCGACCGTGCTGATCATGGACCCGCTCAACAGCACCGTCGGTTCACAGATCCAGACCCTCGCCGCATCCAAAGGCGTCAAGGTCATCAGCTACGACCGCGCGACCTTCACCGGCACCAACACCTACTACGTGAGCTTCGACAACGTCCAGGTGGGCAAGCTCATCGGGCAGGGCTTCCTCGACTGCGTCACCGCGTGGGGAGTGAAGAACCCACAGGTTTTCACACTCAACGGCGGCGAGAACTCTGACCCGAACGCGGTGTCATTCGCCCAGGGCTACAACTCGGTCGTCTGGGGCGACTCCGTCCCGCAGGAGACCGTCGGCAAGACCAACAGCCAGGGCATGAAGCTGGTCGGCGACCAGGTCGCCACGAACTGGACGAACTCCGTCGGCGCGACAATCTTCCAGCAGGCTTTCACCGCCAACAAGAACATCAACGCCACCATCGAGGCAAACGACGGCCTCGCCGGCGCCGTGATCCAGGTTCTCAAGAACAAGGGCGTCAAGCCCAAGACGATCCCGACCACCGGACAGGACGCAACCCTGGACGGCATGGTCAGCATCCTGGATGGCTACCAGTGCGGGTCGGTCTACAAGGCCGTCTACCTCGAGGCGCAGGCCGCCGTCGCCCTGGCGACAGTGCTTCGCGCGGGAGCGACGCCTCCAACCGCCTTGGTGAACGGCACCACGACCCCCCCGTCAGGGGTCACCGGCAACCCACAGCCAGCCACTCTCCTCGTGCCCGTGTGGGTCAACGCGGCCAACATGGAATCGACGGTGATCAAGGACAAGTTCGTCGACGTCGCCACGCTGTGCAGCAAGGCCGGAGCCGCTGCCTGCACCGCCGCCGGCATCTCGTAACCCGTCAAATGATCGACGCCGCCGCAGCTCGCGGCGGCGTCACTTTTACTTTCGCGGTCCTCGATAATGCAGGGTGAGATGGCCGCCGTCGCAAATTCCCCGGCGACCAGCGAGCCGCTGCTCAAGGTCCGAGAGTTCGACAAACACTTCGGTCCAGTCCAGGCGCTGTATCACGTCGACCTCGACCTTCCTTCCGGAAAGGTCACAGCGCTGTGCGGCGACAACGGCGCGGGCAAGTCCGTGCTCACCAAATGTATAGCCGGCATCTACCCGCCGGATCACGGCCAGGCCTTCTGGGAGGGTCATCCCGTCCACATCCATAGTGCACGCGACGCTTCCCGGCTGGGCATCGAGACCGTCTACCAGGACCTCGCGCTGGCGGACAACCTCGACATCGTGCAGAACATGTTCCTCGGCCGCGAGCGCGTGCGGTACGGCCTGCTGGACGAGGACAGCATGGAGCGCGCGGCGGCCGAAACTCTCGCCAGCCTCCGGGTGACCACGGTGAGGTCGATCCGCCAACCGGTGGCGTCACTCTCGGGTGGGCAGCGCCAATCGGTCGCGGTGGCCAAAGCGGTGATGTGGAACTCGAAGCTGGTGATCATGGACGAGCCCACAGCCGCCCTCGGCGTGGTGCAGACCCGGCAGGTGCTCAACCTGATCAAGCGCCTGCGCGACCGCGGCCTTGCGGTGATGGTCATCTCACATAATCTCACCGACGTTTTCGAAGTGGCGGACCGGATCGCGGTCCTCTACCTGGGCCGCATGGTCGTTCAAGACGACGCCTCGAAGTTCGATCTCCAGACGATTGTGCAGTACATGACGACAGGAGGCGCCAGCCCCAGCGGTGGCCCAAGCACCAAAGACAGCTGAAGTCCCGGACGCCGCCCCCGAGCAGGCGACCGACCTCACGGCCGCGCCGGACGCCGTCCGGGCCGAGCTGCCGCCCGAGGTCGTAGCCCAATCGCTCGGCGAGTACGTACGGGCTTACGGGTCGAGGATCATGGCCGGAGAAAGCGGTATTCTCCCTGTCGTCGTCGCCATGGTGGCGATCGTGATCGTGTTCACGGCGGTCAGCCCGCACCATGTCTTTCTCTCCGCGGGCAACCTGGTCAACCTGTTTCAGCAGGCAGCCGTGTTCATGGTTCTCGCCATGGCCGAGGGATTCGCGCTGGTCCTTGGCGAGATCGACCTGTCAGTCGGCTTCGTCGGCGCCATCGGCGCCGCGATCACGGTCCAGCTCGTCCAGCCCACCACCACCCACTGGCATTGGGTGCCGGCGATCATCGCCGGCCTTCTTGTCTGCACGGTGTTCGGCCTGATTCAAGGCACTCTCGTCACGCGGCTGCGACTGCCGTCCTTCATCGTCACGCTGGCCGGCTATCTAATCGCCAACGGGATCTTCCTCGACGTCCTTCTGCTCGGACCATTCTCCGGATATCCGAACCTCATTGGCCAGAGCGACAACCTGCTGGTCATCTATCGCCTCATGTGGGGCACCATCGACCCGACGGTGTCCTGGATTGCGGCTGCGGTGGTGGTGATCGCCCTCGGTCTTTTGATCTGGTTGAGCGACTCCCGCCGGCGCAAGAGCGGCTTGGTTGCGCCGCCGGCGAGCCTTTCTGTGATCAAGATCGCTCTGATCGCCGTCGTCGCGATCGTCGTCGTGGCCATCTGCAACACCAACCGCGCCAACCTGGGGACGCTCGAGGGCGTGCCGTGGGTAATCCCGATCGTTCTCGGGGTGCTTGGGGCGTGGACCATCCTGCTGCAGCGCACGAAGTTCGGTCGCTATGTTTACGCGATCGGCGGCAACCCCGAGGCGGCGCGTCGGGCAGGCGTCAACGTCTCGCTCATCCGCACGGTGGGCTTTGGCCTCTGCTCGTTCACTGCCGGCGTGGCGATGCTGCTGTACGCGTCTCTTCTGGCCGGGATGTCGAACAACGTCGAGGGCGGACAGTACGTCCTGTATGCGGTCGCGGCGGCGGTCATCGGCGGCACCAGCCTGTTCGGGGGCAGGGGCAAGCCGATTCACGGTGTGCTTGGCGGCCTGGTCATCGCGGGCATCTACAATGGTCTTTATCTGCTGCCCCAACTCTCTTCCGTGGAGTGGCAGTACATCATCACCGGCCTGGTGCTCGTGGCTGCCGTCGTCATCGACGCGGTGTCCCGGCGGGGAGCGTCGTCGGGCAGCGTGACACGCGCCTGAACCAGCCGGCCGTGCGCAATGCCCGGTTGCTGACTGGGCTTGTCCTGTCGGCGCTGATGCTGGCGGCATGCGGCGTGGGCAGCGGCGTCACCCCGGGCAAGAAGATCGCGCTGCTGCTGCAGGACAGCGCGACCGCGATCAACACCAGGGCCTATTTCGAAGACCTGGTGACACAGGTCTGCCCCAACTGCCAGGTCCTGTACAGCGCCGCCAAGACCGACGCCGAGCAGCAGACGCAGGCGACCACGGCCATCAGCGGCGGCGCCAGCGTGATGGCCCTCGATCCTGTCCACGGCGCGACCGCGGCGGCGATTGTCGCCCAGGCCAAGACCGCCAACATTCCCGTCATCTCTTTCGACCGGATGGTCGCGAACACGCCAAATCTCAGCTACTTCGTGTCCTTCGACAGCGGGTCAGCGGGAGGGTTGATAGCCAGCTCACTGGTCACTGCTTTAGGCACCAAAGCCAAGCCGACAGTCGTCGAGATCGATGGGGACGCTGCTGACCCCGCGACCAAGACATTCAAGGATGCTGCCCTCGCCGCACTGAATGGAACGATCACGCCGGCGAAGCAGTTCGACACCCCGGGCGGGACGGCGGCCAACGCCAAAGCCGAGACGGAGCAGGCGATGACTGAGCTGAATTTCCGGATCGACGGCGTCCTGGCCGCCAACGACAAGCTGGCCGGGGGCGTCATTGCGGCGATGAAGGGGAACATCCGGCCATGGCCGCCGATCACCGGGCAAGGCGCCGAGCTGGCCGCCATCCAGCGCATCGTGACCGGCGACCAGTACATGACCCTCTACTTCCCGGCCAAGGCCGAGGCCGAGGCGGCCGCGCAGCTCGCGTACGACCTGGCTTTCGGCATCACCGTGCCCCCATCGATGAGCGGGGGCAAGACTGTCAACAACGGCAGCGCCGACGTCCCCGCGGTGTTGGTGACGCCGGTGGTCGTGACCAAGGTGAACATCGAGGCGACAGTCGTCGCGGACGGGTACTGGACCGCTGACCAGATCTGCACGTCGGAGGTCATTTCGGCGTGCGCGGCGGCGGGGATCTCTTAGAGCGCCAAGGCCGGCCGTTCGGGCACTTTTGGTCGCATCTCCCGCTGGCGATCCGATCGGGCGGCTTGTGCCCGAGTGGCCCCGTCCGACTGGTGGGGTTGCGCTCGGGGTGTTAGGGAATCACCCCGAGCGGGTAAGGATTGTCCTAATCATGGAAACCCCAAAGTCCGAGCTGCTCCCAGTCCTCCCCATGGACGACGTCGTCGTCCTCCCCCACATGTCGGTTACCCTCGCTGTCGACGGCGACAGCCAGAAGGCCGCGATCGAGGCTGCCCGCCAGGGCAACCGCCTGATCCTGCTCGTGCCCCGCATCGATGGGCAATTCGGCAAGATCGGCACCGTCGCCCGCCTGGGTGAGTCCGCACAGCTCCCCACTGGCGCGGAGGCCTTCATCATCCGCGGCGAGTACCGCGCCCACCTGGGCAGCGGGCAGGCCGACATCGGTGGCGCCCTGTGGGTTAAGGCCGACCCCGCGCCGGATGGCGAGCCTTCCGAGAAAGCGGTCGAGCTGGGCCGCGAATACCGCGCCATGCTCGAAAACCTCGTCGAGTCCCGCGGCGTCCCGCAGGTGATCCAGTTCCTGCGTGCCGCCAAGACTCCGAGTCACCTCACAGACCTGGCCGGCTACTCCCCCGACCTGACGATGGAGCAGAAGCTCGAGGTCCTCGAAACCCTCGACCTGGAGGAGCGCCTGGCCAAGCTCATCGGCTGGACCAAGCAGATCCTCGCCGACGCCTCGCTCAAGGAGAAGATCCGCAGCGACGTCAGTGAAGGCATGGAGAAGACCCAGCGCGAGTTCCTGCTCCGGCAGCAGCTCGAGGCGATCAAGAAGCAGCTAAATGAGGGCGGCACGGACGTGGTGTCGACCTACCGCGAACGGGTCGCCAAGGCCGGCATGCCCGAGAACGTGCTGACCGAGGTCGCGCGCGAGCTCGACCGCCTGGAGCGGACGAGCGAACAGAACCCCGAGTACGGCTGGATCCGCACCTACCTCGATTGGATGCTCGACCTACCGTGGAACGTCCGGTCTGACGACAACTACGACCTGGAAGAGGCGCGGCGAATCCTGGACGAGGATCACACGGGCCTCGGCGACGTGAAGGAACGCATCATCGAGTTCCTCGCCGTCCGCAAGCTTCGCAAGGAGCGCGGGCTCGAGGTTCTGGGCGGACGTGGATCGGGCGCGATCATCACCCTGGTCGGACCTCCCGGCGTCGGCAAGACCTCGCTCGGCGAGTCGGTCGCGCGCGCCCTGGGCAGGAAGTTCACACGCGTGTCTCTCGGCGGCATCCGCGATGAGGCAGACATCCGTGGCCACCGGCGCACGTACGTCGGCGCGCTTCCGGGCCGCATTGTGCGCGCCCTAAAAGAGGCGGGCACGAAGAACCCCGTGATCATGCTGGACGAGATCGACAAGGTCGGCAACGACTGGAGGGGCGACCCGTCAGCCGCGCTGCTGGAGGTCCTCGATCCGGCCCAGAACAACACATTTCGCGACCACTACCTCGAGGTCGACCTCGACCTTTCGGAGGTGCTGTTCATCCCGACGGCCAACGTATCGGAGACGATCCCGGCGCCGTTGCTGGACCGGATGGAGCTCATCCGCCTCGATGGCTACACCGAGGAAGAGAAGGTCGCGATCGCTCGTGACCACCTGCTTCCCCGACAGGTCAAGCAGGCGGGACTGAACCCCGATGAGGTGACCGTCACCGACGAGGCGTTGATGAAGGTCATCACTGACCACACCCGCGAAGCCGGCGTGCGAAATCTCGAGCGCGAGCTCGGCAAGATGACGCGCAAGGTTGCGACCAAGGTCGCAACCAAGGCGCTGACTCCGCCAGTCGCGATCACGGTGGAGCGCGTGCGCGAATTCCTGGGCAAGCCCCGGTTCGACAACGAGGTCGCGGCGCGCACTGCCGTGCCAGGCGTGGCCACCGGCCTCGCAGTGACCGGAGTTGGCGGAGATGTGCTCTTTGTCGAAGCAACGTCCACGAGCAACAACGGATCGGGCGGCAACCTGACGCTCACCGGCCAGCTGGGAGACGTCATGAAGGAGTCGGCGATGATCGCGCTGTCATTCGTGCGGTCGCACACCGATCAGCTCGGCATCGCACTCGACGCTGCTGACAAGGCCTTCCATATCCATGTGCCGGAGGGCGCGGTGCCCAAGGACGGACCGTCGGCGGGAGTGACGATGACCACAGCCATCGTGAGCCTGCTCACCGGTCGGCCTGTGCGCAGCACGGTCGGCATGACCGGGGAGGTCACGCTGCAGGGCTTGGTGCTGCCGATCGGCGGCGTCAAGCAGAAGGTGCTCGCCGCTCACCGCATGGGCCTGACGGAGGTCATTCTGCCGAAGCGCAACGAGAAGGACCTGGACGACGTGCCTGAGAGCGTGCGCAAGGCCATGACATTCCACCTGGCGAGTCGCGTTGAAGAGGTGCTCGAGTTCGCGCTCGAGCGCCCCGCCCTCGACAAGACACAGGCGGCCTGATCCGGTGCCGATCGAGAAGACGCCGAGCGGGACCCGCGGCACGGAGATGCCGGGCGGCAAGCTGCTGCAGAAGGTGCTGGGGCCGCTCGCGAAGAGGCACATCGGCGCCTATCGAAAGAGCGGCGGGTCGGACAGGATGAGCAAGATGATGCCTTTCCCCGTAATCCTGCTCACCACCAAGGGCGCGAAGTCGGGTGCCGAGCGGGTCGTTGCGTTGGGTGGGTTCCAGGAGGGAGACGCTTCCTGGCTTATCGTCGCTTCGAAGGGAGGGTCGAAGACTCACCCTGCTTGGCTCAACAACATGATCCAGCACCCCGACGACATCTGGCTCGAGGTGGGCAAGCGCAAAATGAAGGTGCACGCGGAGTCGCTGCGCGGCCCTGAACGCGAAGAGGCGTACCGCCGCGTCGCGTCGCAGGCGCCACAGTATGGCGAGTACCCAAAGAAGACCGACCGCGTGATCCCCGTCATCAGGCTGAAAGCAATCTCGGGGTCGTAGTGGCGGGCCGGCCGGCGCCCGAGGTGCTTGCGAGCGCGAAGACGATCGCAGTAGTCGGAGCATCGCGCGATCCGCGCAAGGCGGGCGGGTCGGTGCCCGAAGGGCTGCAGCGTCGCGGGTTCCGCATCATTCCCATCAATCCTTTTGCCGACGAGCTATTTGGGGAGCGCGTGTATCGCTCGCTCGCCGATGTGCCTGAGAAGGTGGACCTCGTCGATGTGTTCCGGCCCGCGGACGACGCGCCGGAGATCGCGCGTCAGGCGGTTGCCATCGGCGCCAAGGCGCTGTGGCTGCAGCTGGACATCCGGTCCGAGGAGGCCCGGCGCATCGCGGAGGCCGCCGGCCTCGACTTCGTAGAGGACGAGTGCACCGCCGTGGTGGCTTCGCTCTACCAGATCAAGAAGGGCGCCGCAGCCTAGGTTCGCTCGCGGCAAGAGCCCGGAGGATACGACCAGTAGTGCCCTTTCGGCCCTATTCATCGCCGGCGACACGACCATCCGTGCCGGAACCGTCGCATCCGCGACCCGAATCGCCGGGTTTTGGTGGGATAACCTTCGCATCGTGGCACCGCGCCGTCCCCATCACCGACCGCGCGACCGAAGCGTCGAGTGCGAGCTGAAGTTCCGGGTCGCTGGCCCCCGCAACCATGCGCGCATTCGCGCGGCTCTTCGCAAGCGGGGGGCGAAACTCGAGGGCAAGTACGACGAGGAGAACTACAGGTTCGACGGTCCCGGCAAGTCGACACGCGGCACGACGCTGAGGCTTCGGGTCCTTAATGGAGGCCCGCATGGGGTGCTCACAGTGAAGGGGCCAGCGAAGTTTGTCGGCAAGGTCAAGGTCCGCGAGGAGACGGAGATCGATGTCAAGGACGTGCATGCGACCCTCGACCTGCTGACGCAGTTGGGCTTCAATGTCGAGTTCACCTACAAGAAGAAGCGGGTGATGTGGACGCTCGATGGAGTGGTGAATGTCACGCTCGACACGCTGGACTACGGGTGGTTCGTGGAGCTGGAGGGGCCGCTCGACGTGCTGCCGGGGCACGCGCGAAGCCTTGGGCTGGACCCAGACAAGGCGTTGAAGGACTCTTACTCAGTTCTGGCGCGAAAGCATCTCGCAAAGACCCGCATGCCACCCGCAAGCGATACCTAGGTCGATTTCCTTTAACGGCGCCCCCAAATTCTCAGGGGGCGTGAGCACTGCCGATTAATGGCCCGTTGCTGAATTTGTTATGCCCCTCGGCCCATCGTCTGTTCGTGGGTACTTCGTGAGCATGGTCCTGGTCGTCGACGACGACCCGAGCACGCGCCTCGTTCTCAGGATGATTCTCGAGACGGCCGGTCATGTCGTCGTCGAGGCCGAGCACGGAGAGGCAGCACTGGCCTGCATCAGCCCAACTCCTCCGGACATCGTCACGACAGACTTGACGATGCCGGTATTGGGCGGCAAGGAGCTTATCGAACGCCTTCGATCACAGCCTGCAACCGCCTTGATCCCGATCGTTGTCGTGTCAGGCAGTCCCGCCGACGCGCGAGCCCTTCATGCCGCCGGGCTGGTCGAAGCCTTCCTCTCCAAGCCCTTTGATGCTGCGGATCTAGTGAAGTGCATCGCGGCAGTTGCCACCAGATTTGCTGCGCTGGGCCCAGCAGCGTGAGCCAATTAATTGGTCGTTTGATCGACGACTCTTCGATGGATTCGAGGTTGCACAGAGTCGATGGAGCCGGGTTGGTGACTGGCACGCGCCGCGCGGAGGATGACCCCGTAACGTCGCGCAACCCCATCCGAATCGTGATCGTCGAGGATCAGCTGCTAGTCGCCGATGTACTAGAGGCTCTGTTGAGCCGGCAAGTCGGGATGGAGGTCGTCGCCAACCTGAGCTCAATGGGCGACTCCGCTGTGCGGGTCGCAGAACTGAGTCCGGATGTCGTCATCCTCGACTTTCGCGAAGACGACGAAGCTGCCGCCGCCGCAGTCAAGGCGATATGTCAGCCGGGTTCCGGCACCAAGATGATTTTTCTCACCGATGTCGAGCAGCCGAACGTCACGCTCGCCGCGATTGACGCGGGTGCGTGCGCCGTCCTTTATCTCTCGATGGCATCTGCCGACCTGATCCAAGCCGTTCGTTTTGTGGCGGATGGTGGGAGTCTTATCTCTCCACAAACGATTGCGACTTTGCTCATGAGTCGGCGAAAATCGGACGGTATGCGCGACTCGCTCACCAGCCGCGAGAGGGAGATTCTGAGTCTGATCGCTGAGGGAAAGACCAATCGTGCGATTGCAGTCGCAGTCGGAATCAGCTATGTAACGGTGCGCAGCCACGTGAGGAACGTGGCGGTCAAGCTGGCGGCGCACAGCAGGCTGGAAGTTCTGGTCAGGGCGCAGCAGCTCGACCTTGTCGGCGGGCGATCGACGTCGAGGACAGCATTCCGAGCCGGCGTCACGAACGTCGGGAGCTGTCCGAACTAAGTCTCGGCTGTGGGCATCGGCCCCACGACCATTCGTGCCATTTTGGTTCTGTCCGCCGCGGTGCGACTATCCATGCCGTTTTGGCGGCATCAAGCTGCGGAGCTTAGGCTTTGGCCGGGCCTACCCACACCGTCTGGATGTTCGTGAACTCTTTGATGCCGTGCTCTGACAGTTCGCGGCCGTAGCCCGACCTCTTCACTCCTCCGAACGGCAGGCGCGCGTCCGACGCCACCATTCCGTTGATGAACACCAGGCCCGCCTCTACCCGCCCGGCCAGCAACTGCCCTCGCTCGACATCCTTTGTCCAGATGCTCGAGCCGAGGCCGAAGTCCGAGTCGTTGGCGACCCGCAGCGCCTCTTCAGCGTCGCGCACCCGGATGACCGCCGCCACCGGGCCGAACGTCTCCTCGTTGTACACAGGCATCCCGGGTTTCACTCCCGCGAGCACGGTGGGCTCGAAGAAGTTGCCGCCATTGTTCAGCCGCTTGCCGCCCGCCAGGACCCTGGCGCCTTTACCGATGGACTCCTTGACCTGCCGCTCGAGGTCGTCGACGAGGTCAGGTCGTGCGAGCGGCCCAACCTGGTTGGCGCGGTCCGTTGGGTCCCCCACCTTCAGTGCTGCGACCGCTTTCGAGAAAAGCTCCTCGAACTCGTCGGCGATGGGTTCCGCAACGATGAACCGCTTCGCGGCGATGCAGCTCTGACCGTTGTTCTGATTGCGAGCGCGACACGCGACGGTGGCCGCCGCCTTCACGTCCGCATCCTCGAGCACGATGAAAGGGTCGGAGCCGCCGAGCTCCAGCACCGACTTCTTCAACGCCCTGCCGGCGGCTGAAGCGACGAGCTCGCCTGTGGCTTCGGAACCGGTGAGCGTGACGCCCGCGACACGTTTGTCGGCGATGATCCCCGCCACAGGCTTGGGGCCGAGCAGCAGTGTCTGGAACACGCCCTTGGGAACGCCCGCCTCGCGAAAAACATCCTCGATTGCCAGTGCGCACTGCGGCACGTTAGAGGCGTGCTTCAACAACATCACGTTGCCGGCCGCAAGTGCCGGCAGTCCAGCGCGGAACGCCTGCCAGAACGGAAAGTTCCACGGCATGACGGCGAGGATCACGCCAAGTGGCTGATACCTGACGTAGCTCTTGGTGGCGGTGCTCTCTAGCGGCTCGTCGGCGAGGAGGCGCGCGGCATTGTCGGCGATCCAGGTCGCGGACCACGCGCACTTCTCGACCTCGGCTTCGGCCTCGACGATGGGCTTGCCCATCTCCGCCGTCATCAGTCCCGCAAAGCGGTCTTTCTCTGCCCTCAGCACCCCTGCTACCGAGCGCAGCAGGGCGGTGCGCAGGTCCATGCCCGCGTCGCGCCAGGCGTGGCGGGAGGACCAGGCACGCTCGACGGCGGCTTCGATGCCCGCCGCGTCAAGCTCTGGGAACGTTGCGAGTTCCTTGCCGTTCGACGGGTCGATTGATCTAAGCATGCCATCAGAGTAACGACTAATCAGCCGCCGTCCGATGGACCCCATAAATCCAGCCAGCGGTGGAACTGCGGCAACTCAGGGCGTTCGTAGAGGTCGCCACCTCTGGCCAGTTCGGACGTGCCGCCGAGCCAAAGGGCCTGACACGACCAGCGGGTGCCGCCGGTTGGGGATTGCGCCCCATACCGTCGAGTGGCGTGTGAGGCACGTGATCGAGGCTGAATGTCCACTCGAAGCTCCAGGCGATAGTCGCTGCCGCTCGCCTTGGCCTGATCGATTTGGCGATCCGGTAGTCGCCGATGGCGGAAGTGGCGGCAATGCAGATCGTTACGATTTGCAGATGGCCCGCTCGCCAGTCAAGAGACGCCCGGAAGCGCTTTCGATTCGGACCGCCAAAGCGCCGGACGGCCAGGCGGACGGGCGGCGCCGGGTGGCGATCGAGGCCGTGTCGCCTGAGGTCGGGGCTGGACGCTTCCCAGCCAAGCGTTCGCTTGGCGAGAAGGTCGCCATCGAGGCCGACGTTTTCGCCGACGGGCATGACGCAGTCGCATGCGTCATTCGCTACCGCCACCAGTCGGAAAGCGCGTGGACCGAGGTGCCGATGGTGGCGCTTGGGAACGACCGGTGGCGCGCCGAGCTCATCGTGGGCCACCTCGGGCGGTACGTCTACACGATCGAGGGGTGGGTCGACCGCTTTCAGACCTGGCGTCTGCAGCTAACCAAGCGAATCGCCGCCGGACAGGACGTGGGTCACGAGCTCAAGGTCGGCGCACAGCTCGTCGAGGCGGCGGCAAAACGCGCCCAGGGCGCGGACTCAACCTTGTTGACCAGGCACGCGGCATCGCTCGCCAACGGAGAGGCAACGGTCGGCAAGGACCTGATCGACGTCATGGATCGCTACCCCGACCGGAGCGAGGCTGTCACCTACCCGCGTGATCTCGAGATGCTCGTCGATCCGCAGCGCGCCCGCTTCAGCGCTTGGTACGAGTTGTTCCCAAGGTCGGCCGGCGAGGCAGGCAAGCACGGCACATTCCGAGACCTGGAGAAGCGGCTGCCTTACATCGCCGGCATGGGCTTTGACGTCCTCTATGTGCCGCCCATCCATCCGATCGGGCGCACCAACCGCAAGGGCGCCAACAACAGCATCAAAGCAGCGACGGGCGAGCCTGGGAGCCCGTGGGCGATCGGCTCAGTCGAAGGCGGGCACAAGTCGATCGCACCCGAGCTCGGCACGCTCGACGACTTTCGCCACCTGTTGGGCGCGGCCAGAGACAAAGGCCTGGATGTAGCGCTCGACCTCGCGTTCCAGTGCTCGCCGGACCACCCTTATGTCCGCGAGCATCCCGAGTGGTTCCGCCACCGGCCCGACGGATCGATCCAGTACGCGGAGAATCCACCAAAGAAATACGAAGACATCGTGCCCTTCGATTTCGAGAGCGAGGCTTGGCGCGAGTTGTGGGCGGAGCTCCTCTCGATTGTTACGTACTGGATCGACAAGGGAGTGCGCATCTTCCGAATCGACAACCCTCATACCAAGCCCTTCCCGTTCTGGGAGTGGCTCATCGGCGAGGTCAAACGCGACACGCCGGATGTCATCTTCCTGGCCGAGGCCTTCACGCGCCCCAAAGTCATGTACCGGTTGGCGAAGTGCGGATTCACGCAGTCGTACACGTATTTCGCGTGGCGCCACACGGCATGGGAGATCACCCAGTACTTCACCGAGCTGACGCAGTCGCCTGTGAGCGACTTTTTCCGCCCCAACCTGTGGACCAACACGCCGGACATCCTCACCGAATACCTGCAGACTGGCGGCCGACCGGCGTTCGCGGCACGCCTGGTGCTGGCGGCCACGCTTGGAGCCAACTACGGCATCTACGGACCGGCGTTTGAGCTGGGCGAGGCGCGGGCCAAAGAGCCTGGCTCCGAGGAGTACCTCGACTCGGAGAAATACCAGCTGCGAAACTGGAACATCGACTCTCCGGATAGCCTTCGCGAGATGATCACGCTGGTCAATGAGATCCGCCACGAAAACCTGGCGCTCCAGAGCGACCGCGGACTGCGCTTCCATACGACCGAGAACGAGAGCCTAATCGCCTATACGAAGAGCACCACCGACCTCGCGGACGTGGTGCTGACCGTGGTCAACCTCGATCCACATCACACACAAGCGGGCATGGTCACGCTACCGCTGAAGGAGCTTGGGTTGGAGACCGACAAGAGTTACCAGGCGCACGAGCTCCTTAGCGGTGCCCGCTACATGTGGAACGGACCTCGAAACTATGTGGAGATCAACCCCCACGCCGCACCGGCACAGATCTTCAGGTTCCGACGCCGCGTTCGCAGCGAGCACGACTTCGAGTATTTCTTGTGATCCAAACCAGCAAGCGGCGCAAGCCGGAGGCCTTCCAGCTGGACGACGATCCGCTCTGGTACAAGGACGCGATCATCTACGAGGTCCACGTCCGGGCCTTCTACGACAGCAATGGCGACGGAAGCGGCGACTTCAAGGGCCTCCTCGAAAAGCTGCCCTACCTCCAGGAGCTGGGGGTCAGCGCGATTTGGCTACTGCCTTTCTACCCCTCTCCTCTTCGCGACGACGGCTACGACATCGCCGATTACGGAGACGTCAACCCGATGTACGGCAAGCTGCCCGATGTGCGCCAGTTCATCGCGGAGGCGCACAGCCGCGGTATGCGTGTGATCAACGAGCTCGTCTGCAACCACACTTCGGACCAGCATCCCTGGTTCCAGAAGGCGCGACGGTCTCGTCCTGGCAGCGCGATGCGCGAGATGTACGTGTGGAGCGAGACCAACCAGAAATACCAGGACGCCCGCATCATCTTCAAGGACTTCGAGGTGTCCAACTGGACGTGGGACCACGTCGCCAACGCGTACTACTGGCACCGCTTCTTCTCTCACCAGCCCGACCTCAACTACGACAATCCGCGCGTCAAGGAAGCGCTGTTCAAGGTGTGCGACTTCTGGCTCGACATGGGCATCGACGGGATGCGACTCGACGCCGTTCCCTACCTCTATGAGCGGGAAGGCACCAACTGCGAGAACCTCCCGGAGACGCACGGCTTCCTGAGGGAGCTACGCAACCACATCGACTCGGGCTACCGCAATCGCATGCTGCTTTCCGAAGCCAACCAGTGGCCCGAGGACGCCGTCGCGTACTTCGGGCATGGCGACGAATGCAACATGGGCTTCCATTTCCCTCTCATGCCCCGGCTGTTCATGTCGATCCGCATGGAGGACCGCTTCCCGATCATCGACATCCTGGCCCAGACTCCGGCGATCCCGGACAATTCGCAATGGGCGCTGTTCCTGCGGAACCACGACGAGCTGACCCTCGAGATGGTTACCGACGAGGAGCGCGACTACATGTACCGCGCCTATACGCAGGACCGCGCCGCACGCATCAACCTTGGCATCCGGCGGCGGCTCGCGCCACTGCTGGGCAACGAGCGGCGCCGCATCGAGCTCATGAATGGTCTGCTCTTCTCGCTGCCCGGTACGCCCGTCATCTACTACGGCGACGAGATCGGGATGGGCGACAACATCTTTCTCGGCGACCGCAACGGTGTGCGCACGCCGATGCAATGGAGCGGCGACCGCAACGCGGGCTTCTCCGATGCCAACCGGCAGCGGCTGTACCTGCCCGTGATCACGGACCCCGAGTATCACTACGAGACGGTCAACGTCGAAACGCAGCACCAGAACCCTCACTCGCTCCTTTCGTGGATGAAGCGGGTAATCGCGCTTCGCAAGCGCCACCGAGCCTTCGGCCGAGGCACCCTGGAGTTGCTCCGGCCCGAGAATCGCAAGATCCTCGCATTCGTTCGACGTCACGAGTCCGAGCAGATTCTCGTGATCGCCAACCTGTCGCGCTTCCTGCAGACGGTAGAGCTAGACCTGTCGGCATGGAAGGGCATGGTGCCGCTGGAGCTGTTCGGCTCGACCGAGCTCCCCGTGATCGGCGACGCCCCCTACTTCCTCACCCTCGGACCGCATTCCTTCTTCTGGTTCAGCCTCCAGCCGCGGGCCACAGCGCAGCTCGGGGGTGATGGGCAGGACACCAGTACGCCCGTCGTACCCGAGATCAAGGTGATCTCCGATTGGGATTCGGTATTCGTGGGCTCAGCCAGAGAACGCCTCGAGGCAGTCCTTCTCACTTACATCAAGCAGCGCCGCTGGTTCGCCGGCAAGGCGCGGCGGCTCAAGGCCGCGCAGATCAAGGACCTTATAACGGTGCCGGGGATCGACGGTACCGCCTATCTGGTCACGGTCTCCGTCTCCTACGCGGAGGGCGATCCCGACACTTACCTGGTGCCGATGGCGTACGCCAGCGCGGCCGAAGCGCCGCAGATCCTCGAGCGGTGGCCGCACGCCGCCATCGCGTGGCTGCGCTCTGCGGAAGCCGACCAGCGCGGTCTGCTTTACGACGCCCTAGGCCCACCTGGGTTCACTGACGCGCTGCTCACCGCGATCGCGCGGCGACGGCGCTCGACCAGTCCAAACGGGACGCTAGTGGGTTCCACTACCAAAGCGTTCGCGCGCTTGCGCGGCCCGGAGACCATCAGGCTGGAGGCGGCCCTGTCAGTGACGGAGCAGACCAACAACTCGGTGGTGTTCGGCGAGCGGCTGATCCTAAAGATCTCGCGCCGCCTCGAGGAGGGCATGAACCCGGAGCTCGAGGTCGGCCGCTTCCTCACCGAGAAGACCAACTTGGCTCACATCGCTCCGATCGCTGGCAGCCTGGAGCTCCGACGCGAGCGGTCTGAGCCCGTGACGCTGGCGATCCTCCAGGGCTATGTGCCCAACCAGGGCGACGCGTGGCAGTACACGCTGACGACGCTTGCCCACTTCCTCACCGGCGTCGAGGTTTCGTCTACCGATGCTCCGTCGACGCCCCACCGGAGCCTTGTGCAGGCGAGCATGCATGAGCTGACGGAGGTGGCGACGCGGACTGTCGGCGCTTATCTCGAGTCGGCCCGGCTGCTGGGACAGCGAACCGCTGAGCTCCACGCAGCGCTCGCATCAGACCCTGACGACCCTGCGTTCGCGCCCGAGCACATATCGCAGCAGGACCAGCGCTCTATCTATCAGTCGCTGAACGGTGTCGCGCTCCGGTCGATGGAGCTGCTGCGAAGCCAGCTCAAGCGCCTCCCCGAGGACGCGCGTGAAGAGGCCCGGCAGGTGCTTGAGCTGGAGCCGCGCATCATGTCCGCGCTCCGCGCGTTCCTGGGCCGGCGGCTGACCACGACGCGCATCCGCGTGCATGGCGACTATCACCTGGGCCAGGTGCTTTACACAGGAAGCGATTTCGTCATCATCGATTTCGAGGGAGAGCCCACTCGCACGCTGTACGAGCGGCGCCTCAAGCGTCTTGCGCTGAGGGACGTGGCGGGCATGCTGCGCTCATTCCACTACGCGAGCGAGACCGCGCTCAAATCCGAGAACATCCCTGCGGAGTCGACAGTGCGCTCGCAGGCCTGGTCGCGACTCTGGGTCGAGTCGGTGTCCGCCGCCTTCTTGCGCAGCTACCTGAGCACCGCCGGCGCTGCATCGTTCGTCCCCCACGCCAACGAAGACCTCGAGATGGAGCTGAAGACGATGCTGCTCGAGAAGGCGCTATATGAGCTTCGCTATGAGCTCAACACCAGGCCTGATTGGGTGCGCATCCCTCTTCGTGGCATTCTTGACCTGATGGCACCGGCATGATCGCGTCCTCGTTACTGACCCCGTTCGACCTGCACCTGTTCAACGAGGGCACCCACGGCCACCTCTACGAGAAGATGGGCGCGCACCTGTCGAAAGAGCCGGAAGGTGCAACTTTCGCGGTCTGGGCTCCCAACGCCGACTCTGTCAGCGTCATCGGCGATTTCAATTTCTGGGACAAGACCACCAACCAGCTGCATCCGCGCGAGCAATCGGGGATCTGGGAGGGGTTCGTGCCTGGAGTGCGCCATGGCGCGCTGTACAAATACCACGTCCATTCGCGGGTCACCCGCACGGGCATGGACAAGGCCGACCCGTTCGCCGCGTTCTCGGAGGCGCCGCCCCGCCAGGCGTCGATTGCGTGGGATCTCACGTACGACTGGGGCGATGGCGCGTGGATGTCGGAGCGCTCGCGCGCCAACGGACGCCAGGCGCCGTGGTCCGTCTACGAGCTCCACATCGGCTCATGGATGCGAGTGCCGGAAGACAACAATCGCTGGCTGACCTACAGGGAGCTGGCGCCAAAGCTGGCCGATTACGCGCTGAGCCTCGGCTTCACGCACGTCGAGCTGATGCCAGTGATGGAGCACCCGCTGTACATCTCGTGGGGCTACCAGGTGGAGGGGTACTTCGCCCCCACGAGCCGGTACGGGACGCCGCAGGACTTCATGTACCTCGTCGACCACCTGCACCAGAGAGGCATCGGCGTGATTCTCGACTGGGTGCCGTCGCACTTTCCCACCGACGAGTTCGGCCTGCAGAGCTTCGATGGCACACATCTCTTCGAGCATGCGGACCCGCGCCTGGGGCTGCATCCCGACTGGGGCAGCTCGATCTTCAACTACGGCCGCAACGAGGTGCGCGGTTTCTTGATGAGCAGCGCACTGTGCTGGCTCAACCGGTATCACGCGGACGGATTGCGGGTCGATGGTGTGGCTTCGATGCTGTATCTCGACTACTCGAGAAAGCAGGGGGAGTGGATCCCTAACAAGTTCGGCGGGCGCGAGAACCTCGAGGCCGTCGACTTCCTGCGCCGCTTCAATATTGAGGTCTACAAGGAGCAGCCGCATACCCAGACGATTGCGGAGGAGTCCACGTCGTGGCCGATGGTGTCGCGGCCGACGTATCTGGGCGGGCTCGGCTTCGGCATGAAGTGGGACATGGGTTGGATGCACGACACGTTGAAGTACATGTCCGAGGACCCGGTTCACCGCAAGTTTCACCACAACGATCTGACGTTCCGGATGCTTTATGCGTTTAACGAGAACTTCATGCTGCCGCTGTCCCACGACGAGGTCGTGCACGGCAAGGGCTCCCTGATGGCCAAGATGCCCGGCGACGAGTGGCAGAAGTTCGCCAACATGCGCCTCCTGTTCGCGTGGATGTACGCGCAGCCAGGCAAGAAGCTGATGTTCATGGGCGGCGAGTTCGGGCAGTGGGACGAATGGGACGTGGAGAGCAGCCTTGATTGGCATCTGCTGAACCAAGCGCCGCACGCGGGGCTAAGCCACTGGGTCGGAGACCTCAACCGGGTGCTACGCGAGGAGAACGCCCTGCATGAGATCGACTTCGACCCCGCGGGGTTCAGCTGGATTGATGCGAGCGACAACGAACAGAGCGTCGTGAGCGTGCTGCGCAAGGGCTTGGCCCCCAACGACATGCTGATCGCCGCGTTCAACTTCACACCCGTGCCGCGGCACAACTATCAGATCGGGGCGCCAAGGGGCGGGCACTGGCGCGAGCTGCTTAACAGCGATGCGCCGATGTATGGGGGGAGCGGGCAGGGGAACCTGGGCGGGGTCGATGCCTCGCCGGTCGGGCGCCACGGGCACCTCCACAGCGTGACCCTGACGCTACCGCCCCTCGGAGCGATCTTCCTAAAGCCGGAGCTGTAGCTCCGGCCGGCGTCGACGCCCAGGGCTCAGCCAGCTTTCGCTTCTGGTCTACGATGCGCCGCTCGAAGTTTCTGGAAAGGCGCCGTCGACATCCGCGTAATCAGGTTGACGCCCACCAGCGTGGTTCGTGGCGGGCCTTTTAGTTTCGGCCCGACGGGTATGTGGCCTGGGCGAGAGACCGGACCCAGCCGGGGCTCGCTGACGCGCTGACCACCTGGTTCGGACCGCCTGCCGCAGCGTAGCGCAGCGGCTTCCAAGATCCATCTGTTAGGCGCTCTTAGGAGGCACGGACTTGTCCAGCAGCCAGCGGTGGTCGGGATCGGTGGTTACGAGCCAACGGCGGTGTGGGCCCGCCATCACGTTCAGGTAGTAGAGGTCGTAGCCAGGCCCTGCGGCCACCGGGTGATAGCCCCGAGGCACCAGGACCACGTCCCCGTCGCGCACCTGCAGCGCCTCGTTAAGGGATCGATCGTCGGTGTAGACGAGCTGCACGGCGAAGCCCTCAGGGCGCGCTGTGCGGTGGTAGTAGGTCTCTTCGAGGTAGCTCTCGCGGGGCAGATCGTCGGTGTCGTGCTTGTGCGGCGGGTAGCTCGACCAGTTGCCGGCCGGCGTAAAAACCTCGGTGACGAGGAGAGACTCGGCGGGCCGGTCCTCCATGAGGATGTTGTAAATGGTCCGCTCGGTACGCCCAGAGCCGCGCTTGAACGGATGGATGTCGCTTGCCGCCATCCGCGCAGCTTTGGCGCCGCTCATTGCCGGCGCCCAGCAAAGAGCGACTTCGCACACCTCGCTCGCTCCAGTGATGGCCAGTGTGCCGCCAGGTGGAACATAAACGGCATCAGGCGGCCCACTGAAAATCGTCTCCCTCGAGCCGACGCCGCGCCATTCCTGATCGCCGAAGCCGACGTCGACGCGACCCGACAGGATGACGGCGCACGCTTCGTGTCCTTCGGTCAGCCTCACGATCGGCGCGCCGCGCGCGAGCCTGAAGACTTCAAACCCCACGTAGGACCAACCCGCTATCTCCGGTGTCACCGATACCAACCGACCCTCGACATCGGGCACTTGGGCGCTCGGCACCACCAAGCGTGGCGCCCTCATGTGAGCCAGCGCCGCCGAGCCGCCTCGCGTTCGTGCTCCTTTAACGCCTTCTGAACAACGCCGGATTCTCTGACCTCCGCCGCAGGGACCTCCCACCAGCTGTCATAGCTGGGGACTGCTTCATAACGGTCGGCGGGGACATGGATCACGACAGCCTGGTCGATTGCCTTCGCTTCAACCGATGCGTCGCGCAGCTCCTTGACATAGCTGGCCCGAACGACGTGCGCCCCAAAGCCTTGGGCGTTCAGCGCAACATCCACCGGCAGACCTTTGACGAGGTCCTGCGCCATCATCACGTACGAGCCGTCACCGACCATGACATACACCTCCCGCCCAGCGTCGGCCAGCTTCACGCCAATGCCGCCCCGCGATCTCGTAGCCCATGGTGCAGTAACCGTATTCGACGTGGTACCCCTTTGCATCGCGGGTGCGCCACAGCTTATGAAGATCTCCGGGCATCGAGCCCGCGGCGCAAACGACGACATCTCGCGGCCCAGTAGCTCATTGAGCGCGCCGAGCACCTCCGACTGAGCGGGAACGCCAGCGTGTCCGAGATGACAGAGGCGCGACGTTGCGTGCAAGGCCGAAAGATAAGGCTTCGGAAATGTCGGCGTTGCCCCTGAAATTGCCCTTGTCCGTTTGGGCGGGTTTTGAAAGAGGTCTTGCCGTACCTGGAAAGCGCCGGTGCGATCGCTTTCTCCATGCTCGACGTGGTCACTGCGGTGAGGTGGGCCAAGGGCCGCGACCGCAGCCGTGGCTTCCTCGCTCGGGCCATCGTGGTGTTGTCTTGGTGGCAGCGGGATGAGCGACCCGTGGAATCGAAGGAGGGCATAGGCGAGCAGGTGCCCTCCTCTATAAGCAACGCTAGTTGACATGGGCAGGTTAAGCAACTAGAGTTGCGGGCGTGCCTCCGATCGATCCCTCTCCTCTCGGAGGTCCGGCTGATGGCCTGGCCGCTTCGTCTGCCCTCAGGACGATGGCCGACAGGCTCGAAGACGCCGAGGTCGAGCGCGCGATGCGAGAGGGCTGGTCATGGTCCCAGGTCGCAGAAGCCCTCGGGGTTACCCGCCAGGCCGTCCACAAGAAGCATCTGAAGCGGCTCCTCGGCGCCCGGATCGACCTGCGGAGGCGTGATGCTTAGGTTTCTCACAATCGAGCGCCTGCCGCATTTCTTCGTTCCTAGGGAGACCGCCCTGGTGGTGGTCCGCCAATTCGTGGTCGAGGCCAAGCAGGACGCCGCCAAGTGCGTCGAGGCTGAGCATATGCTCCTGACGCTGGCCGCTAACGATGAAAGCGACGCGTGCAGGTTGCTCCGTGAGTCGGGTCTGACCTACGGTGAGCTCGCCTCCGCTCTGCACGAGGAGCGCCGGCGCACGCTGGCCTTTGCCGGCGTGGAACCGCTGGACGAAAAGCAGGTGGCGGCCACCGAGCTGGACCGCCCGCTGGCACTGGGAACGTCGGCGAAGGTGGCCATCAAACGCGCGTTGATCGCATCGCGCAACGGCCCCTCGCGCCGGCCCTGCATCCAAAGCACTGAACTCCTTTTCGGCATCTTGCAAGCCGATTTGGGTACAGTGCCTCGCACCCTTGCCATCGCTGGAGTCGATCGTGCGGCGCTGATCGCAAGGACCATCAAACCAATGAGCAAAGCCACATGCTGATCCGACTGCTTCGCACGTACCTGAGGCCCTACGCCTGGCCCCTGCTCGCAGTGGTCGGGCTCCAGCTGGTGGGGACGATGGCGAACCTGTACCTCCCCAGCCTCAACGCCGACATCATCGACAATGGCGTGGCTAAAGGCGATACGGGCTACATCGTGTCGACTGGCGGCTGGATGCTGGTCGTGACGCTGGCCCAGATCGCCTGCTCGGTCACGGCCGTATATTTCGGCGCACGGGCGGCGATGTCGTTCGGCCGCGATATGCGCTCTGCCATCTTCCACAAGGTCGGAACGTTCTCGGCCCGCGAGGTCGGACAGTTCGGTGCGCCATCCCTGATCACGCGCAACACCAACGATGTCACGCAGGTCCAGATGCTCGTCCTTATGACCTGCACGATGATGATCGCGGCCCCAATCATGTGCGTCGGCGGCATCATCATGGCGCTGCGCCAGGACGTCGGTTTGTCGTGGCTGATGGTGGTCTGCATTCCCGTGCTCGTGGTGTCGATCGCTTTGATCGTGGTCAGGATGGTGCCTCAGTTCCGCGCCATGCAGAAGCGCATCGACCTGGTCAACCGCATTCTGCGCGAGCAGCTCACGGGTATTCGCGTGGTGCGCGCATTCGTTCGCGAGCGGGATGAGGCGCAGAGGTTTGCCGAGGCAAATACAGCGCTGACCGAAACGGCTCTTCGCGCTGGACGCCTGATGGTTCTGATCTTCCCGACCGTGATGTTGGTGCTCAACGCATCGAGCATCGCCGTTCTTTGGTTCGGCGCCGGCCGCGTCGACAGCGGCCAGATGCAGATCGGAGCGCTCACCGCCTTCCTGATGTACCTGATGTTGATCCTGACCTCGGTGATGATGGCGACCTTCATGGCGATCATGATTCCTCGCGCGGCCGTATGCGCCGACCGGATCGGAGAGGTGCTCGACACCGAATCCTCGGTGGTGCCGCCTGCGAACCCGGTCCGAGAGCTGCGCACGCGCGCCGAGCTTGAGGTGCGCGATGTCGAGTTTCGCTATCCGGGGGCCGCCGCTCCTGTGCTTCGCAACATCTCGTTCAAAGCAACCGCGGGGCAGACCACCGCTATCATCGGCAGCACCGGCGCCGGCAAGTCGACCCTGGTGTCGCTGGTCGCCCGGCTGTTCGATGCCACCTCGGGCGCCGTGCTGATAGACGGCGTCGGCGTTCGCGACCTTGATCCCGAGATGCTCTGGAACCGAATCGGCCTCGTGCCGCAAAAGCCTTATCTGTTCACCGGCACCGTTGCGAGCAATCTCCGATACGGCAACCCGCAGGCAACCGACGACGAGCTGTGGCAGGCGCTCGAGGTCGCCCAGGCCCGCGATTTCGTCGAAGAGATGCCTGGCGGGCTGGAGGCTCCCATCGCGCAGGGCGGCACGAGCGTGTCCGGGGGGCAGCGCCAGCGCCTGTCGATCGCGCGGGCGCTCGTACGGAAACCCGAGATCTACCTATTCGACGATTCGTTCTCCGCCCTGGACCTCACCACCGACGCCAAGCTGCGCGCCGCGCTGCAGCGCCAAACCGCCGACGCGACGGTGGTGATCGTCAGCCAGCGCGTGTCGACCATCACGGGTGCCGACCAGATCATCGTCCTCGACGGCGGTTCCATAGTCGGGCTCGGCCGCCACGAGGAGCTCCTGGTCACCTGCCCGACCTACGTCGAGATCGTCCAGTCTCAGCTGGCGGCGGAGCCGGCGGCATGAGCGAGCGTCCCGTGGCCCCAAAGCAGCCCTCTATGAACGGACGCCCGGCCATCCCAGCCTTGCCGTCGGCCAACGGACGGCCGCGACCATCCATGCGTGGCGGCTTCTTTGGCGGTGGCGGCATGCCGGCGGAGAAGCCGATGAGCTTCTGGCCGTCGGTGCGGCGCCTCCTAAAGCGGCTGAGCCCCGAGCGCATGAGGCTGGGAGCTGTCCTCGTGATTGGCGTGGCCAGCGTCGCGTTCATGGTCATCGGGCCGAAGATCCTCGGGCGTGCCACCGACCTGATATTCGCCGGCGCGATTGGCCGGCAGCTGCCGGCCGGGATGACCAACGCCCAGGTCGTGGCTGCGGCGCGCGCCGCTGGCAACAACAACATCGCGGACATGCTCGCCCGGATGCACGTCGTGCCGGGTCAGGGCATTGACTTCTCGGCGCTAGGCAGCGTCCTGCTGCTCGCGCTTGGGCTCTACGTGGCATCGTCAGTGTTCAGCTGGATGCAGGGTTACCTGCTGAACAACGTCGTGCAGCACACTGTGTTCAAACTGCGATCCGACGTCGAGGACAAGTTGAGCCGCTTGCCGCTTCAGTTCTTCGACAAGCAGCCGCGAGGTGAGCTCTTGAGCCGCGTCACCAACGACATCGACAACGTGTCTTTGTCCCTGCAGCAGACCATCAGCCAGCTACTGTTCGGCCTGCTGACCGTCGTCGGAGTCTTGGTGATGATGTTCGTCGTCTCGCCGTTGCTGGCCGTCATCGCGCTGGTCACAGTCCCTGTATCGATACTGATCGCCACGCAGGTCGGCAAGCGCTCGCAGAAGCTGTTCGTGGCGCAGTGGTCTCACACCGGCGCGCTCAACGGCCACATTGAGGAGGCCTTCACCGGGCACGAGCTGGTCAAGGTGTTCGGGCGCCAGAAAGAGGTGGAGCAGGTTTTCCGCGATCGGAACCAGCAGCTCTTCCAGGCGAGTTTTGGGGCGCAGTTCATCTCGGGATTGATCATGCCCGCGATGGCATTCGTGGGGAACCTCAGCTACGTCGCCATCGCTGTTATCGGCGGCTTTCGCGTGGCCACCGGCGCCATGAGCCTGGGCGACGTTCAGGCCTTCATTCAGTACTCGCGGCAGTTCACGCAGCCGCTGACGCAGATCGCCTCGATGGCGAACCTTCTCCAGTCCGGAGTCGCTTCCGCCGAGCGGGTCTTCGAGCTGCTGGATGCGCCTGAGCAGGATGCCGACCCTGCCGAGCCGGTGGTCCCGTCGGACCGGCATGGCCGCGTCGAGTTCGAGCACGTCTCGTTCCGGTACCTGCCCGAGCAGCCGCTGATCGAGGACCTTTCGTTGGTTGCGCAGCCCGGCCAGATGATTGCGATAGTGGGTCCGACCGGGGCCGGCAAGACCACCTTGGTCAACCTGATCATGCGGTTCTACGAGCTGGATTCCGGCCGCATCACTCTCGATGGGATCGACATCACCAAGATGCGGCGCGACGATCTGCGGTCGCAGATCGGGATGGTGCTGCAAGACACGTGGTTGTTCGGCGGGACCATTCGCGACAACATCGCTTACGGGAACCCACGAGCCACCGAGGAGCAGATACACGCGGCCGCCGAGGCCACCTTTGTGGATAGGTTCGTGCAGAGCCTGCCGCTGGGCTACGACACCGTGATCGATGAGGAGGGGAGCAACGTCAGCGCGGGCGAGAAGCAGTTGCTGACCATCGCCCGCGCTTTCCTCGCCGATCCGTCGCTGCTGATCCTGGACGAGGCCACGAGCTCGGTGGACACGCGTACCGAGGTGCTGGTGCAGCGAGCCATGGCCGCTCTTCGGTCAGACCGGACGAGCTTTGTGATCGCGCACCGTCTGTCCACGATCCGCGATGCAGACCTGATCCTGATGATGGAGTCGGGACGCATCGTCGAGCACGGGACCCACGAGGAGCTGCTCGCTCGCCGCGGCGCGTACTACCGGCTGTACTCGGCGCAGTTCCGGGGGGCCGGCGAGGTTGTCGCCGAGGCAGCAATCCCGGCGGGAGTTGGGTAGGCCGCGCTAGGGGCCGCCCCGCCCGGGTGGAAACGACCCAAAAGTGCCCGAATGGCCGGATCCGCCGGCTGCTTGTCAGCCCGCGGTGTTGTCTGTGGCTACGAACTCGTTGCCGGCTCCCGTCTCCGCGTTGATCACGTGCATCACCGCGTTGATCAGGGCCAGGTGAGAGAACGCCTGCGGAAAGTTTCCCAGGTGCCTCCCGCTTCGCGGGTCGATCTCCTCCGCGTAGAGCTGCAGCGGGCTCGCGTAAGAAAGCATCTTCTCGCAGAGCTGGCGCGCCCTCACCACCTCACCGATCTCAGCCAGCGCTGACACCAGCCAGAACGAACAGATCGTGAAGGTGCCTTCCTTCCCATGCAAGCCGTCGTCGGTTTCCTCCGTGCGGTAACGAAGCACCATCCCGTCGTCCGTGAGCTCGTCCGCGATCGCCAGGACCGTGGCCCGCACACGCGGGTCGTCGGGCGGCAGGAACCGAACGAGCGGAATGAGCAGCACTGACGCGTCCAGCGCGTCGGATCCGTAGTGCTGGACGAATACGCCACGCTTGTCCACTCCGTTCGTGCAGATGTCCGACTTGATCTCATCGGCCGCCTTCTGCCACGAGACGGCGAGATCCTTGTCGCCATGCAGCTCGGCCAGGCGCGCGCCCCTGTCGCACGCGACCCAGCACATCAGCTTCGACGACACGAAATGCTGTGGTTCGCCGCGGACCTCCCAGATGCCGCGGTCAGGCTCCTTCCAGTTGGCAATCGCAGACTCGACAGCGTGCTTCAGGATGGGCCACACGACCTCGGGTAGGTAGTCGCGCGACTTCGTGTGCAGGTACACGGAGTCGAGCACCGCACCCCACACATCGTGCTGCTCCTGGTTGAACGCGCCGTTGCCGATGCGCACCGGGCGCGACCCCTCGTACCCGCCCAGGTGGTCGACCGTCTTCTCGGCCAGGTCGTGTTCGCCGCCGATTCCGTACATGATCTGCAGGTCCTTTTTACCCGTCGCGACGTCTGCAATGAAGTAAAAAAAGTCATTCGCTTCGCGGGCGAAGCCAAGCGTGTACAGGCCCCACAGCATGAACGTGGCGTCGCGGATCCAGGTGTACCGATAGTCCCAGTTGCGCTCGCCGCCAATCGTCTCGGGGAGAGAGGTGGTGGCTGCCGCGAGCAACGCCCCCGTCGGGCTGTAAGTGAGACCCTTGAGCGTGAGCGCGCTGCGCTGCAGGAAGCTCTGCCAGGGGTGCTCGGGAAACTCGCCGTGGTTGATCCACTCGCGCCAGAAGTCGGCGGTTCGCTCGACTCGCTCGAAGGCTTCCGCGCATGTCGTCGGAGGTGGGTGCTCAGCCCACAGCTCTTTCGATGCCGAGTATTGCGAGCGCGGCCAGCACAGGGCCACGTATGCCGTCTCCCCTTGCGTCAGGGTCTTGGTGGCATGCGCTCCTGGCCCCTCGAAGCCAACGTTCAGGTCGGTAACCAGGCGCAGTGGGACGTCGCCCTGACCGCCTGTCGCGATCGCCTCCTCGTACCCCGGGCCTGAGTATTCCCAATGTGCGGCGGTCTTGCCATAGTCGAACACGGGGCTGCAATCGAGGCTGAGCTCCACGCTGCCCACCACGCACTTCGCGGTGCGAAGAAGGATGTGCTCCGCCTCATGGTCGGTTGGAGGCCTGCGGTGGGTGCCCGAACGGCGCTGCTCGTGGTACCAGGGCCCGATGCACAGGGCGTCGCGGACGACCATCCAGCCCGTGCGCGTCCTCCACGTGGTCTCAAGGACGAGGGTACCTGGGAGGTAGCGGCGGCCTGCCGGCACGGAGACCCCGTTGGGGCCGAAGCGGAAGCTGCCTGCCGCCCGGTCGAGGAGGGCGGCGAAGACGCTCGGGCTGTCGGGCCGGGGTAGGCACATCCACTCGACGCGGCCGGTGGGCGCGATCAGGGCGTTCACCTCGCAGTCGGACAGAAACGCATAGTCGGCGATCGGGGGGAAGACGCTCTGGGTGGGTGAGGCGGCGACGGTGATCGCGGTTGCGCTAGGCGCCTGACCGTTTCCGTTGACCGATTTGGTCTCGCGGTGACCGAGATCCTCGACCCGAGCCTTCTTAGCCGTAACTACACGCTCCCCGGCGCGAACTCCGGAAGGCGCCCAATTGAGGCCCCGCCTCAAGACCGCCCTTCGCCACCAAGCATAGGCTTGTGTTTCGGAGTTGGGACCAGCCTCAGGTCATGTGGCGGGGACTGAGGTTCGCCCGGCGGGCGCGAGGTTGGACCCGCCGATTGACTGCGATCATGAGTGTGCCGAGCGTGCTTTTAGTCGACGGTTGGCGCTTTCGACCAACAGTTTGATTAAAGCAGCCGCCATCAGCAGACGTTGGCGAAGTCCCGACCGCACCCTGGGAATTCTCGCGAGAGGGGCTTGCGCCTCGGGTTGGGCCTGCCTAGCTCCCTTGTCCACGCCGCCAATGCTTCAAGCGCTCGAAACGCTCTCATTTACGCTGCGTCAGCGCGTCTTGGATTCGGCCGAAGACCTCTTCCACCGCTCCGAGGCCATCGATCTCGTGGACTTTCACCCCTGCCTTCCGGTAGTGGCCCAAGACCCTGGCCGTCAGGTGCTTGTACTCGTGCATCCGCTCCGTGATCGCCTCCCTCGTGTCGTCGGCCCGGCCCTCCAGCTTCGCTCTGTGGAGCAGCCTCTCGATTAGCACGTCCTCAGGGACCTTGAACGCGATGACGAAGTCGACTTGGTGGCCCTCTTTCGCCAGCATCTCGTCCAGCGCCTTCGCCTGCTCCAGGGTCCGTGGGAACCCGTCCAGCAACACGTCGGAGCTGACGTCGGGGTCGCGCAGGATGCCCTGGACAACGCGGATGATGAGGTCGTCCGGGACCAGATCGCCGGCGCTCATGATCCGCTCGGCCTCCTTGCCGATGTCGGTGCCTCGCGCGACCTCCTGGCGAAGGATGTCGCCCGTGGACAGATGTGACAGCTTGAACTCGCGCTCGACGTGCGCCGCCTGAGTGCCTTTGCCGCTGCCTGGCGGCCCGAAGATCAGCCCGATCATTCCGGGTCCAGCTTCAGCATCCGGCGCCGCTCCCAAAAGCCTCGCGACTCCTCGTCCAGCAGCGAGTGCAGAGCGGGGTCTGGACCCGACGGCGCGCCCTCCCGGCTCAGCTGCAGCCACCGCCTCGTGATCTCGACGTAAAGGTCCGCCTCGGTCCAACCGGGCATCATCTCGAGCACTCGATATTTGCGGATGAGCTTGATGATCGGCGTGTACACCTTGTCGTACCAGCTTGCCGCCGCCTCGGCAAGCGGAACCTCGCGGTTCCATTCCAGGCCGAGAAAGTAACGGTGCCCGAGGATGTGTTTGAAGATCTCGTCGTACCGTCCGAGGCGGCTGCACTCGAGCCGTGCCTCTGGCCTCGTCCGGTGTAGCTGGGTGGAGTCAAGGAACGCAGAGTACTCGGCCGCCCTCAGGAGCGCAGCCCCGTCGACGTGAGAGCCGACCGGCGCTCGTGTCTTGACCTCGACCACCCGCGCGTTGATCTCGTTGCGACCCAACGCTCGCGCCACCGAGACCCTGTGGTGGCCATCGATCACGTAGTAGTAGTCGTCGAGCTTGTATACGTCGATCGGCGGCAGCTCGTCGCCCTCGACCATCGCCGTGTAAATCCGGGTCCACCGGTCACGGAGCCTGCGGTTGACAGGGAGGAATCCGGGGTCGAAGTCCTGCGCCTTGACCTCGGCCGCAGCGGACCCGACTACCCTGTCGAGTGGGATCTCCCGCACCCCTCCGAATGACTTGCCTTCGAGCCCGGCCGCGGCCAGCACGTGGTCGAGCGAGAGGAGGCGTGGCTTTCGCCGCGTCAGCGCCGCCCGGATCGCCCGGCGAAACGCCTTGGACCGCGCACTGTCGAAATCCTCGCGCGCGCGGATAGTCTCCACGTGAAGACCTAACCGAGCACGGATCTAGAGCAGGGCGAGCTCGGTCTCGGAGTCGAAAAAGTGCAGGGTGCGGGTGTCGAGACCGAGCTTGATGGAATCCCCCGGTTCGACCTTGATTCGGGGATCGATCCTGGCGGTAACCGAGTCGCCGCCGACCTTGCCGTAGAGGAACTGGTCGGAGCCGAGGCGTTCGACAACTTCGACATTCATCTCCATAGAACTTTCTGGATCGGGGATGCGGTCGGTGACGGCCTCGGGCCGGAAGCCAAGGGTGCCCTTGCCGGCAGGCAGCGCCTTGGGCAGCTTGACGTGGAAACCCGACCCTGTGGCTACTCCGTCCTGCACTGTGGCGGGAACGAAATTCATCGTCGGGGTGCCGACGAACCCGGCCACGAAGATGTTCGCCGGGTGGTCGTAGATCTCGCCCGGTGTCCCGACCTGCTGAAGGATGCCCGCGTTCATGATCGCGATCCGGTCCCCCATCGTCATCGCCTCGACCTGGTCGTGGGTGACATAGATGAATGTCGTCCCGAGCTCGCGGTGCAGCTTCTGCAGCTCGATTCGTGTCTGGCCGCGCAGCTTGGCGTCTAGGTTGGAGAGTGGCTCGTCAAGCAGGAAGACCTGCGGATTGCGCACGATCGCCCTGCCGAGTGCGACGCGCTGGCGTTGGCCTCCCGAGAGAGCGCGCGGCTTGCGGTCGAGGAAGTTACCCAGCCCGAGGCTCGCCGAAGCCGACTTGACTCGCTTGTCGATGTCCTCCTTCTTCATGTGCTGCATCTGAAGAGGAAAAGCCATGTTGTCGTACACGCTCATGTGCGGATAAAGGGCATACGACTGGAACACCATGGCGATGTCGCGGTCCTTGGCGGCGATGTTGTTGACCACGCGATCCCCGATGCGGATCTGGCCCTCCGAGATCGATTCGAGGCCGGCCAGCATGCGCAACGCCGTCGACTTGCCGCAGCCGGACGGACCGACCAGGACCATGAACTCCTTGTCGGCGACCTCTACGTTGAAGTCCTTGACCACTGTCAAGTCAGACGTGTAGCGCTTAACAACGTGGTCGAAAGTGACGGATGCCATGTGCTCTGTTACTCCTTCAGATTCCGCTCGTATGAGACCACCAGGCTCACTTGACAGCCCCGGCAAGGACGCCGCGGACGAAGTAGCGCTGGAAGGAGAAGAAGACGATCAATGGGATGAATATGGAAATCATCGCCCCGGTCGAGATGATCCAGTAGTTGGCGGCCAGGGTGCGGGTCTGGTCGTAAAGGAAGATGGTCAGGGTGATATGCGGGTTGCTGCCCAAGAAGATCAGGGCAACCAGCAGGTCGTTCCACACCCAGATGAACTGAAAGATCATCAGGGAGGCGGCCGCCGGCAGACCGAGCGGGAGGGCCACCCTGCGAAACAGCTGCCACTCGCCGGCGCCATCGATGCGGCCGGCTTCGAGCATCTCCTTCGGGATGCCGGAGTAAAAGTTGTACATCAGGAAGATACCGAAGGGTAGGCCGAAGGCGACGTGGAAGATGACGACGCCCGGGATCGTGCCGAATGGGTTGAAGCCGGTCAGCGATCCGAAGGCTCGGTATTCCTGGACGACAGGGATCAGCGCCACCTGGATCGGAACCACGAGCAGGCCGACGATGACGAGGAAGACGACGCTGCGCCCCGGCCAGCGTCCAAAGACCAGCGAGTAGGCGGTCAGGCTCGAGATGATGGTGACGAGCAGCGTCGCCGGGACGGTTATCTCGAGCGAAGTGACCAGGGAGTCGAGAACCCCGCCAGTCACCAGTCCTTGCGAGAACAGCGTCTGGTAGTTCGTCAGCGTGAGCTGTGCGGGGGCCGTGAGGGCGGTCCACCAGCCCGATTGCTCGAAAAGGGACTCGGGGCGTAGCGAGATGATGGCCAGGCCGATGGTCGGCACGAGCCAGAAGACTGCGGAGACGATGAGGACGATGTTCAGGATCGCCCGGGACGGGCGGATGGCGCTCAGGGGCGAGCGGCGCTCCAGAGTCACCGGCTTTGTCGGTGGCGCGAGCGGCTTGGCCGCTGGGCTGACCGCGCTCATCCTCTGATCCGCCTTAGATTGAGCACGATCGCGGGGATCACCAGGATGAACAGGATCACGGCCAACGCGCTGGCCAGGCCCCAGTTGCCGAGCCCCGTAAAGCCGAAGTTGTACATCGCCAGCGCCAGGGTGTTCGCTTCGCCCTGGGAAGAGCCCGGCGCCATGTTCAGGATGATGTCGAAGATCTTCAGGACGTTGATGAGCATCGTCACGATGACCACGATCAGGACTGGCGCCAGCATCGGCATCGTCATCCGCCGGAACGTCTGCCATTCACCCGCGCCGTCCATGCGCGCCGCCTCCAGGACCTCGCGATCAAGCGAGGCCAGGCCGGCTCCGATCACGACCATCGCGAATCCCGCCCAGATCCACAGGTAGGCGAGGATCATCGAGATGTCGACCAACGGGACGCTGAGGAGCGCCTGAGCGGTCTGGTTGAGGCTGCTCGTCGGGGTCAGCGATTGCGCGCCCAGCCAGAAAATGCCTGTAAAGCCGGAGCTGAAATTGCTCGGGTCGATCTGGACCTTGTAGTCGCCACCGCTGATACCGCCGAACTTAAAGTCCCCGTGGGCATCGGTGACCGCCGTCCCGGCGCTGCTGCCGTCGCTTCGTAACAGCGTCAGCTTGAGTCCCGCAAAACCGAGCTCGTCGGGCAGCACCTGGCCCTTTGCGGTTGGATTTGTCGGAGAGAAGTCACGCCAGACCAACCCGGTCACCGCGCCTGGCGATTGTGTCGGCACGACTGCCGGCTGAGACCCTGTGAGCTGGAGCGTGGCTGGGGCGACGCCGATCAACCCGAGCTCGACTGAGTTGCCCGCGGTGACTGTCGCTGAGCTCTGCAAGCTGTCCTTAGGACCGGGGCTCACCCCTGTCGCGGCGAGGGCGGCAACCGTCTGGCCCGACGACGTGTCGATCGGATAGAAACCGGGTGGGTTGACCCAATCGCTCGCCGTCTGGATCGCGGCGTTGACGATTCCAATGTGGGGATCGAGGTCGAAGATGGTTCTCCAGACCAAGGCCGACGCAGTGGCGCTGAATACGATCGGCATGAAGATGATGGTCTTGAATGCGGTGGACCAGCGGATGCGCTCGGAGAGCACCCCGTACACCAGGCCGATGAATGTCACCACGAACGGAAAGACCAGCACCCAGATCACGTTGTTTCGGAAGGTGACCAGGATGCTCGAGGTCGAGAAGATCTCTTTGTAGTTGGCCAGGCCGACGTAATTGCTGGCGGTCGCATCGTAGAAGCTGTTCCGGGCGGTGGCCACCAGCGGATAAACCGTGATGGCCAGTAGGAAGATGGCGCCAGGAGCCAGGAAGGCCAGCGAGCCCAGATGGTCTCGCCAACCGCCACCGGGATTGCCGGCAGAGCTGACGGGCGCCGCTTTCGGCTTGGTGGTTGCTGACTGGGCGGTCAAGGTCGATGACGCATGGACTCGACGTCCAAACCGGCCGCGGACGCGCGCCCATCCGTCGGTGTTAGCCGCCGCCCAGAGACTCAGCGCGATTCTCGCTTTAAGGGTTAAAAGCCAGTCTTGTCCTGCGCTCGCCTAATGGCCCAAACCTGCTGTGGCTTGCGTATCCATGGTGGCCTCGATCGTGGGGAGGCTTGCCGGGTTCTTGAGGAAGTTGAGCATGTCCGTCCACAGCATCGGTTCCCATGTCCCCTGGAGGTCGTCAAGGCTGAATACGAAACCCGTCGCGTTGACGAGCGCATTGGCATCCTTCTGCGCAACAGGGTCGGGGTAGGCGCTCTGTGGAACGGTCTTGTTGGGCGAGGTGAAGCCGCCGGCGGTGGCCCAGATCGAGGCGCCCGTTGGCCCGGCGAGATACTTGATCAAAGCCTCTGATTGGGGCGTGTCCTTGAGCATGATCGCCACGTCGCCGCCACCCTGGACGGCGCCTTGGTTGGCGGCGTCGGCGGCCGGTGCTGGAAAGTCGAAGAAGTTGTAGCAGGGGGTCTTGGCGGGATCGGCGGTGCAGGTCGCGCCGCCGGTTCCGGTCGTGCCTGGCGCGTAGTTGGCAGAGTTGCCCGTGATCTCACCGGCAACAAAGTCGCCTTCGAAGACCATCGCCGCCTTCGGCTGCGATCCGGGCTTCGGGAAGACCTTGTCGACACACGCCGGGTAGGGGTTGGAAAGCGAGCCGTTAAGGCCGCCAAGAAGGTTTGAGGGCTGCCCCACCAGCTGCCCGAAGGTGGTGAAGGCCGTGGTCACCGTCGGGTCGGTCCACTTGGTGGCGTGGGTCGCCAGTGAGTTGTAAGCGGTCGCGCCGGCGGTCTTGAGGTAGATGTTCTGCCAGAAGTCCGCGACGGGCCAACCGATGTCCGTGCAGAGCGAGAACGGAGCGACGCCTGACGCCTTGATCGTGGCCGCATCCGAGATGACCTGCTCCCAGGTCGTGGGCGGAGTGGTAATGCCGGCCGCCGCAAACTCGGCGGGGTTGTACCAGATGGTGTTCTTGTTGGAGCCCTTGAACCACACGCCGTAGAGCTTGCCGTTGGCGGTCACCAGTTGGTTCCAGGCGTCACCGTAGTTGGCGGAAAGGCTGCCGACGATGCTCGTCAGATCCTTGATGGAGCCTTGCTTGGCGAGGGTCTGCACGGTGCCGGGGTCCGGCACGAGCGCGACGTCAGGCGGAGCGCCACCCTGGATCGCCGAGCCCAACGCGGTGCTGATGGTGCTGCCCTTGGACGTGTAGTTGACAGTCACCCCGGTCTGGGTCGTGAACGGCACCAACGACGCCTTGAAAGCCTGCTCCTCCCCGCTCGACCATTCGGCCCACAGGTTGATCGACCCGCCGATGTTCTGCCCGGTGGCTGGCGAGTTCGTTGCTGTACTCGTGCCGCCGCAGGCAGCGACCGCCAGAAGTATGCCCAGAGCAAGAGTGCTGGCTTTACGACCGATCATCAAGTGACCCCCCCAATTACGCCCTATATGTGCTCGATCCGATAACCCCGGATTCTAACGCGCGATTCGAATCGTGTCGATCTGCGAGTTCAGGAGTCGGTCCGGCGGCCCGATTAAGGGTGCTAGATTGGCCGGCTATGTCGAACACCTTCCCCGGGGGTTTTCTCTTTGGCGCGGCGGTCGGCGCGCATCAGGTCGAGGGCGGCAATACAAACAGCGACTGGTGGTGGTGGGAGCATCGCGAAGGGACGCTCTGCCGCGAGCCGTCAGGCGACGCGTGCGACTTCTACCACCGCTACGCCGACGACATCTCGCTGCTCGCCGACCTGGGCATGAACGCCTTTCGATTCGGCATCGAGTGGGCGCGCATCGAGCCGGCGGACGGTGAATTCTCGACCGCGCACCTCGACCACTATCGCCGGATACTGGACGCCTGCCATCGGAGTTCGGTGACCCCGATCGTCACCTTCCATCACTTCACCCTGCCGAAGTGGCTGCTCGACACAGGGGGCTTCGCGTCCGACCGGTTTCCGTCGCTGTTCGAGCGTTATTGCGATCGCGCCGCCTCCGCGCTTGGGGACGCGATCGGGATCGCCTGCACGCTGAACGAGCCGCAAGGATTGGGCCAAAGCGGATATCTGCTCGGCATCAACCCTCCAGGGCACACCGACGACAACGCTGGCGCGCAAGCCGCTGTCGACAACCTGCTCGAGGCGCACTCTGCAGGCGCGGCAGCGATCAGGGCTCACACGAGCGCGCCCGTCGGAGTGACTCTCGCGGTCCCCGACATCCAGTACGAGGATGGAGCTGAGGCAGGGAACACTTCGCTCGAGGTTGAGTCCCGCATCAACGACAGGTTCTTCGAGCTCGCACGCCGGGACGACTTCATCGGCGTCCAGACCTACACGCGCTTTCGCGTCGGGCCCGAGGGACCGCGAAGCCCTGGCCACGACTGGAGCGATTGGACGCGAGAGATCGAAGAGGCGGACGACACGACGCAGATGGGCTATGAGGACTACCCGCAGGCGCTCGGCGGCGCGATCAGGCGGGCCTGGAAGAGCACCGGTGGGATTCCGATCCTCGTGACCGAGAACGGGATTGCCACATCGATCGACGAGAAGAGGGTGGCGTTCATCGACGCCGCGCTCCACGAGGTGCAGTCGTGCCTGGCGGAGGGCATCGACGTGCGGGGATATCTCCACTGGTCGCTTCTCGACAACTTCGAGTGGGCGTTCGGCTACGGTCCGACCTTCGGACTGGTGGCTGTCGATCGCCACACGTTCGAGAGGCACCCGAAACCGAGCGCAGCATGGCTTGGGGCAGTGGCCCGGACTCGATCGCTGCCGGAGCGGGCTGGCCTCTGAGCCCGGTGCCCCGTGTGAAGGCATAAAGGGCACTAAAGGCTGGATCGAAGGGCGGTGATGCGACCGCTCTTGCCCGAATGGCCGCCGGGCGTCGGAAGGCCCACATATCCCTCATTCTTATGCAGAGGACATGCGCCCGCCTCTGGAATCAGCGTGGGGCCTTGGGGCCGTGCTTCGCGGCGTCGTCGCCGACATGCAGCACGCCTCGAGGGCAGACATCGTGTCGATATTCCTTTATGAGGAGTCGACCCACACTTACTACGCCCCCTTCGCCACCGGCCAGCCTCAGGAGAGCCTGCTCGATTCGCTGACCGACATGCGCGAGCAGCTCGCCCGCTATTCGAGCGACTTGAGCCAGGGCAAGGTACCTGATGACATCGCGGTGCACCACTACGGCTCCACGGTTTGGCTGACCGTGATGCGGCAGCGGCTGGTCGCGAGGGATGCGCCCGCCGAGATCGACAGCACGTTCATCAGGCGCTACCAAATCCAGGCGACGATCGGGCTGCCCCTGCTGACCGGCGACCGCTTCCTCGGCCTCATCTACCTGAACTACAGGGGTCGCGACCAGGCGCCGGACGGCGGGAAGCTGGCCGAGCTGGAACGGCGCGCGGCAAGTGCTGCGGCAGCGGTCGCCGCGGTGCTGGCCGCCGCGGAGCGCTCGGCGCTCGATGGGGTGGGCCGACTGGCGGCGCTCCTGACCGCGCCGGCATGGGCGGATCGCACCGACATCCAGGAGCTCCGGCGCCTGCTTTCGATTGCGCTGGCCGAGCTGCTCCTCGCCAGCGAGCTCGATGGCGCCGCCATCTACCAGTTCGCGGCACAGCGAACGAGCCTCGACCTGGTGACCGCCCACGCACCGGTGGCTGCGCCACCTCGGATCGAACGAACCGATCCCACCGCGTCGTGGCCCTCGGTGCTGATGGATGCGGTGACGTCATCGGTTGCCACCGCCGACCTGCATCCCGTCGCCACCTATGCGCTCGGAAATGAGCAGGAGCCGCACGGCTATCTAGTCGTCATGAGCCGCGACCGGCTCGCCACGGTTCGGCGCGCGCCGGCAACCGACCTCCTGCTCAGGGCCGGGGCCGAGCTGATCGGAAGCTCGCTGGCGAGCCAGCGGCTGATTGCAGAACTGGAGAACAGCAACCGCTTGCTCGGTGCCCTGGGCAACATGACCGCCGCGATGCTCAAGCCGGGTGGGTCGCGCCAGGACGTGCTCGAGGCGGTGGCTGCACACCTCACCGACGCGACGGTGCCGGAGTTCGACTTTCATTTCGCCAGCGTCTACCTGCTGGCGGATCAGGCCGACGGCACGATGGTCGTGAGTAAGGCGGCAGGGTCCGCGACCTCAGCCGCGGTCGACTCGGCTGAGCGGTCGGGGCGGGCTAACGCCCCTCTCCCTGCCCTCTCCCCCCATGGGGAGAGCGGCGGCGGGCGTCGCGCACGGGTGCCGCGGTGGGTCCTCGAGGAGGAGCGAGAGCTGGCGCCCGGCGACGTGCTCGTCCACGTCGCCCGAACCTGGGAGGTGGCGGTGGTCGGTCCGAAGCCGCCGGGCGGCAAGACCGACCGGGCCGACGTCGTGGCCGGCACCCTCCCGGCGCACGCGGCCTGGACCGACGTGCCGGTAGTCCGCAGCGATGGCACGGTCTTGGGTTACGTGGCCGCCTGCCTCATTGGCGCGAGCGCCGATACCCGGGCGGCGTTGTCGGGCGAGCCGCCGTTCACTCTCGCGGGCGAGGTATTCGAAAGGAGCGGGCATGGCGATCTCATCCGGATTTTCCTGCCTTTCGGCTCGGACCTCAACCGCCGTGCGACTGGAGTGCTTGAGGTCGGCTACCACCGCACGCACGACCGCAGGCCTGACTGGGGTCAGATCGAGGCTTTGCGCGCGGCGGCCGCGCAGGTGGCGGTGGCCGTCGAGACGGCGCGGCTCTACGAAGAAGCGCGGCGCCATGGCGACGAGCTCGAGCTGAGCGCAGATGTCAGCCGTGCCATCGCCTCCTCGATCGATCTCGACCAGACGCTGCGCCTGGTGGCACAGGGTCTGGCACGTCTGGTCGACGCGTCGTTCTGTCAGATCGCGCTGTACGAAGAGGACCGCGAGGGATGGTTCGGCGCCGCCGCGTCGGACCAGGAGGAGCTGTGGCGGCGCCAGCACGGCGAACGGTCTGAGCCGTCGTTCTTGTTCGACGTGCTCGATCACGGCGAACCGCTGGTGGTGGTGGACGCCAGCGCGAACGACAGGGTCGGCTCTGCCTACGTCAAGGCGTTTGGCGTTCGGTCACTGCTGGCTCTTCCTCTGATCGCCGACGGCCAGCCGATCGGCGCCGCCGTACTTGCCGAACGCGCCCATCTGCGCACGTTCACGCCAGAGGAGGTCGAGCGTGTTCAGGGGCTCGCCCTCGGCGCTGCAGTTGCGATCAAGAACGCACGCCTGCACGCGCTCGCAGAAGAGGAGCGGCATCTGCAGAAGGATTTCGTCCTCGTTGGCTTTGGTCAGTGGGGCCAGAAGGCGTACGGGCACCTGCAGACGTTGAAGCAGTTCTTCAACTTCCGAATCCACGTGGTGGAGCAGGACCTGCCTGGTGCTCGCGAGCGATTGGCGGCGCGCGAGGAGGAGGTTCGCACGTACGGCGACGCCTTTTATTGGGACGGCGCGTCGTTGCCTGCGCACGAGCAGCTGCAGCGGGAGCTCGAGTCCAGCTCATACGTCATCACTTACATCGCGACCCCGGCCGCGACTCATCTGCCCACGCTCGCGCTCTACTACGACCTCAGCGACGTCGTGTTGATCGAGAAGCCGCTGGGCGCGCCGCCCGAGGACTACCGCGAATTTCTCGACCACGCGACGGGCGGCGTTGAGATCGTGGCTGCCGACCACTACTACTTCAAGCTCGAGGTGCGGTTGTTGCAGATGCTGCTGACGGAGGAGAGGACGCTGCGCGATTTCCTCGACAACGTGGAGGAGATTCGCATCGAGATCCTGGAGGAGCAGCCAATGGTCGGGGCGGCCGCCGATATCGGCGTGATCGCCGACCTGATTCCACACGCGTTCGCGATCATCTCGCTGCTCACGCCGATCGATCGGATCCACCTCGATGAGGAACGGCCTCTGTCGGTTGGTCGCCATGAAGGGCTGACGGGTCGGCGCGAGAGCTATGCGCGTGTCAACTCCACGTTCCAGAACCGGGGGCGATCGGTGCGGTTGATCATCGACGTGGGCAAGGGTGCGGAGAACGCCAAGTGGATCAAGTTGAGCGGTGAGCGGCGCGCGGGGGGACGGAGCCCCAGCTACAAGTTCGATTTCGGGCGCGGCGAGGCGATCGATGGGACGCAAGCGACGGTGCGGGCCGCAGTCCGCAGGATTCGCGAGCCGGGAGTGCCCGACAACGCGCACCTCAACATGCTGCGGCACGTGATCGAGAAGCGGCACCCGGCAGTGGGCATCCTTTCAATCCGCGAAGCCATACGCGCCAACCAGAGGGTGCGAGAACTGGAGGCAGTGGCGGTGGACCTGCTAGCGCGGGGCGAGGTGACGGGCTACGCGCTCGGCACGCGGCCGGCCTTCGATGCGAAACGTCCGGTTGGAACGTCGCCGAGCATTACCCGCTAGCACGGTGGGTTGGCCAGGGTCCCCCCCGTATGACTTTGTCTTTGCTCGCCTTTTAATCGTGGCGGGGGGGTCATAGTCCGTAATTAATCCAATCCAATAACCGGAAAGAGAGCCTTTTAGCGGTGGTGCGACTTCTGGATTGCTCTTTCGTACACCGACAGGTAGCCGTTTGCCATTTGTTTTGGGCCAAACCTTTCTGTCGCACGCTTCACGCACCGCCGTAGGTCGATCTCGCCGATGCGGCCGTATGCCTCGACCAGGCCGTCGGTGTCTTCCGCCAGCCAGCCGGTGACCCCCGGCTCGACTATCTCGCTCGCCGCGCCGCGCGCCATCGCGATGACCGGAGTTCCGCTCACCATCGCCTCTACCATGGCGAGGCCGAACGGCTCCTCCCACTGGATCGGGAAGATCATCGCCCTCGCCTTGGCGAGCAACCGCGCCTTCTCGACGCCCACCACGTTCTCGTGCCACTTCACGAGCGCACCGATATGGGGCCTGATCTCCTTGTCGAAATAAGCCTGGGAGTCTGGGTCGACCTTGCCCGCCAGAACCAACCGCGTTCCCACCCGCCGCGCCACCTCGATGGCAATGTGCTGGCCCTTGCTTGGGCTGATCCGCGCCAGCTGCAAGAGGTAGTCCCCTTTCTCCTCGGGGCCGAGGGGGTGATACTCCGCGGGGTCGACTGCGTTGTGCACCACCCGGCGCCACTTGACGCCCGCCACCTGAGCCTGCTGCGAGCGGCTTATGGCGACAAGATGAACCCGGCTGTCGACCTCTCTCAGGAAGTCTCCCTCGGCCTCAGTCAGGGAGCCATGGAGCGTGGCGACGACCGGGGTGTCCAGCCCGCTGGTGGCCGCGACCAGGATGCCGGGTAGCCCCGAGTGGTCGTGGACGACGTCGAACGCCCTGCGGCGCACGACGTGGTAGGCACGATCGAGGAACAGGCACTCCCGGGCCTGCTGGTCTCGCGTCCCTAGCTGGGGCGTCCAGCTATGAGGAGCCACCGCGATCGTCTCAAAAGACCCTTTCGACCCCTGCTGGCCGATCACGGCCACCTCATGGCCCCTGGCCCGCAGCTCCCGCGCCAAGTTGTAAGCCATGAGCTCGATTCCCCCGTAACCCACGGGAGGAACGGGATACCAGGGACTGACGATCATGGCTATGCGGCGGGGTTTCATTTGGTTGGAACTTCCCAGGAGGTCGTGCCTACCCTAGGCACAGGACTCCCGGCCCTCTTACAGGGCCGCCCAAGGGGGTGTGCCATTGACCACCTCCAGACCTGCCGGGGTGTCGGATTCGACGGTGCACGAGCCGTCTGCGGCCCTCTTGACGCTGAGTCCGAAACGGTATGGACCCACCTGCAGGTCCTCGATGGTGAGGTTCGGGCACCACGGCGGCAGGGCCGGGTTGACGTACAGCCGGCCTGACGGCATGTCAGGCTCCAGGCCCAGGAGGATGCGAACCATCTGCACGACCGCGCCCGCCGCCCAGGCCTGGGGTACGTTGGCCATGCGATACGGGACGGGAACGCCGAGCTCTTCTCGCGGCAGCCCCGAGAAGAGCTCGGGCATCTGGATGTCCTCGAAGCACATAACAGCGGCCAGCAGGCCGTCGAGCAGGCGCCAGGCGTGCTCGTTCATGCCGTAGCGGCGAAGCCCCGCCGCGGCAATCACCGTGTCGTGCGGCCAGACAGACCCGCACTGATACGAATGCGGGTCATACGACGGGTGTTGTTCGGACAACGTGCGCAGGCCCCAACCGCTGAACATATCGCGCTGAAGCAGGCGCTCGCCGGCCAGACGGCCGCGCTGGGGGTCGAGGATGCCCATCCACAGGCATTGACCTGGGTTCGAGGTCACCGTGCCGACCGCGCGCTTCTTACCGTCGATGCAGAAAGCAAGCTCGCCTTTGGCTTCAAGCCAGAACTTTTCCTGGAAGCTCGTCTTGAGGGCCACGGCCTCAGACCTCAGACGCGAGGCGCGCTCGCCGTCTCCCCATGCCTCGAACAGCGGCGCCATCTGTACCTTGGCCCCATAAACATATGCCTGCATCTCGCACGTGCCGATCGGGAGCTCGGGAAAAACACCCGCCTCGTCGAGCACCCCATCGTGCGCGTCGCGCCAGGCCTGGTTTCGGTAGCCCTTCGGCGACCGCGGTGCGTACTCCTGGAATCCATCCCCGTCGCGATCACCGTGATGATCGATCCAGTCCAGGCAGCCTTCAGCCACGCGCTTGAAGGGCGCGAGCGCCGCCGCGTCGCCGAGCCAGCGATGGTGCTCCGCGAGGAGCAGCAGGTAGAGAGGAGTGGCGTCCGCCGTCCCGTAGTACGGGCGGTGCGGCACAAGGCCGAAATGAGCCCACTCGCCAACACGAAGCTCATGCGGGATCTTGCCCGGCTCCATATCGCGAACCGGGTCGTCAGCATCGGCCTGCCATTTCGCCAGGCTCGCCAATGTTCCGCTGGCCACCGATGAGTCGGCGATGATCGCCTGCATCGAGGCAATCAGCGAATCGCGGCCGAACAGCGCCATGAACCAGGGCAGCCCGGCCGCAGGCATCCAGTGGTCGGATGTGTCGCCGAGGTCATGCAGGCGCAGCGCGGCGAGGTCCTCAATGGCCCTCTCATAAGCGAACTCGAGACGGATGTCGGCAGGCTTGACCCGGGTGACGGAGCCCTGCCAGCTGCGGGCCTGGACCTGCGGCTCGTCCTGGCCCTCGACCTCGAACTCGCAGCGCCTGGCCACCTCGGGCAGCGGACCGTCGCTCGTGAGGAGGTCGTACTGCAGGCAAACCCGCCAATCCACGCCCGGAGTGAGCTCAACCGGGAAGCGCAGTGATCCGTTCGCGTAGCTGACGCCGGCCTTGTCCGTGAGCGTACGGACCACGCAGCGCCTGACGAAGTCGTCGTGCCTGTAGTTAGCCTCAAGCCGGTTGGGGCTCAGCCACATCGTGTTCAAGTCGGCGCGTCGCTGCCATTGCTTGAAGCGCACCTCGAACAGGTCCGCGAAGTCACTTTCGAGGGCGATCTCGAGCAGCAGGGTGAGCGACGTGCGTCCGTACGTGTGCAGAACGAGGTCCTCGTGGAGGCGGTTGGAGCTGAGCAACCTGTCGACGGTGACCGCCACGCGCGCCCCACGCATGTCGCCCGCGGCTCCGGCGACGTCGTCCGCAATGAGATGCCAGCGCGCGTGCCGGTATGAGAGCCGCACCGAGGCGACAGATTCCGGGCGACGGCCGTTGAGCCTCAGCTCGTGACGGGAGACAAAGCGTGTGTCAGCAGAGTACAGGCCGCGCTCGCCTGCTTCGAGCGGCACCGAGCAGTACTGGTCGGTGACCATGAATGTGGCCCCGTAATTGATCTTTACGGTCGGGTTGGGATGGACCGATGAGATGAGCGTTCGCCATGGCGCCTGGCGCTCGTCGCCGTCCTGACCGGTGGCGGCGGCCGCGGCCGGCTTGGTGCGTTTGGTGCGATTCGGTGTCTTGGCCACGTCCGCTTTTTACGTTACAGATTCGCTCCAGGCCGCATAGTATCTGGGACATGACCGACATCAAATCGACCAAGCTGTTCCAAGACTTGCCTGACGGGGAGATCAAGAAGATCGAGCGCCAGCTGAAGGCGGTTCAGCACCCTGCCGGCCACGAGATAGTGGTCAGGGGAGATGGCGGAGTCGGTTTCATGATCATCACGGACGGCACCGTGACGGTGACCACTGTCAATGGCAAGAAGCGCCAGCTCGGGCCTGGCGATTCCTTTGGCGAGATGGCGCTGCTCGATCACGCCGGCCGCAGTGCGACGGTGAAGGCTGACACGACGGTGTCGCTGCAGACGATCCCCGAGTGGGGCTTCAAGTCGTTCCTGGCCGAGCACCCAGAGGTGGCGTTCCGCCTCATGCAGGTGCTGAGCCAGCGGGTCCGCCAGGCCGAGGGCGAATAGCAGCCCTAGACCGGGTCTAGCACTACCAGCGGCAGCTGTCGAGCCGAGGTCAGATGACCGGCCAGATGGCCGGCCGTGGCATCCTGCTCCTCACGAGCAAGGGCGCCCGTTCTGGACAGCCCCGCACTGCGGTGCTCGGCTATGGGCGGCACGGCGACCGCTACGTCGTCATCGCCTCGAACAACGGTGCTTCCAGGGCCCCGGCCTGGTACCACAACCTGCTGAGCCATCCCGAAGCCACGGTGGAGGTTGGCCCCGACACGTTCGAAGTCCGCGCTACGACCGCGAAACCTGAGGAGCGCGACGAGCTGGCCAAGACGGTGCCCTACCTCGAGAGCCAGCACAAGCTGACGGGTCGCCCTGAAGTCGGCGATCAGCTGCTTGTTGAAAGCGGTTCATGTCGGCGGGGATCTAGGGTGGCTTGGCTTCGCTCACGTGTTGAGCATTGGTCCGTGGGGTAATTGCTAGTTCCACCCCTCTAGCCCCTTCGGTCCACCTATCCGGCAAGCGGGAGGACGCTTCATCCAATAAGCGCCGCGTACAGAGCCTCTTGGCGCCGTTCGGCCCGGCTGTAAGCCGTGGTCGCGATCGGATTCGGCTCGAAGCTGCGTCCCTCTCCCGGGTCCAAGTCCTGGGCCCTGGCCAGGCCCAGCGCTTCCAGCGCGAATATCGCCGCGCCGCGGCTTGACGCTTCTTTTGGGCCTCCGGCGCCCACCGCCCGCCCGATCGCGTCCGCCATCATCTGCATCCAGGCGGGCGAACTCAGGATGGCGGCGCCGCTTGCGACCAGGCGTGATGTGCCGGGAGCGACCTCGTCCAGCCGTCGGTTGATCCGCGAGCACTCGATCGCCACCGCCTCGAGGCCTGCCCGCGCGATGTCCTCGGGCTGCGTCGCCGACGTCAGACCCGAGATCGCGCCAAATGCGTGGGGCGCGTAGCCGAGGCTTCTCTCGCCGGCCAGGTGCGGGAGAAAGGTCAGACCGTGGGCTGTGGGCTCCATTCGCTGCAACCTGGCCTCGAGGCCGCCGCGATCCAGCCGTAGCGTCTGCAGCAGCCAGGCGTGCAGGTTGCCGCCGTTGCTCAGCGCGCCACCGGTGAGGAGCCTGTCCGCGTCGAGGCGGTAGCACCAGAGACCAGGCGGCAGCTTGCCGCGGGGAGGCCGGTGCATAAGACGCATCGCGCCCGAGGTGCCGATGGTCAAGGAGCGGCGGTCGGGCGTGATGCATCCACTGCCGAGATTCGCCAGCGCTCCGTCGCCGACAGCGAGCAGCCAGGGCACGCCGGCCAGCGCGGGCCACCGCCGAGCGTACGTACTCGCCAGGCCTTGCTCCATCCGGCCGATCGGCGGGAGGTCGCTTGGAGTGATGTCCAGCTCCCTGAGCAGCTCTGCGTCCCAAACGCAATCGTCGAGCCGGAACAGGCCGGTGGCCGAAGCCATCGAAAGGCTCGTGCCGAGCCTGCCGAAGAGCCTCCAGTAGAGGAGGTCGCCGACGCTGAGCCAGCGCACATCCTTTTTCCAGAGGCCGGGCTGGACCGTCTTGAGCCACGCCAGCTTGGACGGCCAGTAGCTCGGGTGGATCGGACAACCCGTGCGCTGCCGGATCTGCTCGGCATCCAGACGCTTGTGCAGCTTCGTTGTGGCCTCGGCGCTGCGGCTGTCGGACCAGAGATAGACAGGTGTAAGGGCCTGCGCCGCAGCGTCGACGCCGACGAGCCCGTGCCAGAACGTGGACAGGCCGACGGCGACTATCCGCGTGGCGTTGCTCTCGCCAGCGAGCTCGAGAACCTCGCCGACCGCTCGCGAGACCAGCGCCATCAGTCCGTCGGCGTCGACCTCTGCCGTCCCGTCTGGAAGGACGCGCGCCACATGAGGGATATGGACTTCAGCACCTGGAACCGGGCGGGCCTCGAGGTCGTGGAGGATGGCCCTGACCGATGAGCTGCCCACGTCGATTGCAACCACGTACGAGCCGGCTGCCATGGCTCTTATCCGCGGCCGGGCATCGCCAACGGCACCGACGTCTTGCCCAACGCCTGGAACCACGTCGGCACGTCCGGCTGAGGATCGGGAACCTTATCGACAGTCATCCAGCTCGTGCCATGCCACCTCAGCGCCTTCACTCCCGTCCTCTCCCTATCCAATCATCTGCCTACTCGCGCTGTGCTAATGCGAACAGTTACTTTTGGCGCCGCTGCGGGTTAGCCTACTGGCGCTCCGATATGGCTGACAAGAAGAACGGCCCGGCAAAACCTACAAAGCACGCCCGGTCGCCGAAACAGCTCGAGAAGAAGAAGTACGAGAAGGAGCTTCGACGGCTCCAGGTCGAGCTTGTGAAGCTCGAGGATTGGATCCGCCACCACAACCTACGCGTGGTGGTGGTATTCGAGGGTCGGGACACCGCCGGCAAGGGCGGCGTAATCAAACGTATGACGGCGCTGCTCAACCCTCGCTTCTGCCGGGTCGTGGCCCTTACCGCCCCGACGGAGAGAGAGCGAACACAGTGGTACTTCCAGCGGTACGTGGAACACCTGCCAGCGGCCGGCGAGATGGTCCTGTTCGATCGGAGCTGGTACAACCGTGCGGGCGTCGAACGCGTCATGGGCTTCTGCACCGACGAGGAGTACAAGGAATTCAAGCGTGCGTGCCCCGAGTTCGAGCGGATGCTCGTGAGGTCCGGCACCATCCTCATCAAGTACTGGCTGTCAGTGAGCGACGATGAGCAGGAGCGCCGGTTCAGGGCGCGCATCAAGGACCCGAGCAAGCGATGGAAGCTGAGCCTGATGGACCTGCAGGCTCGCGCGCGTTGGGTCGACTATTCCGAGGCCAAGGACAAGATGTTCAAGTTCAGCGATATCAAAGAAGCGCCGTGGCACGTCGTCGAGACGGACAACAGACGCGCGGCGCATCTGAACCTGATCACGCACTTCCTCAAGCAGATCCCGTACAGCGACGTGCCGCGCGACGAGTCGTTCAAACTACCGGCCCGACAGAAGCGCAAGTACAGCCGGCCGCCGCGGACTTCCATGCGGATGGTGCCCGTCCGGTACGAGGTGATCTGACTTGCGTCACGACTCAGTGAGGATGCGGGCGACTGCGTCCAGGTAGCGCGAATCGCCCGCGCGCTGGCGGGTGATCCAGTACTCGGCGCCCCAAAAGATGTAGGCGTCCAACTCGAAGGCAGCTTCTCGAGCCCAGCCGATGCATCGGGTGTAGTTCTCGATGACCAGCTCGGGCGTACAGCTGTACATCGAGCGGCCTGCTGGGCTCGGCGGCACCGTCACCGCCTCCCACGGCTCGGCTTGCCCCTCGGAGATCATCAACCGCTTTCCATGACTGCGAGCCCAGGCGAACAGGTCCCGCCGCCTTCGCTGATTTCCCCTGGCGTCCTCGCCATGGAGGTAGAGCGTGGTGGCGCCCAGGCTCAGCAGGGCGTGGCACGGGTAATAATCGATGCCCACCACGTCGGCGAGTCGCTGCGCAACCGAGAGCGAGTCGCCCTGGTCCCTTGTGCTCCACCACTGCTGCAGCCGCACGGGCGTCGACGTGGGCAGAAAGCCGTTCATCAGAATCGGCCTGGTCGGATCGGTCTTCCTGACCGCTTCGACCTCCGTCTTGACGAAGTCGGCGGACAAACGCCACGAGTGCTCAACGCCAAGGGGGTCGACGGCCTCGTGCTCGACCTGCCAGGCGACGATCGCGGGCCTGCCCCTGTAGCGCTCGATGATTCGAGTGACAAAGGCAAGCGCCGCGGCGAGAAGCGCCTGATGCGTTTCCGGCCTCACGAGAGTGCCCTCTCGCAAAGGCGCTTCGAGGTGATGGGCAGGGACGAAGAACTCGGGGTAGCCGAAGGTTTTCAACGGGCCGACGCAGAGGACTATCCGTTTGCCCGCCTTCTCCGCCATGTCGACTTGCCAATCGAGCTCGCTCGGATCGAGCTCACCGGTCGCGAGCTCAATGCGATTCCAATAGGCGCCCAAGCGGATCAGCGTGAACGGGTAGGTGAGGATCTGTTCCAACGTCGTCCGCGCATCGAGGCCGAGCGCGTCGACCTGCGGAGATCGAAAGCTGACGCCAAGCTCTGTCTGGTGTCGAGCCGCGACCGCCGCATCGCGCCAGCGATCGGTCGACGGCGCGGCGGCTCGCCGCAGACTTAGCTCGGAGACGATCGGCAGGGCAAGTCGAGTAGCCAGAGCAGCCATCCTAGCTCGGCGCAATACTCTGTCCGATGGGCGACTGCTGCACGCCGAGGGGTTACCGGCAGATCTTCAGCGAGCGCGGCGCGCGGGCGCAGGCGCGCGATTACCGCCGCAAAGGCCTGGACGCCACCTCGCGCCGGATCGTCGACCTGCTGAAGGAGCGCGGGGTCGAAGGTTTGACCTTGCTGGAGATCGGGGGCGGCATCGGCGCGATCCAGATCGAGCTTTTGAAGGCTGGCGCAAGCCGCGCCGTCAGCGTGGAGCTAACCCCCACCTACGAGGCGAGCGCCGCCGAGCTCCTGCGCGAGGCCGGGCTGGAGGATCGGGTCGAGCGCAGGGTGATGGACTTCGTCGATGCCGGCGCCCAGGTCGCCGGCGCCGACATCGTCGTGATGAACCGGGTTGTGTGCTGCTATCCGGACCTGCCTCGCCTCGAAGGCGCGGCAGCAGAGCACGCGCTTCGCACCCTGGTCATGAGCTTTCCGAAGGAACGATGGTGGACGAGGGCAGTGATCTGGACGGCAAACGCCGGCATGGCCCTGACTCGGCGCCAGTTCCGCCTGTTCCTGCACCCGGTGGCCCAGATCTGGGCGACGGCCGAGTCGCGCGGCCTCGAACGGTCGGTCAGCCGCCCCGGAATGTTGTGGGAGATAGCCGCGATGGAGCGATCAGCGCCGCAGCCGGCTCCCGTCTAGGGCAAGAATCGCGCCGTTCCAGGCGTCGTCACCTGTGCAAATGCAGCACCTTTCCCACGGAGCGATCGGGATCGGTTTGGCTCTGGTCGCAGCCCTCGTCCCGGCGGGTCGAGCCGGACCAGTGGCCGCAGCCGTGGTTCCGAACACGACCTGCCACGTCTTCCCTACCAACAACATCTGGAACGCGGATATCTCGACGCTGCCGGTCAACTCACACAGCGCCGCGTGGCTGGCATCGGCCCAGGCCTCGACCACCAACCTGCATCCTGACTTCGGCGGGCCTCCATACGGGATCCCGTTCAACGTGGTTCATAGCAGCCATTCGACCGCCAATTTCACCTTCCAGTACTGGGATGAGAGCGACCCGGCGGTGGCCAGCCCTCAGCCTCAAGGCCCGTACCCGTCTGGCAGCGACCTCAAGGTCGAAGACCCAACCGACAGCCACCTGCTGACCATCGACCAGGACACCTGCAAGCTCTACGAAACAGGCGGCACCAACTACAACGGCCCCCAGACGGCCTGGTCAGGGGCGATATTCGACCTGGGCTCCAACCAGCTGCGGCCGGCCGGCTGGACGTCAGCCGATGCCGCCGGCCTGCCCATCTTTCCGGGATTGGTCCGGCTTGACGAGGTCCAGGCGGGGCTCGTCACCCACGCCCTCCGATTCACGGTCCAGCAAAGCGATACGAGCTACCTGTGGCCCGCGCGCCACCAAGCGGGGTCGGCGAGCAATCCGAACCTGCCACCGATGGGAGCGCGCTTTCGCCTAAAGGCGAGCTTTTCGATTTCAGGGTTTGGGCACGAGGCGCAAGTCGTGCTGACGGCGATGAAGCACTACGGCCTGATCGTGGCCGACAACGGATCTAACTGGTTCTTCCAGGGCACCATGGACGCGGGCTGGAATGCAGGGCCCTACCCGGCCATGATCAGCCAGCTCAAAACCGTTCCCGCCAGTGCGTTCGAGGCGGTCGACGAGTCGGCGCTTATGGTTGATCCAAACTCGGGCCAGGCGTTCGACCAGGTTCGCGCGCCGGCGACCCACTCGAGCCCGGCTCCGACCCCGGGCCGTGGTGCGGTCAATCCGTCAGCGCCTGGGCTCGGAGGTCCGCGCCGATCGCTGCTTCTCGGCCGGCGGGTCTTCGGGCCGGTTTAGCAGCCCACGTTCTGCTTCATAGCGCAGGAAGACGACGCCTGAGCTGAACGTCCTAGTCTCGAGCAAGCGCATCTTGATGTCGTGGCGGACCGGGGGAAACAACGGCGTCCCCCCGCCGATGACCACGGGGTGCACGATTAGCCGGTACTCGTCGATGAGGTCGAGGTCGATCAGCGTTGTTGCCAGCCTGGCGCCGCCCACCGTGAGGTAGCCGCCGACTTCGGCCTTCAGCCTTACGACCTCCTCTGCGACGTTTCCGCTGACGAGGCGGCTGTTCCATTCGACGTTGTCCAACGTCCTGGAGAAAACGATCTTGGGCTTCGGCTTCCAGATGCGGGCGAAATCGACAACGTAGCCTGGCGTGTCGGGAAGCCTGTCCGCGGTCGGCCAGAAAGCGGCCATGTTCTGGTACAGCCGCCGGCCGTACAGGAATGCTCCGGCTTCGCGCGCCTCTTCGTTGGCGAATGAATGGAGCTCTTCGTCGATGATCACCCAGTCGAGAAGGTTGGGGTCATTGCGCCCGCCTCCGAGAGGAGGCCTCTCGATGAAGCCGTCGAGCGACATCATCATCGAATAGATCAGCTTGCGCACGACCTAGATCTTGACAAAGTAGCGGGCCGGTTGATTGCCGAGGGTTGCGGGCACCTACTCTTTGTGGTCGTGAGCATCGCGCCCGTCGGCATCTTCGACTCGGGCATGGGCGGCCTCTCAGTGCTACATGAGATCCGCGCGGCCTTGCCTGATGAGTCCATCGATTGCGTTGCCGACTCCGCCAACGCCCCCTGGGGCGACAAGCCGGCGGAGTACATCCGCGTGCGCGGCCTCGAGATTGCGGGCTTCCTCGTTGGGCAGGGAGTCAAAGCGATTGTGATCGGCTCGAACACGGGCACCGCCGGCTCGGCGGAGGCACTTCGTGCCACGCTGACGATGCCGGTCATCGCGATCGAGCCCGGTATCAAGCCGGCGGCCGCGGCGACGAAGTCAGGCGTCGTCGGCGCAATCGTCACGACCACGATGGGCGCCTCCGACCGGATGGCATCGCTGCTCGACCGCTTCGGGAGGAGCGTGCGCGTGATTAGCGTGCCTGCGCCCGGCCTGGTCGAGCACGTCGAAGCGGCGGATCTCGATAGCCCTGCCTTACGACGTCTGGTCGAGAGCTACGTGCGGCCCTTGCTCGAGCAGGGCGCCGACACGATAGTGCTTGGCTCGACGCACTACGTGTTCTTACGGCCGCTGATCGCCGAGATTGCTGGCGATGGGGTCACCATCGTCGATACGGGCGCCGCGGTCGCGCGCCAACTCGCGCGCGTCCTTTCAGAGCGTGGTCTTGCTGCGAAGCATCCGGCTACGGCAAGGGAGCACTTCTGGACGAGCGGCGACCCTGCGGAGTCGTCGCGGGTGATGTCGGCTCTGCTGGACCGGGGGGTCAGCGTCAAGAAGCTGGCCGTTTAGCGCGCCGATAATACCGACGCGGGTGAACGAGCAGGTCGCGGTGGTAACGGGAGCCGGCAGCGAAGCCGGGATCGGTTTTGCGATCGCGCGCCGCCTTCACTCGGCAGGCTTCAAGGTCGCCATCGCATCGACCACGGGTCGCATTCACGATCGCGCCCGCGAGCTCGACCCCAGCGGCGCGACGGTCTCTGCATTTGTCGCGGACCTCACCGACGAAGGCGCTGTGCAAAAGCTCGTCGAGTCGGTGCTAAGACAGTGGGGGCGCATAGATGTGCTCGTGAACAACGCGGGGATGTCGCAGACCGGCCGGCCGGTAGAGGAGACCATTGTTCAGCGAACCGCATACGCGGATTGGCAGCGGCAGATCGAGATCACACTCAACACCGCATTCCTGATGACGCGCGCTGTGCTGCCAGGGATGGAGCAGAGGAAGTACGGCCGGATCGTCAACGTTTCCTCGGTTACCGGCCCGCTCGTCAGCTACCCGGGCACCGCCGCCTACAGCGCTGCCAAGGCCGGCATGGACGGCATGATGCGGGCCGTGGCGCTCGAGACCGCGGCGAGCGGCATCACCGTCAATGGGGTCGCACCGGGATGGATTGCGACGTCGTCGTCGTCGGAGTTTGAGCACACTGCGTCGCTCAACACGCCGATCGGCCGCGCGGGCACCCCTTACGAAGTGGCGGCGTCGGTGGCCTTCCTGGCTTCGCCGGATGCGTCCTACATCACCGGTCAGTCGCTCGTCGTCGATGGCGGCAACATCCTTCAGGAGGACAAGAGCCGCTCCCGCTGACCGGGTTGCATTCCTTACACCGCCGCCCGCGGTTTCGCCGGTAAGTAGCGATCTGCGCAGCCCAGCGCGGTGAAGCTGACCGCGGGCGGTATGTGGTGGAGGTCGCGCCCGCCGACGAGGTTCTCGCCGTGCCATAGCTCTTCGTAATTCCAGCAGGCCAGGAACGCGGTGAGGATCGGGTGCGTAGACGGGTAACAGGCTCCGGGCTGGCCGTGGCGAGCCCACGGTTCATGGCCGAGCTCGGGAGGGGCGGACGTGGCGTCATCGATCGACCTCATCCGTAGCGAACCGCCCGGTGGCGGTTGGTTGGGAGTGGGCCGGGAGGGATTTGAACCCCCACAGCTTTCGCGGGTGGTTTACAGCCACTTGAGCTCGCCAATGCCCAGCCGACCCAGCAACACATGCCGCCAACCAGTTGGATGCGCGACGGCTATCGTACCCGCTAGAGCCGCCGCGACACGCGCAACAAGATGCCCCAACCCCCGCTGAGCGCGACTCCCACCTGAAGCAGTAGTTGGTGCACCCAAGGGCATAATTTCCCCCGTGGCGCGAGGCTACGGCCGATATGTCCTTCTGGTCATGGTCGGAATCAACTTCCTCAATTACATGGACCGATACGTGGCTGCGGTGGCCGCACCCCTCATCCAAAAGGAGTTCGGCCTCAGCAACGCCGCAATCGGATTCCTCGCCTCCGCGTTTCTGATCGTCTACGCGCTCTCCGCCCTGCCGTTCGGGTACTGGGCAGACCGTGGCGTCCGCCGGACCGTGGTCGGGATCGGGGTCACGATCTGGAGCCTCGCCACCCTCTTCACAGGCTTTGCGCGCAACTTCTTCCAGCTCTTCCTGAGCCGGGCGATTCTTGGCATCGGTGAGGCCAGCTACTACCCGGCTGGTACCTCGCTGCTTTCGGACTATTTTCCGAAGGTCCAGCGCGGCCGCGTGATGTCGATATGGGGCGTTGGCAGCACGATCGGCATCGCCGTCGGTTTTGCCGGCGGCGGTTACATCGCCGACAAGTTCGGCTGGCGCAACGCCTTTTTCTTCGCGGCGATCCCCGGAATCCTGTTCGCGCTTCTCGCCTTCGGATTGAGAGAACCGCTGCGTGGCAGCGTCGAAGAGCGCGGCCCTGCCGTCCCGCAGACGCGAGACGCCAATATGCGGACCTTCTTGAACCTGATGCGCATCCCCACGCTTCGCGCCACCATCCTGTCGCAAACCGCCCTCTATTTCGTCCTTGCCTCCAACGCCTTCTGGCTACCCACCCTCCTGGTCCGCCGATTTGATCTCTCGGTGAGCCAGGCCGGGCTGTTCGCCGGCATCGTCCTGGTGTTCGGCGGCCTGATCGGCACGCTCGCGGGCGGATGGATCGCCGATCGCCTCGCGAAAAAGAACCCGGCCGCCTATCTGCAGGTCGGGATCGTGGGCTTCCTGGTCGGCGCCATCTTCATCGTCATCTCGCTGGTGGCACCGCTGAATATCGGACCGATTCCAGTCTTCGTTCCGGCCTTTCTGATCACAGTGATCGCCCTCTACCTGAACGCCGGACCATTCACCGCCGTGGCGCAGAACGTGGTGTCGCCGGCGTTGCGGGCCAGCTGCGTGACCATGCTGCTTTTCGTCGCTCACGTATTCGGTGACTCGCACTCCACCTTCGACGTCGGCTTCCTGGCGGATCGGCTAGGCAGCATTCAGGCGGCCCTGTTGATCACCTCACCGACCCTGCTCATCCTGGCCGCGATCCTCGCCGCGACCGGGCTGCGTTCGGTCAGACCGGACACGCAGGCAATGGAAGACGAGTGGGCCAATCGGCCGGCACAGCCGGCAAACGCCGCGAGTGGCGCCTAGTAGATAAACCCGACCAATGCGCTGCCCAGCTGCCCGGGCTTAATGGTGCGCTCGTCGATCACGCCGAACGCGACGAAGTTCATCTCAGACACTGTCCACGAGCCGTCCTTGTTCACCGCCTCGACATACGCGACGTGACCGAGATAGCTCTCCCAGGTGACCATGATCGCGCCGACCTTGGGCTTCGGCCCGACCGGGTACCCCTGGGCTGAGGCGTTCTGGTACCAGAACCCCGCGTCGCCACGCCAGGTCACATTCCGCTTGGTGGCCACATAGTAGGTGCACCAACCGGGAGGGAAGCCTGTGGCCGGGTATGGGCCAAGGCAGCAGCCGAGGATGATCGGGTGATAGCCGCCGCCACTACCGGTGCCTGTCTGAACCAGGCTCTGCCAGACGGCTGGAGGCGCGGGGAATGCGCCGCCGACGCCGCCGGGGATGACCAGGACCATGCCCGCTGTCAGCACCGGGCTGCGAAGCCGATTGAAGTCGAGGATGGTCTGAGCGTCTGATTGGAACTTGAAAGCGAGCTTGCCGAGCGTATCGGTCGCCTTGGTGGTGACGACGATGCCGGGAACCGGGGGGATCACGACCTCGTCGCCAGTGGCGACCACATCGCTGGAGATCAAGTTCGTATTCGACCAGCGAATTTCGGCGACAGTGACGTTGAACTTCTTGGCGATGTCCTTAAGGGTCTCGCCGGCGGCGACGGTGTACGTGAACGGTGAATGACTGATCGGCGCCGACAGCGGGATGGCCATCGGCTTGATGATCGTGCTGTACCGGCCGAGTGAGACGTCGCCTACGGTCCCACCCTCGCCGTTGACTGTCGCCTCAGCGTTGACTGCCCCGAGGCTGGCCGTGAAAGAGGACTGATATTGACGATCCAGCGATGCGTACCCAGAGATCGCGACCGCTACTGCGAGCACGACAGCATGGGTTAAATAACGATGGATTTTCAATACGTACCCCTAAAACGATGTAAACCCGCCCACGTCGGACGGATCCCCCAAGACGCCGGTCACCCTAGCAGACCCCCGCCAAGCCCGTCAACCCTAAAACCCCTGGGTTGGTGACCTGTAAACGGCTGGGGAGGACGACGGCCGTGAACTCAGCCTGAATACGAGCCGAAAGGCCCCAAAAGGCCCCCGGGCGAACTACAGTTCGCCCCAGTAAAACGGCCTTCCTGGGCGTTCTAGGGCCTAGCACCGGCTTGCTCACACGGTATTGAACGGCAGAAAGGTGCTGCTCTTGCAAAATCCTTGCAGAGCGGGGGAGCCGCCACCCCAAGGTTGGTCGGGATAAGCTGCCCTCGACCGAGATGGGCACTCTCCATACGCCGGTGTGCGATTTGCTTGAGATCCAGGTTCCGATCCTTCAGGCGGGTATGAGCACCCACACCACGCCTGAGCTGGTGGCGGCGGTCAGCAACGCCGGCGGCCTCGGGATCATCGGCGGCCTTTTCCGCGAAGCCGACGCGTTACGCGACGAGATCTTGAAGGTGCGGGAGCTCACCTCGCGCCCGTTCGGCGTCAACCATGTCGTCTCGCAGCTCGACCCCGACGCGATCGAAGTCACCCTCGAGCTGCGAGTCCCAGTCCTCGCACTCGCCTGGGGGAGAGCCGACGAAATTGTTCGCCGTGCTCACGACGCCGGCATGAAGGTGATCCATCAGGTCAACACCCCGGAAGAAGCAGGACGTGCCGCTTCGGGTGGTGCTGACGTCATCGTGGCGCAGGGAGCGGAGGCCGGCGGTCACGTCGGCGCGATGTCCACGCTGCCCTTGGTGCCGCAGGTTGTCGACGTCGTCAACGGCGTGCCGGTGCTGGCCGCGGGCGGGATCGCCGATGGCCGGGGGCTCGCTGCCGTCATGCTTCTTGGCGCGCAGGGAGCGCTGATCGGAACGCGCTTTTTGGCCACGCCGGAGGCAAGCGGCCGCGGCCACTCGAAGGACGCGATCCTCAACGCCATGGGCAGCCAGACCGTGGCCAGCAAATTTTTCGACGATGTCATGGGCCTGCGTTGGCCGGGAGCGCTGCTGCGCGCGATCCGAAATCCGCTGCTGGACAGGTGGGCGCAAAGACAGCAGGACTGGACTTTGGCCGCGGACCAGATTCGGCCATCGCTGGAGGCGGCGCTGGCGGCTGGCGACTTTGTGATCGCGGGCGAGTCGGCGGGACTCATCCACGACATAGTTCCCGCCGGCGAGCTGGTGACGCGAATCGCGAAAGCGGCAGAAGCGCTCCTCGCTTAGGGACCGCCTCGTACGTAAATGTTCTGTCCGGACACAAAGGCTGACTCGTCGCTGCACAGAAAGGCGATGACGTTAGCGATGTCCTGCGGCTGGCCCACCCGTCGCAGCGGTATCTGCGACGCCGCGCCGAGCTTGAACGCCTCGTAGTCGACGCCCATGCGGTCGGCGGTCGCTCTCGTCATCCGCGTCTCGACGAATCCCGGCGCGACAGTGTTGACGTTCACGTTGAACGGACCCAGCTCGATCGCAAGTGTGCGCGCCATGCCCTGTAGGCCCATCTTCGCCGCCGAGTAGTTGGCCTGGCCGCGGTTGCCCAGAGCTGAGGTGGAGGAAAGAAACACCATCTTTCCGTATTTCTTATCGACCATCTGTTTCTGTACTGCCTGCGCGCATAGGAAGGTTCCCTTCAGGTGCGTGTCGATGACGGCGTCCCAATCGTCGTCGGTCATCTTGAACAGCAGGTTGTCGCGGATGATGCCGGCGCATGTGACGAGAATGTCCAGCCGGCCGAGCTCTTGGATTGTCCGCTCGACCATCCTCTCGACCTGCGCTCGATCACTGACGTTGCAGGCGATTGCCAGCCCGCCGATTGGCCCAGCGACCTCTTTGGCCGGACCCTCGTCCAGGTCCGAGACGGCGACTTTGGCGCCTTCCTTGGCAAAGAGCTGCGCGGTCGCTGCACCGATTCCACGACCTGCGCCCGTGACGAGCGCGACCTTCCCATCGAATCTCATACCGTTTCGGTCTCCAATGCGGTGCCACCGTCCTTGCGGGGATCGGAAGCGCCGCGAAAATGGCCTTTGGCGTCGACAGCGATAACCTGCGGCCGCGCGAAGTACGAGTCGTAGTTCAGCGTGCGGCGATTGACACGATAGCCTCGGTCTTCTAGGCCGCTGGTCACCGCCACTGGGATGCGCGCCTCGGACTGCACGATGTCGCCCTGGAAGTCGACGCGCGGCGCGCTCACGGCCTCGACGGGAGTCATCTGATGGTCGATGAGGTTGACGAGTACCTGCAGGATCCCGGTGACGATCTTCGTGCCACCCGGTGCGCCGATGCAGACACTGAGCTTTCCGTTGTCGAAGACCATGGTCGGCGTCATCATGGTGACCCGCGTCTTGCCAGGCCGCACGGAGTTCGGCGTTCCGGGACGGGGGTCGAAACAGTTCATGTAGTCGTTGTAACCAAACCCAAGGCCGGGGGTCACCACTCCGCTGGCCGAGCCGAGCGTGTGCGTCAGTGAGACGGCGTTGCCCTCATCGTCGATGACGCAGACATGGGTCGTGTCCGGGCGGTCGTGTGCCACCGCCCCCGCGGCCACCGCCTCACGCGCCTTCGCCGCGTACTGCTTGTCAGCCAGGGCTCCGGTGGGGATGTCGACGAATCGGGGGTCGGCGACGTGACGCTCGCGGTCTGCGACCGCCCATGCCATCGCTTCCACGAGGAGCCGAGCGGCTTCGGTGCTCGGCCACCCGAACGAGCCGACGTCATAGCCTTCCAGGAAGTTCAGCATCTGGAGGAGGGTGAGGCCGCCAGCGGGCGGACCCGCCGCCGAGATGTTCAGGCCGCGATAAGTGCCGCGCAGCGGCTCGGTCACGTTGACGCGATAAGAGGCCAGGTCCTGTTTGGTGACGAAACCGCCGTTGGATTCGAAGTCGGCGGCTATGGCGTCGGCGATGTCACCCCTATAGAAGGTGTCAGGGCCATCGGCGGCGAGGCGCTCCAGCGTGCGCGCGAGGTCGGCCTGCACGAGTCGCTCACCGATGGCGAACAGGTTTCCATCTTTCGTGTAGATCGCCTTGGCGGCCGGTGTCGCCTGGATCCGCTGCGCATTGGGGACGACGTCGGGGCCGTAATCGGTCGTCCAGTAGCCGTGCATGAAACCGCTGACCGGGATCCCCTCGCGGGCCAGTGGAATCGCGGGGGAAATCGCCTGCTCCCATGAGATTGTTCCGAAACGAGTGAGCGCCTCGTGGAGTCCGGCAACAGTTCCGGGGACGCCGACGGATTGGTAGCCGACGTCGTTGACCCAGCCCTCGAGCACATAGCCATAACGGTCGGCCGCCTCGCGGATAAACAGCTTCTCCCACTGGTCCTCGCGGGAGCGTCCGCCCGCTGTCGCGTAGAACTCGAGCAGGGCGTCGCCTCGTCGCGGGCTGTGCACCAGCATCACGCCGCAGCCGCCGATGCCGCACATCTGGGGATCCATCACGCCCTGGACAAAAGCGCAGGTCACAGCAGCGTCCACAGCGTTGCCGCCGAGCCGCATGACCTCAAGGCCAATCTCGGCCGCCTGAGGTTGCGGAGCGACGATGATGGCCACGACCTAAAGGATAGGCGGCGCCGCTGACGCCCTAGTCAGGGATCAAGAAGAATGGCGGCCCGGCGCTTCGCCTCAGTCCAGCTCCGCTGGTGCCTCCAGCGACTCGATGGGGATCGCGATGAGGAACGGGGCGTACAGGACATCGAACTGCTCTTGCGAAATCAGGTCCCGCACCGCCAGCGCCACCGCCGCATTCCTGCTCGCTTCGAGCATCTCGACCTGGGCCCCTCCGGAGCTGATCGCCTGCTGGATCGACCCCCACTCCACGGGTGAAAGGCCCGTCAGCCGGTTGATGAACCTCGCCACCAGCACGCTGATCGGGAAACTCGGCTCTAGCTCACTCAAGCAGCCGACCGTGACAACAGCCTTCTCAAAGGCGAGCCAGCAACAACGGGCAGGGATCTCATTTCTGGAGCGTATCGAGGCACTGCTGCAGCAAAGTTGCAGGAACGTGCCGCTACGAGCTGTGGCTAGGGCGCGCCCCTCTGCGCCAGCGCAAAAGCGCGAAGCGCCGCCGCGTGCGACCCGCTGCTGTGGATCACATGCTCTAGCTGCCTTTCAGCGAGCGCCTCCCACGCGGCGTTACCAGTGAGCCGAGCGAGGCGGCCCGTGATGCGCCACGCCTCCGCCCCCAGCACGTCGCCGGCCCGCTTGAGCACCTCCCCAATCCCCTTGGTGTCGATGCCCGCCCCGGACGTGGCCAGAACCTCCGCCTCGAGCAACCTCGCCGCCACTGAGCGAACCGCGTCCCCCGACCGGCTGGAGTCCGCAATGAGGTCCCTGGCCTCTACCAGCGCCCGATCGATCTGGCCCCCCGCCAGCTCGAGCCGCCCTTGCAGCAGCCGGCTGCGCCCCCTCTGCTGCCACCGAAACGGATAAGGAGCGACGCGAGCACGAACCGCCTCGCCCGAGTACCGCATAGCCGACCGCCTGCCCCCGGCAATAAGCCGGCTCTCGCCCAGTCCGATCAAGCTGGCCTCCAGCTGCGGTCTCAGGTGACCCGTCCGAGCCTCTTCCAGCTCCTTCAAGTTGATGGCGTCCGCCGCCTCCAGCTCGCCCAGGCTGACCAGGATCGCGGCGCGCAGGTTGTTTCCGTCCGGACCGACTTGAGCGACCTCCGACGGGCCGCCGTCGGCGGCCAGCCGGTCAAGCGCCGCCAGCGCCTGCGATACCTCGCCCAGCATCATGTGCGCACGCGCCAGAGCGAGCTCGCGGTGACGCGTGATCAGCGGCTGGTCGATGTCATCGGTGACCGCGGGTGCGAGACGCACCAGCTCCAGCGCGTCGCGGGGTCGCCCCTGGTCGCACCTGAGGGCGGCGAGCCAGACGGCGGCTAAGGTGGTAAGGCCGGTGTCGTCGGCCAACCTGCGGGCGTCCGAATAGCGGCGCTCCGATTCCTCAAGCTGGCCGTCGGCGTGCATCAAGCGCCCGGCGATCACCAGGCACCGCGCCCTGGTGCCAGGATTGTCGGCGAGCGCGGCACCCTCCTCGGCCAGCGTCAGTGCATAGGCGAACTCGCCGAGGTAGTAAGCGCACCAGGCCGCCGTCTCCATACCCGCGGCGCCTGCCCCACGGACGATGGCCGCGCGCGCATCCTCGGCCGCGCGCGCGAACTGCCCCATGGTGATCCGGACCTCCGAGCGCAGCAGCCGGCTGTCGGCGTTGTCATCGAGCTCGATCGCGTCGGTGAGAAGGCGTTCGGCCTCTGCATAGTCACGGCGGCGAAAACAGGTGCGGGCCGCGATCATGAGCGTCGAGACCGCCTGCGTCACATCCCCGCCGAGCTTCGCGTGGTGGGCGACCCTGATCGCGTCCGGTGCCTGCCTGGATTCCATGAGTCGCGCCACCGTTCGATGGACGTGGGCACGCCACGGCCCCGTGAGCCCCGCGGCCAGTGCTTCGCCCACCAACTCGTGATGGAACGTGAATGCGCCCGCGCCCTCGTCAAGGAACAATGCCTTCACGCCGGCTTCGAGGTGGGCGAAGAGGTCCACCGGATGAAGGTTGAGTACCTCCATCAGGAGATCCGGGTCGATGACTGCTCCGATGGCGGCAGCCGTGCGGAGCGTGCGCGCGGCCGGGCCCAGATGATCGCATCGAGCATCGACCGCCTGCCTGATGGTGGCCGGCAGCCCTGCATGCTGATCCGTGACGGCCAGCTGGCGAAGGAACAGCGGGTTGCCACCGGTTAGCGCGTGAAGCTCTTCTGCTCGGCCGCTGCCGACGATGATCCGGGCGGCCTCGAGGTCCAGCGGACCGAGCGTGAGGCGGTCGTCGAGGCGGCTGGGCATCCTGTTGTTCTGCAGCTGAGTGACCACAATCAGCAGCGGGACGCCGGATGGACGAGCCCTTGCGAAGTCGACCCAGGCGCGCGTGAGCTCACCTGCCAGGTGAATGTCGTCGAGCACTAGGGCAGTGGGCCCGGTTGATGCGATGTGGGCGAAGGTGCTGAGCATGACCTCGAACATCCGCCGTCGCACGCTTGCGTTGAGAGCTGGCGCGATTACCGCTGGAGCAGGCTCAGCGCGAGGCGCATCGAGCAGCGCCCGAAACGCCGGCTGCGGGCCGAACATGGCCTGCGCGCGGCGGCGATCGCTCTCGACGAACTGATCCAGCGCCGCCATCAGCGGATGGAGCGGCACCATGCGGTCGAGGCCGGCGCAGCTGGCGAGCAACACGGTAGTCCCGTCATTTCGTGTGCGGGTTGCCCAGTGAGTGACGAGGCGGGTCTTGCCGATACCGCTGTCACCCTCGACCACCACGAGCCTGATCCCGCCGGCCGTCACCTGTGAGAGCGAGGCATCGAGCACCACGAGCTCCGTATTCCGGCCCGCCAGGCCATTGCCCGCGGCCTCCTCCGATGAAGGCTGCAAGATGCCAGAGTCCCGGCCATGGTTGGCCGCGACGGCGATCACCAGCCCTGGTATCGGCTTGCCCTGAAGGATCGCTTTATGGACCGCGTCGGTCGCCGGCGACGGATCGACGCCAAGGTCTTCGCGCAAACGCTTGCGGGCGCGGGCGAACGTTGCGAGCGCGGTGCCGGGCTGCCCCCCATGCGCAAGCGCGGCCATGAAGACCTGAAGCGCTCCCTCGTCGTAAGGGTCGGCGACCACCACCGCCTCGCTCATCTCGCGCGCGGCCGAAAAGTCTCCGATCGCCAACGCCGCGCGCGCGGCCGTGCGGCGCACATCTACTGCAAGCTTCGTGACCGCTGCGCGCTCCTCGTCCGCCCAGGGCGAATCCGGCTCGTCGGCCAGGAGCTCGCCACGCATGAGGGCAAGTGCGGCTTCTGCCGCCAGGCGTGCGCTGGCGTAGTTCTGCTGCGACAGCCTTCTCGCCGCCGCGGTGGCCAAATGGTTGGCGACATCCAGGTCGATCCAGTCCGCCAGCAGCTGGTAGCCGGCGTCAGAACGGGGGAGCCTCTCAGCTCCCAGGACCGATCGCAGGCGGCTGATCAGCACCGAGATCTGCTGCGATGGCCTCGCGGGCGGTCGACCAGGCCACAAGCAGTCGATCAGGCGCGGAACCGCAACCGGCTGGCCTCGCGCCACGGCGAGGACCTTGATGAGTGTGCGCGCCTTGCGGCTTCCCAAAGCATGCTTGTCGACGCCGTGGATGTCCAAGGCGCCAAGCACGCTGACCTTCAGTTCGCCGACCATATGTCGACCTGACCGCGTCACGATTTACCCGCTCGAATCCGCCTGCTATCTATCTCAAATTGAGTCTAAACCGGATGCTAAATGGATGCAAAGTCAATTCTCGGCGCCCTTCCGTAACGAGTTTGCGGAACCCGCCGTTCAGTTGCAAGTGGGGAGGCACCGATTGAGCTGGCTGCCGGTACCGGCGCGCCGACTGGCGGCAGGGGTGGCGATAATCGCGGCGGTCGCGGCGCCGAGCGTTCTGACCCTGTGGGCCTCGACCCCATCGACCAGCGACATCCAGCAGCGTGTGCTCGCTGCGACTGGCGCCCATGGCGTCGTCCTGCTGGGCGAGAGCGACGTTCCCCCGCTCCTCGCGCAGGCGGTGGTGGCGACGGAGGACGAACGCTTCTACTCTCACCACGGGATCGATACCATCGGGCTCGGGCGCGCAGTCCTTTATGACGCGACCCATTCATGCTTTTGCCAGGGCGGCTCGACCATCACCGAGCAGCTGGTCAAGGACATCTATCTCGGCGGATCGGACGCCGGATACAACAAGATCGTCGACATCGCGATGGCGTACAAAGTCGAATACGTCATCGGCAAGAAGCGGATCCTGGCCGACTACCTCAGCGAGATCACCACCGGCCTGAATCGCTATGGCGTCAGCCAGGCGGCCTGCGACTACTTCCACCAACCGCTCGGCAAGCTGACGATAGGCCAGTACGCATTGCTCGCCGGCGTGACGCAGGCACCCTCCCTCTACGACCCGACCATCGACCCCGGCCTGGCCGCGGCCCGGCGAAGCAGCGTCCTCGCCGCGATGGTCGGCGACAAGATCATCACCGCGGATCAGGCGGCGGCAGCCAACGCGGAGCCCGTGGTGGCCCCAGGCCCAGCCCCGGCGAGCTGCTAGCTACAGGGCCGCGCCTACCCCAGCCAGACGATGGGGGACGTGGCGTCCAGCCCCAGGTTGCTGGTCATCAGGAGGGGCTTGGTGACCACCGGCGGGCCGGTTGGCGACGGGCTTGGGATCGGAGACGGGCTGCTGGGAGTGACGCCTGGCGTCGGCGACGGGGTGACCGGCGACGGGCTTGGCGTGGGCGGGGTATACGCAGCTTTCGGGAGGAACCAGAGCTGGAAGCCCGCTCCAAGCACCGAGGGTGCCAGGTATGCGATGCCGCTCCCGTCGGGGGCCCAGGTGGGCTGCGCCACCAGTTGGTTGGTGATGATGGTTCGGCGCGGACCCAAGGTCTTTCCGTTCCATGACGCAAGCTCCAGGTAGGACACCTGCGTCTTGTGGGTGCAGATCATGGCCATCGTCTTGCCGTCGGGCGATAGCGAAGGCTGCGCGCACCCCTCGGTGGCGCTGGTTAGCGGCCGGCCGTAGGCAGTGCCTGCGGGCGGATAGCAAACTTGGCCCGCGAAGGTCCGCTCCGGCACGCCCGTGAACCACAACTGGCTCTCAAGGCCCGAGCAGTCAGGTCCGTATGAGTACTTGGTGTAGATGAGCCCTGAGCGGAGCGGCAGGGGCTGAATGTCTCCTCCGGTGTAGTCGATCGCATTGCTCCACAGGCGGCCCTGGCTGATGCTGCCGCCGACCGGCATCGACCAGATCGACATCGGGACGTCGTAGCCGAACTTGGGCTTGTCGTAGCTCATGAAGATGCTCTTCTTGTTGTAGCTGAGCCGCGGATAAAAGGACCAGTGCCTAGCAGAAGGGTCGTAGTTGTTCGCCGCGGCCGTATTGTGCGTGAGCTGCCTCAACACCTTGCCAAAGCGGTCGATGATGTAGACATCAGAGAAAAGCAGCGAGCGCTTGACCGCCAGGAGCTCGCCGTTCGGGTACGGCGCCAGCTGGGTCCAGCCGGCACCCGCCGGCGTGAGCTGGTGAAAGCGTCCCGCGCTGAAGCTGTAGATCGCTCCAGCCTGGGTCACGAACAGGGTTCCGGGCAGGTTGAATGCCGTCGGGCTGGGCGTGGCCGAGGTCGGCAGCTGGGCCGGCGCCGCGACCTTGGACTGGCGGGATCCGAGATACATATACGTACCGACGCTCGAGACCACCATGAGAACTGCGATGCCGGCCGCAACCACGGCCCTGGAGATCACGGGAAGTACGTGTGCACCAGCGGCAGGATCTCGCTCCAAACCGGCACCACATAGCCTGACGGGCACCCACACCCATGCGTATAAGGCGGCAGGAGCACCACCTGCTGGATGTTCTTGATGTCGATGCTGCCGGCGAGCGGCAGCAGCGTTGCGATCCGCGACAGCGACATGTCGGTCTTGATCTGGCCCTTCAGCGCAGCCGCCAGCAAAGGCACGTCCTCGGCCGAAATCTGTGCCGCCTTGGCGCGCAGAGCCAGCAGCACCACCTGCTGCCGCGCGGAACGTCCGAAGTCGCTCTGCAGGTCGTTGTGGCGGGACCTGACATATTCAAGTGCGTGGATTCCATCAAGGTGTTGAGGCCCCGCCATCACCGCGACTCGCAAGTAGCGATAAGGATTGCCCGGGCCAATGTCGTATGGATAGAAGTCGTCGAAGACCGGGGCTTGCGTGACGACGTCGATGCCGCCGATGGCGTTGATGACATTGACGAGCCCGGCCAGACCGATCCAGATATAGGCATCGATCTTGATGCCGAAGTTGTTCTGCACCGTGGCGATCGCAGCACCCGCCCCACCGTACGAGTAGGCGCCATCGATCTTACTGGTGCCGCCAGTCGACAGCGGGACCCATAGGTCTCGGGGGATCGACAGCATCGTGACCTTCTTCGCCGCTGGGTTGAAGCGAACGATGATCATCGACTGCGTCAGCACGGCCCCCTGAAACTTCGTGTCGTTGTCCGAGCCGAGCAGAAGGACGGTGAAGGCGCCGGGGGGGTGTTGCGGGGTCGGGGTGGCGGTGCCGGTTATCGACGGTGAAGGCGTAGGCGAAGGCACCACAACGACCTGGCTGGTGGCGTCGAAAGCCTCCTGAATCGCGGGCATGAAGTACGCGAAACCGCCCGCCGCGCTGGATAGCGCTACGGCGATAACGGCCATGGAGAGAATGCGTAGGGGCCTTAGGCGCCCTTGCGAGGCACGGGCGCGGCGGCCCGGTCGATAGCCGAGCAGCACGGGCACGAATTCTAGACCGACTGGCGGCCCAACTTTGTAAAGGAGTTGTTAACGCCTGATTCCGTACCTAGTGGATCGCAAGCTGCGTCGCCTTCACTGCCAGCAGGATCACCGCCAGGACCAGATAGCCTGCCATCGCCGCCATGGCCACCCGCCTGGGCGCCGACCATGTGGGCCGCTCGAGCAGGACGAGAGCCGGCATCCGCCAGCTCTCGCGCTCGGCACGCGTGACCTTCGGCTGAGGGCTGGCGCCTCGCTGGCTGGCCCAGAGCCATACGCCTCCGGCAATGAGCACGACCGTGACCGCGGCGCCAAGCACCACTATCAGGCGGTTGACGTCGACTGTCGGAAAAGCAGTCGACACCACCAGCACCATAGAAAGGACGAGGAGCGCGCCGATGATGACGGCCGCAATGAGGTTCAGCCACGACCGGTTGACCCAGGGGCCGAGCACCGCGCGGTCATTGCACAGGAGGACGACGAAGACGGTTGAGCTGGGGAGGAGGATTCCGGCCAGTGCCTGCACGGCCGTGGTGATGAGGCCAAGAGGCGCTCGCGGAATGAGAACTATCGCGGCAGCCACCGCGACAGTCGCGGCGTAGGTGCCGTAAAAGAGCTTCGCGTCGCCGATACCCCTGTGCAGCGAGTGGCGAAGGCCGAACATGTCGCCGAACGCATACGAGGTCGCGAGAGTCACGGCAGAAGCGCCGACTATCGATGCGTCGAACAAGACCAGCGCAAAGATCGCTCCGACCACTGGTGCGATGTGAACGCGGAGTCCCCGTGCCAGGCCCAGGGCGTCCTTGTAGTGGCCGAAATCGGCGGTGCCCGTGAAGGCGGAAGCGGTCGCCATCATGATCGCTGCCGCGCCGACGACCACCACTATCGCTCCCAGCACGGTGTCGGTCTTTTCGTATTCGAGCCAGCGTGGCGTGATCCGTTTGTCAATCACGTTCGACTGCTGGAAAAACAGCTGCCACGGGGCGACTGTGGTGCCGACGATCGCGATGATCAGCAGCGCTGCGTTAGACGTGAACCCGCCCAGGATGGTCGGCTGGACGAATCCGCTGATGACCGCGCCGGGGTCGGGATGGCTGAGCACGGCGAGCGGTAGCACGAGGAGGCTGGCAAACAGGAAGACGAACATGGCGCGCTCCCAGCGCGTGAAGTTGCCGGTGACCGTGATGCCGATGAGTAGGATTGCCGACAGCGGGACGACAACGTACGGACTGAACCCGAAGTACTCGCCGGCCAGGCTGATGCCGATGAACTCAGTGCTGATGATCAGGAAGTTCAAGAGAAACAACCCACCGACCGAGAACCACGCCCAGAACGAGCCGAACCTCTCCTTGATGAGCCTGGCCTGCCCCACGCCGGTGACCGCGCCGAGTCGCACGACCATCTCCTGGTTGACGATCAGGACCGGAACCAGGAGGAGGAGCGTCCACAGAAGCGAGTAGCCGAAGTCCTGGCCGGCCTGCGCGTACGTCGAAACGCCGCCCGCGTCGTTGTCGCCAACCATGACGATGAGGCCTGGCCCGACGATCGCGGCCAGGGTGAGCAAGCGCCTACGCCAGGTTCGTCGCGGTGCCTCGTCGCTGACGCGGATCGTGCCGAACGCGCCGCGTATGTCGCCTGGGTGCCCCTCTTCAGGCGCCGAGTTAGGGACCGTGTGGGAGCCGCCTCTCACCGGCCCGCGCTCGGCCACCGAGGGTTCAGACCCCGCTGCTCGCTTCGACGCGGTTGCGCCAGTTTTCTGGCACCAGAGCTTCGAGCACGTCGTCGACGGAGATGGCCCCGACCATGATCGATGTAGTGTCGGTTACCGCCAGCGCAGTCAGGTTGTAATCCGCCATCATCATCGACACGTCGGCAAGATCTGCGCCGGCGCTGACGTGCAGGTCGACGATGCCCTTTTGGTCCTCGACCCTGGTGCCCGCTTCGCTGCGCAAGAGGTCGGCCACGCTGAGGCCGCCGATGTACTTGCCATCGGCATCGGTCACGAAGACTGTGCTCAGCAGCTGGTGGGGAGCCTTGTCGTCTTGGCGCACGTGCTCCAGCGCGTCGCCGACGGAGGTGCCGCGAACCACCGAGACGTAGTCCGGGTTCATCATTCCACCCGCGGTCGTCGGGTGGTACTGGAGGAGCTTGCGCAGCTTGTTCTGCTGTTGGGCCGGCAGCATGCCGAGGACTGGCGTCAGCCGATCATGGTCGAGCTCCGCCAGAAGGTCGGCGGCGTCGTCAGGCGCCATGCGGCCGAGCACCTTGGCAGCCTCTTCGTTCGAACGAGACTTCAAGAACTCGACCTGGTGCTCCGTGTCCATCTCTTCGAACACGTCGGCCGTCAGCTCGACGTCGCTTTCGACGGCATGGATGATCTCCTCGCCTTCCTCGTGCGATGCGCCCTCGACCAGGTCCGCGATCTGGGCGGGATGGAGCCGACGCAGTCGCTGCAGAGGCATCAGAAGCTTGGCGGTCGGGACGTGCCCGACGAACGGCTGCACATCCTTCCAATCGAGGATGGCGTGCCGGCGCAGATCGGGCCGAGCGCGCCTTGGGACCAGGCGGCGCAGCATTGCCCGCGGACTGCGATCGACGCCCAGCAGCACCCAGCCTTCAGAGGATTGACCCAGCACCAGATCGTGTGCCTGGACGATTCGACCGCGGGCCATGTCCATGAGGTGGCGGCCAAGGACATCCGCAGCCAGCAGCACCTCGCCCGGCCGCCGCTGGAAGGCTCCGGTGTGCAGCGTCGGGCTGCTCAACCTGACCTCTCCGGGGGCCAGCTTCGCGATGTCCGAGAAGCCGACGTAGACATCGCTGCCACCGATGCGAACCTTGATCCCCGTCACCGGTGGATAAGCTCCCCCACCCTCGCTCAGCTTCACGATGAGGTCCTCGACACGGCCGACCTCGTCGCCGGCGGGGTTGACGACGGGGCTCTTCAGGATCTGGGTGAGCGTCAACCTCCGCCGGTTATCGGCTCGGGCGCCGTTGGTCGGCTCGCTGTGCTTGCCGTTGCTCATTTGATCGCTCATCGAATCACCGCCAATGCGGTCCTCCCGTATCCCACCAGCCAACCGGGCCGCAGGCCCAACCTCATCAATTATCCGGCCACGGCCTCCATCTTGGCTTCCAGCTGCTCCATGCGCTTGAGCATCCGTTCCAGGGCCGAATCCTGGGCTGTGAGGTGCTCCTGCATCTGCAGGCACTCGTGCAAGATCGCCTCCGCGTCCTGATAGGTGACCACCGCCCGCCTGTCAGCTGCGGCGCCGAGAACCTGTTGGCCAACCATGATCACAAACATCAGCAACAGCTGCACGATGTTGCCGAGGAAAAGCAAGAAGGCGAAGGGATACGGGTCGATCTCGTGCAGTGGACCCCAGGCAAAGCCGGCGAGGACCATCCACGTCGCCATCGTGATCGCCGCTATATAGAAGGCCCACATCGTCCCGACGCGCTTGGTGATGGCTGCGCCGAGGCGGCCGTTGATGCCTACGTGCTGATCGGCGACCTTCGGCGGCGGCTGCAGTTTTCGGTTCTCGGTGTGCGGGTGCGGATGGTGGACGTACTCGACGTTGGTCATTGCCAAGACCCTCCAAATTACGAGGTGCCGAAGCGTGCTGCGCCCGACCCACGCCGGTAGGATCGGTTGTAAGACATGGGACGCGTCGAGCAGTATCGCGCCGAGCTCAGGCGGTTGAGCGAGTGGGAGCCATATCTCAAGAAATACTCAGGGCTGCCCGGCGCACGTGCCAACCTCGAGATGGTCGAGGCGGTGGGCGAGGAGGCTGACGCCGAGCGGTTGTGGCGACTGTCGGCGTCCAGCGACGAATTCCTCGCTTTGTGCGGCACGGCCGGGCTCGGGCACCTCGCGGTCTCGGATCCGGTGCCCGTCATGTCTTGGCTGCGGGAGCTGGCCGCCGATCCCCGGTGGCGAGTGCGCGAGGGTGTCGCAATCGCCCTGCAGCACCTGGGTCGGCGCAGCATGCCGCGCCTCTTGGCGGAGATGGAGAAATGGTCGACCGACGGCGCCTATCAGCAGCGCGCCGCAGCAGCCGGGCTCTGCGAGCCCAGCCTGCTGAAGGAGCCGGAGCATGTCGTCAGGGTCCTGAAGATCCTGGACCGCATGACCAAGTCGCTGGCCGCCACCAGCGCGCGCAAGAGCGAAGAGTTTCGGGTCCTCAGGCAAACTCTCGCGTATGCCTGGAGTGTCGCGGCCGCCGCGCTACCTGACTCAGGGCGCCCGCTAATGGAAAAGTGGCTGCGGTCCGCCGACAAGGACGTGGCGTGGGTGATGCAGGGCAACCTGGCCAAAGCGCGGATGGCTGCCTTGGGACCGGGCTGGGTGGCACGGTGGCGCAAGAAGGCGCACGTGGCAGCGCCAGAGCTGCCAGCGGCCGGCTTGGAGACAGCGCCTCCGCGCGTGCCGACACCCGCGGCCGCGAAGAAAGCCCCGGCCAAGAAGGCCGTCGCCAGTCGCACAGCAAACGCGACCCGCGTTCGAAAGTCATGAGCGAGGAGACGCCGTCAACCCAGCTCGATCCGACCCCTCAGCTCCCTGGATCTGCGCCGTCGCCTCCCCCGCCTCAGGCGCTCCCCCCGCCGCCTTCGGTCTCTCCTTAAGCGCTGAGAAGGCGAAGTCCACCGGGATCCGCTCGATCAGACCGTGGGTTGCCACTTCTATACAATCCGGCGATACATAGGTGCCTCTAAAGCCCAGCGATGATTGGAGCGGCAAACGGGTAGTCGTGACCGGGGCGGGGGGCTTCATCGGGAGTCACCTGACCGAGCGTTTGGTGAACCTCGGCGCCTCAACGACCGCATTCCTGCGTTACAACTCGCGATCCGAGGCGGGCCTGCTCGACGAATGTCCGGCGGCGGTTCGCAGCGAGATCCACATGGTCTGGGGCGACCTGCGAGACCCTGACAACGTCCGAAAAGCGTTGCAAGGGGCCGATGTCGTCTTTCACCTCGGCGCCTTGGTTGGCATCCCCTATTCGTATGAGTCACCGCGGCAGTACGTGGATGCCAATGTTCTCGGCACGCTCAACGTGCTCGAGGCTGTGCGTGCAGGCCAGGCGGGCAGGATGGTCCAAACGTCCACCAGCGAGGTGTACGGCACTCCGATTTACACACCGATCGATGAGAAGCACCCGCTGCAAGGACAGTCGCCGTACTCGGCCACCAAGATCGGCGCCGACAAGCTCGCCGAAAGCTTCTGGCGCACGTACAAGCTGCCGGTGGCAACGCTCCGGCCCTTCAACACCTTCGGCCCGCGGCAGTCCGCACGGGCGATTCTGCCGACGATCATCCGCCAGGCGCTGAAGGGCTCGGAGATCAGGCTTGGAAGCCTTACCCCGATTCGAGACATGAACTACGTGGGCGACACCGTGGATGGATTCATTCGAATCGCCTCGTCCGACGCGGCGCTGGGCAGGGTTGTCAACATCGGATCCGGCTTGGGTCTCACCGTGGGCGAGATGGTCGAGGGCGTTTCGACAGCGCTGGGAAAGAAGATCACCGTGGTGAACGACCCAGACCGCATGCGCCCCCAGTCCAGCGAGGTCGAGGCATTGATCGCCGATGCGACGCTCGCCAAGCAGCTGTTTGGATGGAGCTCGGTCACACCATTTGAAGACGGCTTGAAGCGCACGATCGAGTGGTTCTCACAGAAACGTCTGGACCTCGACCCCGCAAAGTACCTGGTTTGATGCGGAGGGCGCGATGAAGGCGGTCATTCTCGCTGGCGGCAAAGGTAGCCGCCTCGCCCCCTACACGACCGTGCTGCCCAAACCTTTGATGCCGATCGTCGACACGCCGATTCTCGAGATCGTTCTCAAGCAGCTCAAGACCTCAGGCATCGACGACGTGGTGATCGCCGTCGGGCACCTCGCCTCCTTGATCAAGACATACTTCGGCGACGGCTCGGAGCTCGGGATTCGAATCGAGTACGCCCATGAATCGACGCCTCTTGGCACTGCCGGTCCGCTGGCCAACATCGATTCGCTGACCGAGACCTTCCTAGTCATGAATGGCGACATTCTCACGGACCTGGACTACGCGAAGCTAGTCGAGCATCACCGAGCTCGCGGCGCGATCATGACGATCGCCACTCACCGGCGGACCGTGAAGATCGATTTCGGTGTGCTCGAGACAGTTGATGGCGCGGTCGACAAATACGTTGAGAAGCCAACTCTCGATTACGTGGTCAGCATGGGGATCTACGTGATGGAGCCTAGGGTGCGCGATCGCATCACGAAGGGCGAGTACCTCGACCTGCCGGACCTTGTTCGGATGCTCCTTTCTAACCAGGAGCGCGTCGAGGCCTATCCATTTGAGGGACGCTGGCTCGACATCGGACGGCAGGAAGATTTCAACGAAGCCCAGGTTCGGTTCGAAGAGCACCGCGACCATTTCTTGAAATGAGCGCTGACGTTCGGGTCCTGGTCACTGGCGCAGGTGGCCAGCTCGGCGGGCATGCTGCCAGGTTGCTGGCGCAGGGCGGCAAGGAAGTCTACGGAACGGTGCGCGCGCCGTCGACGGCCACCGAGCCATCCGGCATTCGGTGGCTGCGTTGCGACTTCACCAAACCTGACGAGGTCCGCGCCGCGGTGGAAGCCTCAAACCCATCGTTAGTGCTGCACACGGTTGGGCTGGGCGGTACCTCCGATGTGGGCGCGCTGACCGAGGCCAACGTCACGACGCTCGGACACCTCATAAATGCGCTGGATGGCGCGCAGATCAAGAATCTATTGGTCATCGGCTCGAGCGCCGAGTACGCCGCGAGCAACGACGGCGTTGCGATTCGCGAGGACCACCCTCTTGGACCGGCGAGCCCGTACGGCGTCAGCAAGCTCCAGCAGTTCGAACTCGCCCGAAAGGCGTCTAAGAGCGGCTTGCCCATTGTCTACGGACGCCCGTTCAACCTCATCGGGCCGGGCGTCTCAAGCGCGACGGCCGTGGGTGACATCACCAGGCGCCTGGCCGAGGCGACGCACAAGGGCGGCTCCCGGATACTCGCGGTCGGCGATCTGGACAAATGGCGAGACTACCTCGACGTGCGCGATGCGGCAGCGGCATGCGCGATGTTGCTCGACCGTGGCATGCCCGGTGAGGACTACAACATCTGCAGCGGAGTGCCGGTGCTGCTCTCCGAGGTGGTCAACAGGCTGCTCGCGATGACGGGCGGCCACGTGTCGCTTCGCAGGGTCGACCGCGGCCCGTCGCAGGGCTTTGTGGTCGGCGACCCTTCAAGGCTCCGCGGCCTGGGATGGACGCCGAAATACGATCTGGACTCGTCGTTGCGGGACGGGCTGGAGCACGCCGCGTCAAGACTCACGTCCGCGATGTGACGTTAAAGCCGCGAGACGAGCATGTGGCGCGACACGCGAATTCCCACCTGATTGGTGCCCCGCCAGGGATTCGAACCCCGGACCCTCTGATTAGAAGTCAGATGCTCTATCCACTGAGCTAGCGGGGCGAAGACGCCGTCTCGGAGAGAATACTTAGGTGGTGGCGGTGAGGCCAGCGATGCCTCGCCTTACGGGGGGTGCGGAATGACCGACAAGCTGCAGCGTTTGAAGGAGATTCTGGGCGAGGTGTCCGACCTCGGTCGGGCCGGCGCCGTGCTCGCGTGGGACCAGGAGACATTCATGCCGTCAGGCGGCGTGGAGAATCGGGCCGACCAGCTCACGACTCTCGAGCGCATCAGCCACAGCCGCTTTGCATCGGACGATGTGGGCGCCTTGCTCGATGCAGCCGAGGGCGATGTCGCGGGGCTGCCGTTCGATTCCGACGACGCCAGCCTGGTTCGCGTCACACGCCGGGACTATGAGCAGGCCCGCAAGCTGTCCTTGGAGCTGGTCGGGGAGATCGCGCGGGCAGGGGCGACGGCCCGGCCGGTTTGGCAGAAGGCGCGAGAGGAGGCGGATTTCAAGCTCTTCGCACCCTACCTAGAGCGGAACGTCGAGCTGAATCGTCGGGTGGCCGATGCCCTCGGTTACAAAAAGAGGCCTTACGACGCTTTGCTCGATCGCACGGAGCCTGGGTTGACCACCGACCAGCTCGAGGAGATCTTCTCGGAGCTAAAGCAAGCCATTGTGCCGCTCGTCGCCGACGTGGCGCGAAACGCTGACGCGGTCGACGATAGCGTGCTGCGCAGGGGGTTCGATCCGGAGGTGCAGGTGCCGTTCGCGCTCGACCTGGTGACGAAGCTGGGTTATGACATCGAGCGGGGACGGCAGGACATCTCCGCGCATCCTTTTACGATCCCTTTTGGGCCAGGAGACGTGCGCATCACGACCCGCGTGTCGCGCGATTTCTTCAACGAGTGCTTGTTTGGGTCGATCCACGAGGCGGGGCACGCCCTCTACTACCAGGGGGTCGGGAAAAACCTGGACCGGACGCCCCTGTGGGATGGGGCGTCGCCCGGCGTGCACGAGTCGCAATCGCGGTTGTGGGAGAACATGGTGGGGCGCAGTGCCCCCTTCTGGCGCCACTTCTTCCCCAGCCTGAAGAGCGCATTTCCGGAGCCCCTCAAGGGGGTGGATGAGGAGCAGTTCTTCAGGGCGGTCAACAAGTCGTACCCGTCCCTCATTCGTGTGGAGGCCGATGAGGTCACCTACAACCTGCACATCCTCCTCAGGTTCGAGCTGGAGAACGAGATGCTCGAGGGATCGCTCAAAGTGAGAGACCTGCCCGAGGCGTGGAATGCGCGGGTGAAGGAGTACCTCGGGATCGAGGTTCCCGACGACAGGGTTGGGGTCCTGCAGGATATCCACTGGTCGTGGGTGGACTTCGCGGTGTTCCCCGGTTACACGCTGGGCAACCTGATGGGGGCGCAGCTCATGGAGAAGATCAGGGTGGACATACCTGACCTCGACAGTCAGATCGAGCGGGGCGAGTTTGGTCGGCTGCTCAAGTGGCTGCAGGGGAGCGTGTACCAGCATGGGCGGAAGTTCACGCCCAATGAGCTGATGGAGAGGGCGACCGGGAAGCCGGTCTCAGCCGAACCGTGGATCGCCTATGTGCGCCAGAAGTTTGGAGTGCTGTACGGGGCCAAAGCGGGGCGTTGACAGGCAGGTTTGGGGGCGGGTGCGATTGGATTTGAATTGCCCGCCAGGTGCGCGTGTTGCAGGGCGGGCAACGACGCAGTGGAGGTGGGCAGACACGCGGTGGGCTGCGCTCAGCCACTCGACACAAATCGCCGTGTCCAGTGTCTTCGGGTTGGTGGCCGATAGGGCGTTTTGGGTCGAATCCGGGCGCCTTGGGAGTCAGAGCTTCGACCACCTGACCCACGACCACGCCTAGCCTCGGCGCCAATGCATCAGCTCCACTGCTAAGGCGTCAGGACTTGGTGACGAAGCCGACCGGCGCCCTGGCTCCCCGATTCACCTCGAGGCGGAAGATGTCTGGCCGCCCGTAGTGGCCGGCGACGTCCAGCGTCCGCTTGGCGGCCGCGGCCCGCGCCGGATCGCAGTCCGCGTACAGAATGCCGTGCTTCTCATGCAGCGGCCCTGCCACCAAGTTGCCCACTGGATCCACGATCACCGAGTCCCCCGGGTTGAACCAGGCCTCGAGGTCTGGGAACAGCCGCTTCCGGTCGGGGAAGTCCGTGGGAATGTCCCTGCCTCGCATGCTGCTCCCGTTCCCGAGCACCCAGCACCGCCCTTCGGTGGCGATGTGGCGCATCGTCGACAGCCAGGTACCACCCTCGTCCCAGGTCGGCGCGATGTAGATCTCGCAGCCCTGGGCGAATATCGCGAATCGGGCCAAAGGCATGTAGTTCTCCCAGCAGATGAGGCCGCCAATCCGCCCGGATGGCGTGTCGCTGACGCGGAGCCCGGTGGCGTCCCCCTCACCCCACACCATGCGTTCTGGATTGGTGGGCACCAGCTTGCGGTGCCGGTTCAGGATCTCCCCGTCGGGCCCGATGAGGACGGCCGAGTTGTAGAGCGTGCCACGGCTGAACTCTCCATCCCGCTCGTGAATCCCAATCGAAACGGTCACCTTCAGGCGCCGCGCGGCGGCCTGGATCGGTTGCAGCTGGACGGCCTTCAGGTCGATCGAGTTCTCGAGTAGCCGCTTGTGAATGTCGCCGCTCAGCGCGTAATCCTCGCCAGGGCGCAGGCGCCAGACCCATTCGGGATAGCCGGGAACCCAGGTCTCGGGGAAGGAAACCAGCTTGGCGCCGCCTGCAGCGGCTTCATCCAGCAGCTCGACTCCTCGAGCCAGGGTCTTTGGCCGGTTGAGCGCTACAGGGGGGTGTTGGACGACTGCGACTCGGTAACGGCTCGCGGCCTTTTTTGCCATGGAGCCATGTTCCTACGTCGTCGTGCCCTGTGCCCAACCCTTAGTTGGAAAGTCGCCCGCCCGCGCCACCATGCCCGGGAGCTCCTTGCCCAGGCGCTCCCCCAGCCAGAGCGAGCAAGCGATGAGGGCGTCGAGGTCGATGCCCGTCTCCACGCCGAGGCCACGCAGCAGGTAGAAGAGATCCTCGGTGGCGATGTTGCCCGTCGCTTGCGGCGCGAAAGGGCACCCTCCCGCGCCGCCCACCGACGCATCCAGCGAGACGGCGCCCTGCGCGAGCGCCTCCACCGCGTTCGCGTACCCGGTGTTGCGCGTGTTGTGAAAGTGAGCGCCTAGAGTCGCACCGAGCCGCCGGGCACCGCCCACCAGCTCCTTCACCTGCGAAGGGACGCCGACCCCGATGGTGTCGGCGAGGCAGATCTCGTCCGCGGCTGAAGCCATCAGGCGCTCCACGATCCCGAGCACTCTCTTCGCAGGCACCGGGCCTTCGAACGGACAGCCGAACGCGACACTGATCGTGACCGTGATCGGCACGCGATCGGCGCGAGCCCGACGTACAAGCGTCAGCGCCGTCTCAACCCCCTCGTCGGTGGTCGCGTTCTGGTTGCGGCGCCCGAACGTATCGGTGGCAGCCATCGCGTAATGAACCTCGTCGACGCGCGCCGCAAGCGCGCGGTCGTAACCCTTCTCGTTGAGGACCAGGCCGGCGTACGAGGTGCCGGCGCGCCGGTGCAGTGCCGCCATCACATCCTCGGCCCAAGCCATCTGCGGTACCAACTTTGGGTTCACGAAGCTCGCGGCCTCGATTCGTCTCAGGCCGGCGGCGGCGAGCCGATCGCAGAGCTCGGCGCGAATGGTCGGGTCGAGTATCCGGTCCTCGTTCTGCAGCCCGTCACGGGGACCGACGTCGCAGACGACCAAGCTCACATAGATAAGGTAGATCGCGGGTGGACGGCGAGTATCCTGCGGGTGGTGAGCAGAACGGGTCCGGGAAAGGAGCTGGTGGTTCGATGCGAGTGCGGATTCGAGACTCGCGGGACAGCGGCCCAGATCGTCCGCGCCCGCCAAAAGCAGGCCGGCGAGTCGCACAACATGAAGGTCACGCGCGAGCAGGTGCCAGCGAGGGCGGAGCGGGTCTGAACCCGGCCGCGCCACGTGGCCCCTGGGCGGTCGGGGGACCGGTCCAGGCCGAGGTCTTTGTCCTGCGGATGCGAGACGAGCATCCGGAGCTCGCTGGGCCATGTGGACCCGACCCCTGGTACATCGAGGTCGCGGCCGAGGACGATCCGGTGGAGGTGGTGGGCCGGCTCTCACGCAACCTGATGGCGAGCCGGTGCTGGTTCACTCGACCTCATGGCGTCGCGCGCGCGGCGCCGTCGTACTGAGCTTCGTGGTTGTCAACTCTGACGGCCAGGCCCCGCAGCTAGTGGGCGTGCCCATCTCGAGGGCAGAGCTCGAACGGTCAGGGCCGACCAGCGCCGCCAAGACGATTGCGTCCGCCCAGGTTCTGGAGCACGGCTCCGCCATCTTGCGTGGCTTTCGAAAGAGGACCAGGTCGTCATGGCCACGCTGAGCGACGAGTGGAAGCTGGCCTTGCAAGATTACGTGCAGCGTGAACGTTGCGCTGACCGGGCTCAGGCGCGGCCCGGGTTAGTCGGGACGGCAGTCACTGTCGCGGCATTGGCCTGCTGCCCGTTCACCGCGGCGATGGTGCAGGAGACGGTCTTGGTTGCGTTGTAGCCGACGTCCGGCACGACCTGCGCCGGGCAGGTGCCGATGGTCGCCTTCGTCGCCGAGTCGGACATCGTGAAGGTGATCGTGGACGGCGCCTGCGCACCGAACTTGCCGCCCAGGTTTTTGACCAGCGCTGAGACCACGCAAGTCGAGGTGCAGCCCGAGGTGTCTACCGACAAGACCGTGTAGATCGGCGGCAACGTCGAGAGGTCAGAGAAGTCGATGACATCGGTGGGCCTGGCGATCTTAAAGTCCGCGCCGAAATTGCTGTAATTGAAATCGGCGTCCGCTATGCCGTCAATCGTGGCGCCCGTCTTGAGGTGCAGTCGCAGAAGCTGATGTGGAGCCGCGGCGGCAACGAAGACGTCCGCCCTGGGTCCCGAAAGGCTGACCGCCTCGACGCCGCCAACGGATATGTGGTCGGTTCGGCTTGTTACCGCTGTGCCCAGAAAGGTCACCCGAAAAGTCGGCCCGTCGGTCAGGCTGAACAGGCGTGGGACGTCGCTCGCCGGCCCTTTCCACCAGCCGTTGCCTGCTGCTTTGACCAGATTGCGAGAAGCCGGGTCGGTACCCATTTGCTGCGAAAGGTACTGATTCCCGCGAAAGTAGCCGTCTACCGGATGGCCAGTGAGGTCGAAAAAGATGAGCGCTTCCAGCTTCAGCACGGAATTGGTTACAACCACATGTTCCGCAGTGCCCGCAACCAGCTGAACGTCCATCGACCACTGTTGGCCTGCCGCCTGGTATGAGCCTGCGATCTCGAAGCTCTTGGCGGCCGCGAGGCTGCCCGTCACGCCGTCCTCCAGCGCGCGGGTCGAAGGCTCACCAAGCCCAAACGGCGCCTGGCACCCCGAGAGAAGCGTCACGAGGACGGCTCCGGCCACGACGGCCAGCGCAGTGCATCGAACGCTCACCGGTGAAGCTGTGGTTGGCATCTGCTTGGCCCTGTAACGGCCCGGATACTATTACCGTTACCCGATCGTGGCGAGTTCCGAAGCGGCGCCTCCCCAGGGACTGACCGTTCCCATCGATACCAGACGCGGGCCACCGCGCGCCGGCAAGCGCAGGGCCGTCCACATTGGCGGCCGCGAGTACCCCCTAGTTTTACCCACCCTCCGCGACCCCCGCATGCACGTCGCGGCGGTTCTCTTGACCCTCCAGGTCCTCGGCCAGACCGTCCTCGGGTTCCGCCTCTCGATCGCCCAGATCCTCATCTGCCTCGCCACCGGCGCCCTCTTCGAGTTCCTGGTGGTGTTCTTCAAGGACCACGCCATCATGTGGCCGGCAAGCGGCCTGCTCACGGGTAACAGCACCGCCTTCATCCTCCGCGTTCCCGGCACGCTGCACGGCCAGTGGTGGAGCACCCACGGGTTCGAGATCTTCATCGGCGTGGTTGTCCTCGGCATGGCGACCAAGTACCTGATCCGGTGGAAGGGGCGGCACATCTTCAACCCCTCGAACGTGGCCCTCGTTCTGGCGTTCGTCGTGCTGGGCGTGCAGCACACCGAACCCCTCGACCTGTGGTGGATACCCATGGGACTCTGGATGGCGGTGACTTACGCGATCCTCGTCGGCGGAGGTCTGTTGATCGCGTGGGAGCTCAAGATGCTTGGACTCGTCTTCGGCTTTATGATCGCCTTCGCGGCGTTCCTGGCGATTGCGTTTTCGCAGGCTCCGGATCACTGCATGGTCGCCAGCTGGCACGCAACCCCCCTGTGCGGCCGCGACCTCTGGCAGATCCTGGTCACCTCACCGGAGGTTTTGATCTTCGCCCTGTTCATGATCCCCGATCCCAGGACGGTGCCAGACGGCCAGGTGGCGCGGCTGGTTTTCGGTGTCATAATCGCCATGCTGGCCGTGCTCCTCATCGGCCCAACTACTCTCGAGTTCTGGACCAAGACCGCAATCCTTGGCAGCCTGGTCATCGCTTGTTCGCTGCGCTTTGCGCTCGTCGCCTTTCTGGCGCCGTTCGTAGCCGATGGCGGCGGCCTGCGATGGATGCTTGGAGGGTTCAGGTGGCAGGTGCCTACGACGCTCGTAGTCGCACTCCTTTGCGTCGCAGCCCTGCCAGTGGCCGCGGACATCTCGACGACGAGCCCGACGCCGTTCGCGGAGCTCCCGGACGGCTCAACGCCAAAAGTCACCCTCTTGGTTGGCAGTGGACCCACGACTGGTGAGTGGGTCGCGGCAGCGGCCAAAGCGGGCCTGCCCCCTCCGGGTGATACGGCGCCGGCGTCGGCGTCAGCCCGTGTCTGGTTGTTGCCTCCGTACCCAACGATGACGGTGGCTGCAAACGTTCACAGCTATGACCCATTCCTCACGTCCCACTCCGTCAATCAGATGGCGCACGATATCGTGCTCGACCTCGTTATCGAGGCCGAGGCGCGTCGCTCCCATGACATGACGCTGGCCGAAGCGGGCGCAGAGAGCGACGCGCTCACTGAATTCACGGACGTGATCAAACAGGACATCGCGGCCAAGACGTTCGTGCAAAAAACGTATACGTTCGACAAGCTGAGCCTTCTCCTGTTCCTGCCGAAGTTCGCCAGTCAAGCCCCCCTTTTGGAGGGGATCTCCGTGCATGGCACCTCGACTCTGACGACGAGGGATGCGGCGGGCAACGTGCTCTCGAAGGCCACGACGACGTATGCCAAGACCTGGGGCTTGGGTTACGGCCAGGTCGACAGCAACGGCAACCCGATCGGCAACCAGCTCATCTGTATCGATTACACGGGCCTGGCGCTCGCTCCGTAGCGCGCGCCGACCGCGCTTTACGGCTCCGCGCGCGTGACTGCTTTGGGGATACCCGCCGGCTCGTAAACGGGTGGCGGCTCGATGCCGAACGTGTCGGCGAGCCGTACGAACAGGCTGAACAATGCGGCGACGTACGCCGCCTCTGCTATCTGCTCGTCGGTCCAGCCGACGTCGCGCAGGCCCTGGACCTGCTCATCGGTGACCCGATAGGCGGCCTCAGAGATGGTGCCGGCGAATTCCAGCAGCAGCCGCTCAGGTGGCTCGAGGTTGGCAGCGTCGAGGTCGCCGTCGCGTAACGCATCTGCCACTCCCTCGAACTCTTTGCCCTGCAACTGCAGGAACCACGTGTGGGAGCTGAGTCAATACCTGCAGCGGTTCAGCGCCGAGACGTATGACGCGATCATCTCGTGCTGCGCGCGCGTCAGGGCGCCGTCGCTGAAGTGCATGCGCGAAGCGGCCTGGATGCCGGCCAGGAAATCGGGCCGCAGGCTCATGGTCTTGATGATCCCGGCCACACTGCCGCTTGGGCTCACCGACTTGGCTTGGGCGTAGACCTCGGCCAGGGCGCCCTTTGCGTCGGACTCCTCGACCATCTTGATTCGGGCCACGACATTATTAACGGCTTCCCGGCGGAAAAGTGTTGGACGCTAGTCGGGCCCGTCCCACGACCACTTCGGCACGGGCAAGTCCGGAGGCACCCGCGAGTCGGCCGGGGCATACGCCAGCACGTCCCGGGTTGCCCACTCCATGTACGAGCGCAAGGCTGCGCGCAGCTCGGGGTCATCAGGAAGCTGCGCATCGTCGGCGGCCTGCATGAAGCAGGCGACGAACCGGGGCCCGAAGTCGTCTCCGGCACCCTTGCCGGCATGGATGCCAACCATTCCCGAGTGGCCGCCGTGCGACTCTGAGTACCGGGCCGGCCCGCCAAACACCTCAGCCCAGTAGATGGCAAGGTTTTCGATGTGCCCAGGGCTGACGCCATGCGAGAACGGGTGGTTGAGCTCCGGGTCCGCGAGGCAGCGCTCGTGGTGCGCGGCGGCCAGGGCGAGGAAGGCCGAATCACCACCGAGGAACTCGTAAATCGATGGTCGAGGCATCTGCAAATCTTGAATCAATCCGGCGATGCTCGTCGACATACGCTAGTGGACCCATGCCGAAGCTTCGAGTCCACAACTTCTCTGTCTCGATCGACGGTTTTGGAGCCGGACCCAATCAGGGCGTGGACAACCCGCTCGGCGGCGATGGGCTCAGGCTGCATGAGTGGGTGTTCGAAACCCGCGCTTGGCACCAACGACAAGGAGAGGACGGAGGAAGCGAGGGTCTTGACGATCGGTTGATCGAGCAGGGCGATGACGGCATCGGCGCCACGATCATGGGGCGAAACATGTTCGGTCCGATCCGAGGAGTGTGGCCCGACGAAAGCTGGACCGGTTGGTGGGACGCCGACCCGCCATACCACCACCAGGTGTTCATCCTCACCCATCACGCACGAGGGCCGATCACCATGCAAGGTGGCACGACCTTCAATTTCGTCACGGACGGCATCGGAGCTGCTCTCCGGCGAGCACTCGAGGCGGCCGATGGGCGACGTGAGGCTCGGCGGCGGAGTGGCGACGATTCAGCAGTACCTGCGAGCTGGCCTGGTCGACGAGATGACCCTTGCGATCGTTCCGATATTGCTTGGCGATGGTGAGCGGCTCTTCGACCACCTCGATGGAATCTCGGCGAACTACGAGTGCGTCGAGCTGATCAGCTCGCCCGCCGTCGTCCACGCCCGCTTCGCCCGGCGCTCGTGATCGAGCTCAGCGAGCCCCCCGCAGCCGCTCCAGTCCGTCCAGGATGAGGTCGAGCCCGAACTCGAACTCATCCCCGTAGTCGTAACTGGGCTTCATGGCGTGCTTGGTGATCATCTCTGCGAGATGCGGGTACTCGCCGCCGAGCTGCCTGAGGATGCCCTCCCCTACCTCGGCGACCTGCTCCGTCGATTGCAGTGGAATGTTGATCTCCTGCAGCGCAAAGCCGTAGACGTAGCCGTCGATGACCGAGATCGCGTGAGCGGCCATGACGAGGGTGAAGCCGGCGTTCCGGAGGCTCCCCAGCACGGAGTCGTGGTGATGCATCGTCGCCCGCCCCGGCTTCGTCCTCGACTGCATCATGCTCGGCGCCCAGGGGTGGCGGAGTAGCGCCTCGTGGGCGGACATCGCTCGCCGGCGCATGTCGGTCTTCCAGCCGATCGGCAAAACCGTTCATGGCTTCCTCACCATCCTGCCGGTGATCGCGGAACCCGCGATGGTCCTTTACTTGCTCATCGTCGGCGTCAAGACGCCGAGCCGGCCGTCCGGCTCGCCGCCGCTGCCTGATTTCGCGGAACTTGGGCGATCAGGGCCATCGCAATGTGCGATGGCCGTTTTCATTCGGTTTCGGCTAGAGCCCAGACCTCGGCACCTGGGTCGCGGATCGTATTCACGGGGTCGTAAGAGGGCGATTAGCCGGGACGATTAGGGTGGCACTGCCCGGGAAAGGGTCTACATTGGGTTAGAGCCCTCGCACGCGCGGTGTTATGCCCACCCGTTGGTTGGGGTTTCGTGCGAGGAATATCTACCTGACAAAACGACTGGGCAAGGCGACTGTCGACGTGCACGGGCAACCTGTGATGTTTGTCCTGTTCGACGACGGACGTGCCACTTGCGAGCACGTGGCGGCCGGCGCACTCTCAGTTTCCAGTGGCCATGGACACCTCACTGCCCGGAAGCACGCTGCCAAACCCTTCACGATCCACCGCTGCGCCAGCTGCCACCGTCGTTTCGGGCCGTAAGAACGGGCGACGTGCCCCCGTCGCTCACTTAGCGGGCCCCTCAGACGGCCTCCTCTGATGGATGCTGTGCGCATGAAACACAAGCTCATCCGCAACAACGACGTGCATCCTCACACTGGCTTCAACAAGTGGCTCGCGCTCTTGATCACCAACGGCGTCGGCAACATGTGGTTCTTCTATTTCCTGATGGTGTTCATCGGAGGCTGGATCCTGCTCTCGAAGCTAGGTCCCCTGAGCTTCGACCCATACCCCTTCGCGCTGATGCTGCTTATCGTCGGCGGCATTTTCCAGGCCCTTGCGATGGTCGCGATCATGGTCGGTCAGAACGTCCAGGCAGCCGCGAGCGACGCCCGCGCGGAAACCGACCACGAAACACTCGAGGCGATCCACATGCTTGCCGCCCAGTCGATCGAGATCCTCGAGAGCCAGAACAAGATCCTTGCTCTTCTCCAGGGCCAGGCGAAAAGCGGCTAGTTCGGTTTTCTGGCCCGGATGTAGGCGCTGCCGACCTTGCCAGCGACACCCGGGATCGACTGGGTCGCGTGGACCTGGAAGTCAGGATCCTGGAAACCGGCGTCGAGCAGCGCTTTCCGGTAGTCGTCGATCGGGATCGTGCCCGAGATGCAGCCCGCCCATGAGTCGAGGCTCTTCTTGACGGCAGGGTCGAGCCTATCGAGCTCGACCATGTCGGCCACGGCAAAAAGACCGCCCCGACGCAGCACGCGAAATGCCTCGTTGATGACTGCGCCCTTGTCTTCGGCGAGGTTGATCACACAGTTGGAGATCACGACGTCGATTGACGCATCTGGAAGCGGGAGGTTCTCGATGGTGCCCTTCAGGAAGGTGGCGTTCGAAACCCCCGACTTCTTGGCGTTGATGTTGGCGAGCTCGAGCATCTCGTCGGTCATGTCGACGCCATAGGCGTGGCCGCCGGGAGCGACGCGTCGCGCGGACAGCAAGACGTCGAGGCCGGCGCCTGATCCAAGGTCCAGGACGACCTGCCCGGGCTCCAGCTCGGCGAGCATGGTCGGGTTTCCACAGCCGAGGCTTACGGCTTCGCTCAGTCCGATTTCCTTGAGCTCGTCCAGCGGGTACGAGCCGCTGCAGCCACAGTCAGGCCCGTCGGCCTGGCAGCAGCCTGCGTCCGCGATGGTTTGGTCGGTGGGGATGACTGTCAGTTGCTTCGCCACCCCCGCGTAACGCGACCGAACCGCTTCTCTTACCTTGCTCATGCTGTTCAGCTCCTTTAATCGATGAATGTCGATGGGTCGAGCCTAACATATCCATCGACACCCGTCTATGGGTTCTTGTATGATCGTGCTCATGGCGGTGTTGAAGGAGCTTCCGGTCCTGCGGCAGCGTGGCGTGTGCTGCGGGCTGCCGGAAGTTGACGCAGCCTGGGCTGTGAGCACCGCAGAGCTGTTGAAGGCATTGGCCGATCCCACACGCCTCACGATGGCCGCCTCCCTATGGAAGTCAAAGGAGCCCATCTGTATTTGTGACTTCACGGCAGGGCTGGGGCTGAGCCAGCCGACGATCTCACATCACATGGCCAAGCTCGACGAGGTCGGCCTGGTCGAGTCCGAAAAGCGTGGCATCTGGGTGTACTACAGGTTGCGCGCGGACCTGGCGTCGGCGACGCGAACGCTCTTGGCGCAGCTCATCGCATAGGGGCGCCTCGCCGGCAGGAGGCTGCGAGAATCGGGCGATGCGCCACACCGTCGCGATTCGCACAGCCACCCCGCATGATCGAGATGCAGTTCTTGCGGTCGTGCGGGAAGCGTTCGCGCGCGGCGGGCGTGACGGACAGGAAGAAGTCGACATCGTGGTCAGCACCTGGCAGTTGGAAGCCACGCTGAAAGGGCTCGAGCTGGTGGCGGTCGGCGGCGATCTGGTGATTGGCCACGTGCTGGGTGCACGGGGCGACCTGGAAGGGCGCGAGGTCGTCGCGGTCGCTCCCCTCGCGGTGGCGCCGTCGCGCCAGGGCCGCGGGGTGGGAAGCGCGTTGATGACCGAGCTTCTGAGCCGCGCAGACGCGGCAGGCTACGCGCTGGTCGCACTACTCGGAAATCCCATGTACTACAGACGCTTCGGCTTCGAACCCTCGGGCCCGCTCAATATCTCCTACCCTCCCGTAGGAGTGGGCGATCCGCACTTCCAGGTGCGCCGCCTGTCAGCGTTCGATCCGTCCTACAGCGGCAAGTTCAGATATTGCTGGGAAATGAAGCCGAAAAGTGCCGGCTCACGTGAGGCTTTCTACGAACCTAGTCATGAGTGACTACCGTTTGGCGGCCTTAGTCCTCGGCTGCGCTCGCTTCACCGCTATCTCGTAGGCCTCCTTCAATAGCGGCCGGAGCGCCTCGAATGTCGAATCGCTCGGGTGCAACACACAAACAAAATGATTGGTCGCGTACACCGGGTGAGGCATCAGCACATCCAGCGCCGTGAAGTCGTAATCACGCGCGGCGGCGAACAGCCGGGCAAAGGTCTCTTTGCTGACTCCGACGTTCAAGCGGAAGATGCCTGGCCGGTCGAGCTTCGATGCGTTGTCGAACTCCCCATAGGGCTGGGTCACGATGGCGGCGAAGGGAAACCTGCGCGTGGGTTCGAGATCGCGATTCGGGTCGTAGATGAAGAAGGTGTCGCCCCAGGCCGTCTCCGGCGCGCCGTTCTCGGCTGACGCTAACTGCACGTCGACGCATTCGAACGCGGCAATGGCTTCCCTTATTGATCCTTGATCCACAGTATTTCTCAACGGGTCGCCGCAGAGATTCGATATCAGACGTGACGACGCAGAGGGCTACCCTCGGGCACGCGTGGATGGTCGAAGTCATCAGCGGGGTTTCTAGTCATTCCGATTCGCTCCATCACCCGCATCGACCCGGTGGTTGGTCGTTGCTGTAACCGAAACTATCTCCGGCAGGCCAAGGGTTTCAAAGCCCTACCGGAGCACTGATCGCGCTGCCTTGGTCGCGAAGCGGTGACCCCAATGCTCGCGCGCCAGCCGCCAGCCCACCTCGGTCGCCGGAGTGAAGTGCGCATCGAAAGTGAGAAGCGTCAGCCCCACAAATCCGATGGATTCATGACGATCCTTGCGTCCGACGGCCCAGGGCCTATAGCCGTTGGCCTCGAAAAACGCCTCAATGCGGTCGAGCCGGGCGTCAGACTCGGCGCGGGTCAGTACCGATGGAAAGTGCTCCGTGGCAATTGGATCCGCATTCAGAGCAGCGAACGGACCACGATCCGCGTCGCGCCAGCGGCGGAGGAGCAAGCGCTCGGCCGGGGGTTCCATGCATCGAATCTAGCTGGTGTCGCCGCAACCCTCACCCAACGACTCCTTGAGCCCAAGTTCCCCTACTCCTCCCTTCGGGCACAAAAGGTCGCGCCAACTGCGGGTTGTTCCAACCGATCGGGCACATTTGACCGCATCCCAACCGGCGGGAACGGGATTTTGGGGTGGCTAGAGGGATTTGAACCCTCGACAGCCAGATCCACAATCTGGTGCTCTGCCATGCTGAGCTATAGCCACCACGGTGCGGGCCTAGAACCCTCCAGCCCTGTAGGAACCACGATTTTACCCACACTCGTGGTGGACAATTAAAGAGTGATGGCAACTCCCGCCGAGTTCGACGAGATGATGAAGTCCGGGGACCTGATCGAGTCTCGCAACGAAATGACCCCCGACTACCTGAAAGAGCTCAAGCACACCCTCATCGTGTCGGGTGATACCGAGCTGATTTCGGCCCCCGCCTACTACCTCGCCGCCAAGCGCGCTCCCTCGATCAACGCCTTCATGACCGGCATCGCGATCATCCAGGACGAGCTCGCTCACGCCCATATCGCATACCACATCCTCGAGGAGCTGGGCGAGGACCAGGAGAAGCTCATCTTCAGCCGCGACCCCAAGAGCTTTCGCTACCCCTACGCCTTCGACGTCCCCCTCGAAAGCTGGACCGAGCTGGTGGTCGCCAATGGCATGTACGACCAGGCGGGCTTCTGTCTCCTGGGCGACATCCACGAGAAGTGCTCGTACGGCCCGTGGAAGCGCGGCTTGAACAAGGTGATGGCGGAGGAGAACTTCCACCTGCGCAACGGCCGCACCTGGATGAAGCGCATCAGCCTGGCCGGCGGCTCGGCCAAGGACGACCTGCAGCGCGCGGTGGACTGGATGTTCCCGCTGAGCGTGGAGTGGTTCGGTCTGCCCGACAGCTTGAAGATGCACTCGGCGCAGCTCGAGTATCGCTTGAAGGGCCTCACCAACGACCAGCTGCGGCAGTGGTGGCTCTCGTTGGTGGTGCCTTACTGCGAGCAGATCGGCATCAAGGTGCCGTCCCACAAGGAGACCAGGGACGGCAAGGACGTCTGGGAGCTCGATTATCCGTTCCCATGCGAGTTCGATGCAGAAGAGAAGCGCTGGGATTTCAAGCAGCCGATCTCCTGGGACGACGTGCTCGAGCGCTGGCGCAACCGCGGCCCACGCAACGCTGAGATGGTCGCGATGTTCCAGGAGGAGTTCCACAAGTTCCGCAATGCGCACCACCAGAACGGCTCGTGATAGACAAGCTCTGGGCTGCTCTCGCTGAGGTTCAGGACCCCGAGATGCCGATCAACCTGGTCGACCTCGGGATCATCTACAGCATCGCGGAAAACGATGGGCTGGTCGAGGTCGACCTCACGTTCACCGCGATGGGCTGCCCTGCCGCCGATTTCATCCTGGACGACGTGCGCGAACGCCTGCTGCGCGAGGACGGAGTCCGCGAGGTCCGCATCACCATCGTCTGGAACCCACCGTGGACGGTTGCCCGCGTGTCAGAGGCCGGCCGCGACGCTCTCGAGTCGTGGGGCCTCGCGGTTTGACGAAATACAAGCGCGTCAGCGGCGACGCCGTCGAGTACGAAGTATTCGCCCGCAAGACACGCGGCGAGGCGCTGCACCAGGTCGGCAGCGTCGTCGCTCCCGATGACGACCTCGCCGTCGCTTATGCCCGCGCCACCTATGACGAGGAGCGCTGGGTCGAGATGGCGATCGTCCGCAAGGAGCACGTCATCGAGCTTTGGCAGCCCGGGGAGTCATGAGCCTCTCCGATCTGGTTCTCAGCATCGCCGACAACAAGCAGATGCTCGGCCTGCGTTACGCCGAGTGGGCGACGCGCGCGCCCTCGCTCGAAGCAGACATCGCTGCGGCGGCCATGGGGCTCGACGATCTCGGTCACAGCCGCGTGCTCTATGGCTGTCTCGAGCCGCTCGGCGCCGACCCACGCGGTCCCGATCGCGAAAGCGATGCCGGCAGCTTGCGATCGCTCCAGTATTTCGATGAGCCCTGGACCGAGTGGGCGCAGTTCGTCGCGGCTAACGCCATTCTCGACACCGCGTTCACGGTGATGATCGAAGCGTGCGTCAACGGCTCGGTCGAGGTCCTGCAGCACCGCCTGAGGAAGATGCTGATGGAGGAGCGCTACCACTTCCTCCACGGCCGCAGCTGGCTCAAGTCCGGCGTCGACATGACTCCTTTGAACGAGGCTTGGCGCGAGGCGATCGAATGGTTCGGGCCGCCTGACGGCGAGACGGCCCACTTCCATCAAGAAGGCCGCCTGAGCATGGGTCCGACGGAGCTTCGTGCGCGCCTGGAGGAGAAGCTGGAGACCAAGGCCCCAGCGCTCCAGATTGGCTGGAAGGATTGGGACCCAGTTCGCAGGCGAAGCCGGCCCGGCGCCGTCGACGATCGCACCTTCGCGATGCTGCGCGGACTCGAAGAGAGGAAGTTTGCGAACACGGCAACGAAAGAGGGCTGAACCCAAGCCCCGCGCAGAGCCGCGCTGCCCTCACTGCGCGGAACGCGACGCCGAGGTCATCTCCCTATTTGGAACCCAGGCGATGACGCTCCAGTACCGCTGCCGCAAATGCGCCACGCTGTTCGAAGCGATCAAGTACGACGAGTAGTTTCTGGCTCGTCTTCGTCGTCCTCCTCATCGACCTGGCCGGCGGACCGCCGGCGCAGCATCGCGAGCGGAATCCCCGCGATCACCACGCCGACGATGAGGACCGCAACCGCGATTGGCAGTAGCTGGCTGGTACCCGATGAATTCTGGTTGACTGCGTTGGAGGGATAGCCGGCTCCGAAATAGCCCAGCTGGCTGACTGTGGCCTGGAGGGTATAAATCTGGCCCTCGTTGCCACCAATCGACTGCCAGGGGCCGTTCGGGTCCTGGGCCTGGTACACGAAGCTCGGCGCGGGCACGAGGTTCGAATAGACCATGACAAGGTTGGCCTTCATGATCAGTTTCGCGTCGGCCGTGATCAGGTAGACGTTCGTCGCAAAGTGAACGCCGGCTGGTTTGGGACATGGCGAGACCGGCGTGATGTCGACTGTGATCTGTGTCTTGCCGGTGGCATCGAACGCTCCCGGCAGGAACCCGATGACGATCTGGCCGTCGTCCGTGAACGCCGAGTTGGGGTCGCTGCTGCCATCGATCACGTTGATAACGAGGTGACCCGACGCGGCTTTTAGGCTGCTGTTCGCGCCCGCGGCCACTGGCGGACAGACCCAGTTGTATGGCTGGGGTGGCGCGAAGCCGTCGTAGAACCCCGGCGCCACCATCCACGCGGCGACCAAATAGACAATGGCCGCGACGGCGATGAGCAATGGGCGATTCATAGCGCCAGGTCCGCGATCACGTGGCCGATTATCGGCGCCACCAGGTCCTTGCACGCCCAACGCCACAGCGCCAGCAGCAAGCCGGCGGCGGCCACCGCCCACAGGAATGCGGGCGGGTGAGAAAGCGCATGCGCGGCTGTCCAGGCCACCGTGCTCCCGATAATCGCCAGCGGCGCTCCGCCTGCCTCGTCCAGGGCCGCATACAGCACGCCGCGGAAGGCAATCTCTTGCGCGACCGAGATGACCACCGCGACGAGGGCCAGCGAAGCGGGGATGATCGGCGCCTCGCTCGCCCGCACGGCCGCTGGCAGCAGGAGCACTGCAGCTAAGGCAAGGCCGCCGAGGATGCGCAGGCCCAGCCGCGACGTGCCCAGGCCAAGCTTCGGAGCGGGCCAGCCGATCGCGCTGACCATCAGCGCGCCGCCGCCGAGCAAGATCGCCGGCACCAAAGCGCCGGGGATCGTCATCGCCAGCGCTCTCGTCCACTCGACCAACAGCATGTAGGCGCCGATGACCGCCGCGCGGGCAGCAGGACGCGTCGCGAAGACTGCACTCACAGACCGATTATCGGAGACCGGCCCAGCCAAGTTCAAAGCGTCGAGCCAGGGCCAGGACGCGGATTGGGATCGAGGATCAACGGAGCGCGAGGCGCCTGGTTGAAATCGAACTCCCAGGCGAGGTCCCCCAGCTGAGGATTGTTCTCGTGCACGTCAGGTCGCGAATCCGGACGTCCGTCGGTGCTCGGATCGAGGCGAACCCCGCCGAGGAAGACGTCCTCGATGAACTTGACATACGCGTCCTGGCTCAATGTCTGGTGGTCGATGTCGCCGCGGCGGGCATAAAGCTGATGATCAGACCAGGAACCCGCAGCCCATACCCGTCAAGACTTAGGTGCGCAACCGCTCCTGCGCCGAATAAACATTGAAACGGTCGCCTTTCAGGAAGCCGACCAGAGTCTGGTTGAACTGCTTTGCCAGCGCGACCGCGAGACTCGATGGCGCTCCCACCGCCGCGAGGACGGGTATGCCGGCCGTGATGGACTTCTGGACGATCTCGTAACCGGCCCTGCCGCTCACGACGAGGATCGAATCGCTCGCGGGAACGCGCTCATCAAGAAGGGCGCGGCCAACCACCTTGTCAACGGCGTTGTGACGCCCGATATCTTCACGCAGGTACACGAGCTCACCGCTGCGCGTGAAAAGGCCGGCAGCGTGGAGCCCGCCGGTGCGATCGAAGACTCCCTGGCCGGAGCGCAACCTCTCGACCAGGCCCGGTAGCAGGGCTGGTTCGATAGCCGGGCCGGCCGGCAGGAGCGCCAGGTCCCGCCGCAGATCCTCGATCAGGACCGTGCCGCAAACGCCACAGGCCGAGCTCGACAGCATCGATCTCTCGGGTTTGCGGCGCGCCTTTGTCGCCAGGTGAATGTCGACCTGGTTGGACTCGACCAGGGAGGATTCGACAGCCACGCCGGCCTCCAGCTCACCCGCCTCCGCGCTGATCCTGATCACCCGCACGTCTTTGGCCGAGCGCAGGATGCCTTCGGAGAACATCAACCCCAGGCTTAGCTCCAGATCGTGGCCCGGCGTGCGCATGACGACAGAGAGTGCTTCGCCGTCGAGCATCAGCTGGAGAGGCTCCTCGGTCACCACCAGGTCGGGCGACTCCGACCACGTGCCACCGGTCCAGCGGCGGATCTGGAGGAGGGGCGCTGCGGGTTTTGCCACGCGATCAGCCTTGCGCGATGCGAAGGTGGCGGGCTGAACGCGGGATCGCGGTGGCGATCGAGAATCCGCGCCACGACGTCACGCGCTCGGGCAACAGCTCGTAAGCCGCCGGCACCTCGGAGGGCTCTACCCCATAGCGCTCCCCGATCGCCGTCGCATCCGCCCGCTGGCCAAACGTGCCGCGCACACACGCTCCAACCATCAATGAGGGCCGGAATCTGTGATGCGACTCGACCACGAGGGCACCGACCGTGCCGGCGCGAATTTTGCCTGCGGTGGGCGCGAGCATCACCTCACCCCGCTCGACCTCCCACAGTGCAGGGCGGATCACAGGCATGCCGCCTTCGATCCAGCACGCATACCCGCGGGGCACGCCGGCAAGGCGCCGGCTCACCTCCGCCGGCACCGCCGGTACGCGCGCGGCCTGGGCGGCTGGAAATGGGGTGACGGCCGCGAGCTCGGCATCGCTCGGGCGAAGCCGGAGCACCACGCGGTTGTAGGGCAGCCACTCGCGCGGGATGCGCGCCATGTCCAGCACGTAGCCTGCGAAGTAAGGCGCGTTCTTGAGCGCGTAGCCCGCCATCCCCAGGAAGTAGCCGGGGCCTTCGAGCATCGCGTTGACCTGGCTCGAGACTGACAGGGGGTCATACACCTCGAGGTGGCCTCGAAGCAGCAGCGCCTTCGAGCCTCCATCGACGAGGAAGGCGGCGCGCGGATCCCGTTTCGCGCTCAGGATCTTGGCCGCATACCGCGATGTCGTCATCCAGAGCGAGCCCGAAGCGAAATGGAAAACCGCCGGGTTGACAAGTGGCAAACGGCCGGCGCGGAGGGCCAGCATCCCGATCGGGGTATGGCCGAGCACCTCCCGGGCCTCGCTGTTCAGGCGCACGCGACCACTCTAGGAGGTCTCGAGCATGTCCCGTATTCGCTCCAGCGCTTTCTGTAACCGGCCACGCACGACCCCATCCACGCGCCCCGCGACCGCCGCCCCCAAGACCGCCCCCGGCGGCGTGTATGCGATGCGGAGCCCGATGTGCACGCCGCCCTTGACCTTGGTGAAGGTGAACCCACCCTCCTGCTTGATTACCCCCTTCTCGGTCACCCACCCGATCTCATGGGGCCGGCGCCACCGGTTGAGGCGCAGCACGCTCTTGAGCGGGAATCCAAGCGCCACCATCTGGACCTCGTAACGGGCGCCGACTCCCTCGCTCTTCGAACCGATGGGTTCCCACTTCGTGACGCCATCGAGGACGGCCGCGACGTGCCTGTGATCGGCGAAATAGTCGAAGGCGCGCTCGGGCGAGCATTTGACAGTCACCGCTGCCGAGAACTCGCGCGTTGCCATTTCAACAAGATATGACCATGAAATGGGTCGAAGGCAAGGTTTCGCTGCAGGACTCGGTGTCGATGCCAAGGCGGGTCACGGGCAAGGGGCTCCGTGACAGCTTCTCCACCGATATCGAGGCGCTTACGTTGGGACTCATCCGCATCCGAGGCAACGCATTGCGACTCGGGCCCCTCGAGCTGATCCGCTTCGGCCAGCCCCGAATAGCAAGAACCAGTGTGCAGTGGCCGATCGAGGGAGGGCTCCTTGCACGCTCCGCGGGCGGCCGTTTGCGAATCGAGCTGCTGTACGGACGCCTGGTGGAGTCGCTTGAAGGCTACAAGCCAATGCTTCCCCGAACCATCTACGTGGTCACACAGGTGCCCGTCCACCACCTGCTGACGCGCCTCCACCTCCTGAGGGTGCGCGGCCGCCGGCCAGAGCCTGGCCCGCCCGCCGACCGCTCGCGCCGCATGGCGGCGGCGGCGATCGATGCCGCCTATTGCCTGTCGATCGCGGCACTCATCGGACGCCGGCGGCGTCGATTGCCCGTGCTGTTCGGCTTCGCAGCCGGCTACCACCTCGCTTGCTGGACTCTGACCGGCGTCACTCTCGGCGGAGCCGTGATGAAGCAGCGCGTGGTGTCGGTCGACGGCTCAAACTTGACCGTCGGCCAGGCCCTCGTGAGGCTGGCTTTGCTGCCGCTCGGCGCGGTGCGAATGCGCGATCTCCACGATGAGATCGCGGGCACGGAAGTGATCTCGAACTAACTCCCACTAGGATTCAGCTGTGGCCCCTCGCGTTGACCTGGTCATCTTCGGCGCCTCGGGAGACCTTGCCCAGCGCAAAATCCTGCCTTCGCTGAAGCGCCTGGCGTCGCCCGACGGGATGGAGCTCCGCGTGATCGGCGCCGGCCGGACGGCCATGTCGACCAACGCCTTCCGCGATATCGTCAAGAAACGCAGCGGCAGCCACCGACTGGCTGCGACGGCTGAGTGGGCACGAGTCGACTACAAATCGCGTACCACCTTCTCGGGCTTGAAGAAGCAGGTTACCGGCGCCGACCACGTGATCTTTTACATGGCGACGCCGCCCGAGACCGCGGGCGACATCGTCCGGGCGCTCGCCCAATCGAAACTCACGAAAAAGGGAGATGCCACGCGGCGCGTCGTCGTCGAGAAGCCGCTCGGCCACAACCTGGAATCGGCTCGCAAGTTGAATTCGCAGCTGGCGAAAGCCTTCGAGGAGCAGCAGATTTTTCGCATCGACCACTACCTCGCCAAGGACACGGTCCAGAACGTTCTCGCCTTCCGGTTCTCGAACTCACTGTTCGAGCCGGTGTGGAATCGCAACCTGGTCGAGACGATCCAGATCACAGTGGCGGAAAAGGAGGGCATCGGAAAGCGGGCCGGGTACTACGACCAGACCGGCGCAGTGCGCGACATCATCCAGAACCACATGCTCCAGCTCCTGGCGCTGGTCACCATGGAGCCGCCCACCACATTCGACGCCGAGTACGTGCGCCGAGCCAAGCGCGCAGCCCTACGTGCGATGTCGCCTATCAATCCAAGCTTCGCTGTCCGCGGGCAGTACACAGGCTACCTCGACGAGGAGGCCGTGGCGAACGACTCGCGGCGGGAAACGTACGCCGCGGTGCGCCTGTCCATGGAGAACTGGCGGTGGGATGGCGTACCGATCTTTCTACGCACGGGCAAAGCGCTGAAACGAAGGGTCACCGAGGTGGTGATCAAGCTGCGCGACGCTCCGCACTTGCGCATCGGCGGCAACCGCCAGCGCGGCGTTCCCTCGCTGATAGTGATCCGCATCCAGCCCGACGAGGGCATCACCATCCGCATCGGCGCGAAAAGACCCGGTACAAGATTCGAGATGGTGCCCGCGGGCATGAAGCTCGACTATGCCGGGCTGACCAAGTCACCGCTGCCGGACGCTTACGAGAATGTCCTCTCAGAGGTGCTAGCCGGCGGCCACTCCGCGTTCCCGGGGGCCGAAGAGATCGAGCTGCAGTGGGAGATCGTGGATCCGCTACTTACGGCGTGGGAGGTAGAAGGCCATCCAGAGCCCTACACGAGAGGGTCGTGGGGCCCGCAGGCTGCGGACGATCTGGTGTCGGCGGGTGGCGGCGGCCGGTGGATTGTCAGCGGAGATGAACCGGGAACCGACTAAAGGGGCCATCGCTCGAAATCGACTCCGAGATTTTGTAGCGAGCGCCGTAGCGTTGGCCGGGGTTCCCTCGGCCATGACCTTGTCCTTGCCACGGCCAATCTTGGCCTGGCGAAACCCTAAACAAATCCATCCCGGGGAGAGAGACAGCCACGCGCGAAGCGCCTGGCGATGAGAGGGACCGACCGGTCCTTTCTCACTCTTAATGCGCTGGGTCGGCTTCCTCCAGCCACGTTACCTCGCCCGACGTGAAGGCGAGCTGGGTCATCGGGCCCCCTTCGCCGGCTCCATGCCAGTGCTTCTCCCCTGGCGGAGCGACGACTGTATCGCCCGCCGCCACGGACAAAACGTTCTCGCCCCAGGCCTGGACGTGGGCCAGGCCATCGATGATGTACAGCACTTGGCCGCCCGAGTGCTGATGCCAGTGCGTATGAGCACCGGCCTCGAAACGGACGAAGCTGGCCCTCGTTTCCTCGGTCGTGCTGTGCAGCGTGCTTTGCAACGCATGGCCATGGAACTGGCCTTTCGGCGGCTCCGCATCGCCACCGATCCGATCAGCCGCGTTTATCACCCGCACAAATCCCTCCTGCGAAACTAAAAAGGGGGCAGCTGAGCTGCCCCCTTGACGACGATGCTTTTGGTTAGGCCTTGTGGGCCATCGTGTTGCTCGAGCTCATCCAGAGCTGCGCCTTGTTCGGGTACAGCACGAGAAGGAGCACGCCGACGATCACCGCGATAAGCAGAGGAACGATGTCAAAACGACTGACGGTGATCTGGTTGAAGATCTGGTAGACGATTTCGAGGATCGCGTAGAGGATCACGGCGCGTACCCAACTCACGTTTCCCTCGGGGTCGAAGCCGGCGATCATTATCCCGGCGCCAAACGCTATCCCGGCGACCGATGCCGAGACTCCAGCCCAGGTGTCGAACGCGAAGAAGGTGCTACCAATGAAGCCCAGACCTGAGCCCATCACTATCAAGACGCCCATGACCCACATCAAGAGCTTCAACGCCAGCGGGTTCCACTTAGCCACTAAAACAATTCCTCCATGACCGCATCTTTGTAAATCGGATGGTTAAACGGCGGTCTTTTGTAGAACTTGTACCTTGTTTGCCGCTTTCTTGCAACGTTAATCACGAGATCGGCACTCCTCCTCGCCATACTCGGCGGGCCTTCAGACCGTACGCCCAGGCGAATGCCCCCTCGTGATCTGCCTCCCAAAGGACGAGGTCGGCCAGCATCAAAGGCGCAATAACACCCCGATCTGCACGCGAGATCGACAGGGCACCCCCCACCGTGGCTGCGATCAGCGCTTGCTTCGCGGACATTTTGAAGACACCCACCGCCATGGCCACAACCAGGCTCATGCTCGTGATTCCACTCGTCCCCGGGTTGTGGTCGGTGCCGAGGGCGATGGCCGCACCGGCAGCAACAAGCTCCTTGACCGGTGGCAGCTTGCCAATCGACATCGCGGTTCCCGGCGCCAGTGTCGCGACGACGCCGGCGCGTGCCAGGGCGACGGCATCGCCGCGATTCGCGCACAAGAGATGGTCGGCGGACACGGCGTGGAGCTCGGCTGCCAGGCGCGAACCCCCGGTCCGGGCCAGCTCGTCGGCGTGGATTCGGGGGATCAGCTTCGCCTCGAGCGCGGCTTTCAGGATGTGGCGCGATTGATCGACGCTGAAGTAACCCTGGTCGCAGAATACGTCGCAGAAACGGGCCCCCGCCTGATGCGCTTCGGGGCACCAGCGTGCAACCTCTTTGGCGTACTTGCCCAGCTTGGCGCCGCGGTCCGGGGGCAGAGCGTGGGCGGCGAGGAAGGTGACCTCGATGCGGGGTAGGTCGCTGCGCTGACCCAGCCGGCTCAGGATGCGGGTCGACTCCAGCTCCCCATCGCGCTCCAGGTGGTACCCGGTCTTGGCCTCGACAGTGGTCGCCCCACCCTCGAACCACCGTTTCAGTCGCACCGCGGTCGCGTCCTCGAGCGCCTTTGGCGGCGTCTCGCGCGTCGCCTTCACAGTGGCGACGATGCCGCCACCAGCTTTGCCGATTTCCGAGTAGGAGGCGCCTGCGGTCCGCATCGCGACCTCAGCCATGCGATTGCCCGCGTAGACCGGATGGGTATGCGCGTCGATCAGGCCGGCGGTGACGAGGCCGCCGCCGCAATCCTCATCCTCGCTGACGTAGCCCATCAGGTCCAGGGGCTCATCCCCCTGGCGCCCGCACCAGGCGATGCGATCGTCGTCGACGATCACCGAGGCATTTTCGATGACGCCGGCTGGTGTGCCGGTAAAGAGCCTGCCAACCCGGGTCAGGCGCCTCATCTCGCGACCACGGTCTTGCCGCCGACGACGACGTTGCCCACGTGGCGAGCCGAGCAGCAAAACATCAGGTAGCTCAGGTCGAGGTCTTTCTTTTCCGCACCACTCGCCGGCTCGATGGTGATGAAGTCCGCCAGCATGCCTGCTCTCAGCTCACCGCCATCCCAGCCCAACGCACGCATGCCGTTGATCGTGGCGGCGCGAAATAGGTCGATGGGCTGATGGTGGACGCGACGCCCGGTGGCGCGTCGCTGATCGAGCTCGAGACCTCGCGATTCCTCGAGCATATCGATCACGGCATTGGAATCGCTGCCGACACAGATTGGGCTCCCCGCATCGGCCATGCGCCCGAGCGGCCCAGTCCTATCGCCGAGGTCGCGCTCGCTCGTGGTGCACGCGACCACCGATACCCCGTGCCGGCCCAGTAGTGCGATGTCGGTGTCTTCGACATGGATGGCGTGGATCGCAGTCAGGTCCGGACCGAGGATGCCCTCTCGTTCCAGAAGCTGTGCCGGCGTGCAGCCCTCAACCGCCATGCACTCGTCCACCTCGGCGGGTTGCTCAGCCAGGTGAATGTGGAGGGGCGCCTTGCGGATCCGCGCCCATGCGGCGACCCTTCGCATCGACGGCGCATTCACTGCGCGCACGCTGTGAATCGCGGCGCCCACGCGCACGTCCTCCCCCACCGTGAAGTCATCCATGCGCGCTGCCCAGGCGTCAACATCGCCGTCCGAGAATGACCGCTGCGCACCTTCGAGAGGGCGGCCGTCCAGGCCACCCTGCAGGTAGCACGCATCGATCAGCGTGAGACGAATCCCCTCCTGCGTCGCCGCCAGCGCGACAGCCTCGCCGAGCTCGTTGCCCAGGCCATGGAGGTAGTGGAACTCACCAACGGCGGTGATGCCAGCTTCAAGCATCTCGCGAAAAACCGCGCGGCAGTGTTCCAGGTAGCTGGCTGCCGTCCACCCTTCGGCTGCGCTGTACATCTGCTCTCGCCACTCCCAGAAATCCCCGCCTCCCGATTCGGTGGCCCCGCGCAGGACGTGCTGGAACGCGTGGCTGTGGACGTTGACAAGACCGGGGATCGTCCAACCGCGAAGGGCGGTGGCGCCGCCCGGGGCCTTCACCCCCTCCGTCACGCTCGTGATGCGCCCTCCATCGACCTCGATCAGGACGTCCTCGGCTCGATGGCCCAGCCAGGCCTGGTCGGCGTGCCAAAGTCCCGAACCGTTCACTAGTTCCCGTGCATAGGAATGTGCACGCCTCGTTCGCCCGCCACGTCGATGGCGCGCTGGTACCCCGCGTCGGCGTGTCGCATCACGCCGGTGCCCGGGTCGTTGGTGAGGACCCGCTCCAGCTTTCGAGCCGCTTCGTCGGTGCCGTCCGCCACCACCACCATCCCAGCGTGTATCGATCGGCCGATCCCGACGCCGCCACCGTGGTGAACGCTCACCCACGACGCACCGCTTGATGTGTTGAGCAACGCGTTGAGGATCGGCCAGTCGGCAATCGCATCCGAACCGTCTTGCATCGCCTCCGTCTCACGGTAAGGCGACGCGACCGAGCCAGAGTCTAGGTGGTCGCGGCCGATGACGATCGGCGCCTTGACCGCGCCCGACTTGACCAGCTCGTTAAAGCGCAAGCCGGCCCGTGCGCGTTCTCCGTAGCCAAGCCAGCAGATGCGCGCCGGCAGACCCTGGAACGCGACCCGCTCCCCGGCGGCCTTGATCCACCGCACCAGCGGCTCGTTGTCAGAGAACTCCTCCACCATTGCGCGATCGGTGACCGCGATGTCCGCGGGGTCTCCTGACAACGCAACCCACCGAAAGGGGCCGTTGCCTTCGCAGAAGAGCGGGCGGATGTATGCGGGCACGAAGCCGGGAAAATCGAATGCCCGCGCGCTGCCACCAATGCGCGCCTCGGCCCGCAAGCTGTTGCCGTAGTCGAACACCTCGGCACCGCGGTCGAGAAACTCGACCATCGCGTCGACATGGCGAGCCATGCTCGCCCGCGCCCGCTTCACGTACTCAACCGGATCGTCGAGGCGAAGCTCTTGCGCATCATCGGGACTGAGGCCCGCCGGGATGTAGCTCAACGGGTCGTGCGCCGGCGTCTGGTCAGTGACGATGTCGACTGCAAACCCACGGGCCACCAGGGCCGGCAGCACCTGCGCAGCGTTGTCATGCAAGCCTATCGACAGCGCTTTCTTCGCCGCCTTGGCGTCAGTCGCCAAGCGCAACGCATGCTCGAGGTCGTCAGCGCGAACGTCCAGATATCGATATTCGATGCGCCGCGCGATGCGATCGTCGTCCGCCTCCACACAGATCGCGACGCCCCCATTGAGTGTGACCGCCAGCGGCTGCGCGCCACCCATGCCGCCAAGGCCCGCAGTCAGCGTGACGGTCCCGGAGAGCGAGCCGTTGAAGCGCTTGCGCGCGATCGCCGCGAACGTCTCGTACGTGCCCTGGAGGATGCCCTGGGTGCCGATGTAGATCCACGACCCAGCGGTCATCTGCCCGTACATCGTCAAGCCGAGCGCCTCGAGGCGCCGGAACTCGTCCCACGTCGCCCACTCGGGCACCAGCATCGAGTTGGAGATGAGCACCCTCGGCGCCCACTCGTGCGTGTCGAAAACGCCCACCGGCTTGCCTGACTGCACCAGCAGCGTCTGGTCGCCTTTCAAAACCTTCAGCTCCCGCACGATTGCATCGAACGCCTCCCACGATCGCGCGGCCTTCCCGGTGCCGCCGTAGACGACGAGATCCTCGGGCCGCTCTGCGACTTCGGGGTCGAGGTTGTTCATGAGCATTCGCATTGCGGCTTCCTGCGACCAGCCAAGGCAGGCGAGCCCGACGCCGCGCGGCGCACGAATCGTTCGCGTCACTTGAGGCGGCCGGTAACCGCCTCGGCGGCCGCCACCACGGCGCCCGTGCGGACCAAGAGCTCCGCCGCGGCGAGATCCGGCGCCAGAAAGCGATCAGGCCCGGCTCCGCCAACGACAGTGCGAACGAGGTCGCGAACCGCGGCGGTTGCAGGGGCCGGCTTGAGGGGCGCCCGCAGGTCGAGGGCACGTGCCGATGCCACGAGCTCGACGGCGAGGATGTGGGTGAGATTCTCCAGGACGGTCCGCAGCTTCAAGGCTGCGCCCCACCCCATCGAAACGTGGTCCTCCTGCATGCCGGACGTGGGAATCGAGTCCACGCTGGCGGGCGCGGCGAGGCGCCGGTTCTCAGCCACCAGCGCCGCCGCCGTGTACTGGGCGACCATCAGCCCCGAATTCACCCCGGGTTCCTCGGCGAGGAACGGCGGTAGGCCCTCGGATCGGTGCGGGTCCAGCAGCCGGTCGAGCCGGCGCTCGGAGATGGCGCCGACCTCGGCGGCCGCGATGGCCAGGAAGTCGGCGGCAAACGCCAGCGGTTCGCCGTGGAAGTTGCCCGTCGACTCGACGGCGCCGCTCTCGAGCACGACGGGATTGTCGACCACCGAGGCCAGCTCGACCGCAGCCGTGCGGCGGGCAAAGTCGAGCGTGTCCCGCGCCGCCCCCGCTACCTGCGGACTGCAGCGGACCGAGTAGGAATCCTGGACCGCATGCTGCGAGTGTCGGTGCGACACGACGATGCCAGAGCCGCGAAGCATCTGCATCAGGTTGGCGGCGCTAGCGACCTGGCCCGCGTGGGGGCGTATCTCGTGCAGCTGCTTCTGGAAGGTCCTGTCGGTGCCCATCAGCGCCTCTGCCGACATCGCTGCGGTGATGTCCGCGACGCGGAAGCACCGCTCCGCGTCGGCGCAAGCCAGGGCGAGCATGCCCAGCATGCCGTCGGTGCCGTTGATGAGGGAAAGGCCTTCCTTGGTCTCGAGCTTCAGCGGTTTGACCTTGGCCGCCTTCAGCGCCTGGAGCGCGGGACGCGTCACGCCTTCGGGGTCCACCACCTCGCCTTCGCCCACCAGGGCCAGGGCGATATGGGCAAGTGGGGCAAGATCTCCGCTGCAGCCGACCGACCCGTGCCGCGGCACTATTGGGGTGATCTTTGCGTTCAGCAGGGCGATGAGGGCCTCGGCCACCGCCGGCCTGACACCCGAAAGGCCCATCGAGAGAGTGCGAGCGCGCAAGAGCATCGTCGCCCGCACCACCTCATCGTCAACAGGCGGTCCCATGCCCGCGGCATGAGAGCGGATGAGAGCCAGCTGCAGCTCTGGCTGGCGCAGCGGCGGGACTCGCGTCCCGGCCAACGCTCCGAAGCCAGTCGAGACACCGTAGACAGGCTCGCGCGAGGCTGCTGCCTTCTCGACCCGCATCCGGCTGCGGTCCATCCTGGCCTTGGCCGCCGGCGCGAGCGCGACGGCCTCGCCGTGACGCGCCACGGCCACGACCTGCTCCTCCCCCACCCCGGTCCCGCGCAGCGTTACCGTCACTGGCTCCTCCCCATGTTCTTAGTCGCCTCACGCTTGCTCAGGCCGCTCAACCTCGCCTCATTCGCCGTCACGTAGCGTGCCACCTCCTCGGGATCCGCCCATGCGTACGACCTGAGCGCCCACCCGATGGCCTTGCGGATGAAGAATCTGCGGTCCGCGAGGTTGGGCTCGATGTTGGCATACAGCAGGTCAAGGTCGGTGTCCTTCTTGAACGAGATCTGACAGATGATCGAGACGCGGCGCTTCCACATGTCCTTGTCGGTGCTCCACGCACGCATCACCGGGCCGACTTGCTCTGGATGGGACCGGAGCAGGTTGCCGAGAAGGCCCGCGACCCCGTCGACGTAATCCCACCAGGCGCCGGTCGTGATCAGCTCCTCGTATACGGGCAGCACGTCGGGCGTCCTACAGGCTTTGTGCCGCCTCTCGCCCAGGAGCTCCATCGCGGCATATCGCTCCTCGCGGAAGCGCGCTCCACGCCACAGGTCCAGCACCTCTGCTCGCCATTCATCGCAGGTCGCGAGCGGGTGAGCGGCAAAGACTTGCTTGGAGATTGCCCGTATGTCGGATGCCGAGATGCCTCGATAAGGCATCTCCGACTTCATATAGGCCCGCATTCCAGCTGCTTTTTCGGGGTCGGCCGCCGCGGCCAGCGCGGCGCGCATCGCTGTCCCGAGCGCCGTCACGGCGCTGGGATGTAGCGAGCGCCTACAGGCGAGCCGTCCTCGACCTCGACCGCCCAGGTCGACCCTTTCTCAAAAGCTGCTTGTGACAACTTGACGAGGCGGCGCCTGATCAGGTCGTCGACGAGCTCCATGATCACGTCCGCATGCGTACAGAGAACCGTGTCGTCGAGATCAGGGTCCTCGATGAATCGATACGCGCCCTTCAACCTGGCGCCCTCGGCCAGGTGCCGCGTCTCCTGGACCTTGAGCTTGCGGGCCTTCGCGGTCGGCTCGACAGTCTGCACGCATCGGAGGTAGGGGCTCGACCACACGGCCGCGATCGGATAGGTCCCCAGTAGCGAAACAAGCTCCTCAGCCTGCTTTCGCCCGCTCTTGCTCAGAGGCCGCTCGCGATCGTTGCCCTCCCAACGCATTCGGCTCCCCGCCTTCGCGTGCCGGACGAAAAAGAGTGTGGGCACAGTTAATTCCCTGGCATCCAGTCGCGCAGACTCTTGCGGTCGAGCGCCTTCCAGACCTTCGACCACTTCTTCCGCGCGTCCTCGGCCGCGATGTGCTCCATCGCGATGAGCTCGCCCGCGACGAACGCACGCCGTCCGCCGATGCGCGTGCCGCGCAGCCACGCCTGCGCGGTGACGCTGTCCTGGTGCTCGCCAAGAATCGTCTGGAGCTTGGCCGCGTTGCGAGCGAACGTCACGGCGCCGGACCCGACCACGGGCGCCACCGCCTCGGCCGCGTACCGGGCGCGCTTGGCGAGGATGCGAATTCGGTGGAGTTCCGTGTCCGCAGGCGTGTCTGGCAAGTGCCTGACGGCGGACCGCAGGCGGCGCCATGGATCAGTGGCCAGCTTTGGCAGGACGGCGCTCGCAGGCTGATCCGCCTCGGGCAGAGCGGCCGGCGCATGCGCCGCGGCCACCAGCCGCTCCAGCAAGTCGACATAGCGAGTCGATTCGAGGTCCGCCAGCAGCTTCGTCCGGAGACCTTCGATGTCCACCTCGAGCAGGTGCAAAACTCCAAGCGCGGAGCGCAGGTCGTTTGCGGGAAGCGTCTTCGCGCGTTCTCGCAGCCTCTCGAGCAGCACCTCCTGGTCGCGGACCTCACCCAGGCTCAAGGCGATCCAGCCAAGCTCGGATCGAAGCGGGTCAGTCCATTCCGGGTCGAGCAGCGGGCCGAAGGTCCTCAGGTGAGACCTCAGCTTGCGCGTCGCCACACGAGCCTGGTGCACCGCCTCGGGATCACCGCTCGTCCGCACCAGTGGATCGTGGTAGAGCAGCGCCGCGACCGACTGGGCGATCACGCTGCGGATGACGTCTCGCGCGGGCGCATCCGCCTCGACGACCAACGGCGCGACCTCCGGCGGTTCCATTGCACGCGGCCCAAGCGCCCTGATGTGCTTTGGAGTCGGGTCTGGCGCGCCCGCGCCCGCGCCACGCAGCCGGCCCACCAGCGGGGCCACGATGCCGTCGGCATCGCCGGTGACCTCGACCTCAATCTCGCGGAAGCGAGCGGCCACGCGGCGGCCGTCGCGAACCGACACCTCGTCGTCTACGACCTCAGCGAGGCGAGCGCCCGACGCGTCGAGCAGGCGGACGCGCCGTCGCACAGTCGAGAGTCGGGCGACAGGAATGAGCTCGGCGGTGCGGACGTAAGCGCGCACCACTGCCACGGCGGCCGGCGGCGGCTTCTTGGCACCGCCCTGGAAGTTCAGCTCGTCGCGTTCAAGGAGGACGCCTGGCTGGCCATCGGTCGAGGCGTGGACCGGAGGCAGCTTGAGGGTCCAGCCCTCGCCCGCACGGTGCCGCAGCGAGACCCCCCAGCGGGCCAGGCGCAGATCCGCTGTGTCGAAATAGACGGTCTCGAGGCGCACCGCCTCCGGCGCGGTGGTGGTCGCGCCGTCAACTACCCCGTTCAGGTCGGGGAGGTGAAACGCGGGTCCCGCCCCGAGCTTTACCTCACGCTCGAGCATGCGGGACGGTGACAACCCCGTTGACAACGCTGAGCCCGTTGCCGCGAGCGCTCTCGAGCGCCAGCTCCTGGAACCGCTTTTGCGAGTTGAGCCCATGGACGTTAGGCACGCGGTGCCAGCCGCCGTCTGGGCCGAGACTCCAGGCCAGGACATCGTCGGCAAGCAATATCTCGAAGATCTGCGCGAGGCGCTGTGAAAGCCTAGCGTCGGTGACCGGCACCACCGCCTCGACGCGGCGGTCGAGGTTGCGCGGCATCAGGTCCGAGGATCCGAGGTAGTAGTCGGGCTGCACACCACCGAATGCGAAGAGCCGCGAGTGCTCGAGGAAACGGCCGACGATGGACCGGACCCTGATGCGTTCAGACAACCCGGGAACACCAGGCCGCAGAGAGCACATGCTGCGCACGATCAGATCGATCTGCGCGCCTCTCTGCGACGCGGCGTAAAGCGCGTCGATGATCTCCGGGTCGATGAGGTTGTTGACCTTGATGACGATCCGGCCACCGACTACTGCTTGGCCGTCGATGAGCTGCTTGATCCCGGTCCGCAGACTCGTGGGGGCCACGAGCAGCTTTCGGTAGCGGTGTTGGCGGCTGTAACCGGTCAGTAGGTTGAAGAGCTCGGTCACGTCCGCGCCTAGGTCGGCATCCGCCGACAAAAGGCTCACGTCCTCGTAAAGGTGGGCGGTGCTCGGGTTGTAGTTGCCTGTGCCGACGTGGAGGTAGTGCTGGATGTGCCGGCCCTCGCGCCGCACCACGAGCGTTACCTTCGCGTGGGTCTTCAATCCGACCAGGCCGTAAACGACGTGCACATTGGCCTCTTCGAGTGCTCGGGCCCATGCGATGTTCGCCTGCTCATCGCCACGCGCCTTCAGCTCGACCAGCGCCACCACCTGCTTGCCTGACTCTGCCGCGCGGATAAGCGCCCTCACGATCGGGCTGGCCGGACCCGAAGTTCGATAGAGGGTCTGCTTGATGGCGAGCACGTTGGGGTCGCTCGCGGCGTGATCGATGAAAGCCTCAACCGAGGTCGCGAACGAGTCATACGGATGGTGCGCGAGGACGTCGCCTGAGCGCAGAACCGCAAACAGGTCAGGAACCTCGGCGCCGAGACCGCGGAGGCGAGGCTGCGTGGTTGGCGTCCACGGCTCCTCCTTGAGGTCCGGCCGGTCGAGCTGGGACAGCGCGGAAAGGCTGCCGAGGTCGAGCAAGCCTTTGGCCTGATAGACGTCGGTGGGCTGCAGCTCCAGCTCACGTGTTAACAGCTCGAGCACCTCGGCGGACATCCCGGGATCGACCTCGAGCCGCACGACTCGAGCGTGACGCCGGCGACGGCGCAGCTCGGTCTGGATGGCGGCGAGCAAATCCTCCGCGTCGCTGTCGATCTCATCGAGGTCGCCGTCGCGGGTCACACGGAACGGATGGTGCGCGACCACCTCCATGCCGGGGAACAGCGATTGCAGGTGCAGCGCGATCACATCCTCCAGCGGAACGTACCGCTGGCCTTCGACGAGCGCGATGAAACGCGGCAGCACCGGCGGCACCTTGACGCGGGCGAAGCGCTGCTGGTGCCGCTGCGGGTCTCGGACCATGACCGCCAAGTTCAACGACAGGTGCGAGATGTACGGGAAGGGATGGCCTGGGTCCACCGCCAGTGGGGTCAACACCGGGAAGATCTGCTGGCGGAACACCGAGTGAAGCTGGCTGAGCTCCTTCTTGGTCACCTCGTTGGCGCGCACGATGACGATGCCCGCCTGCGCCAGGTCCGGAACGAGCTGGTCGTTGAAGAGCGAGACCTGGCGATCTACGACCTCCTCGACACGAGCGCGGATCGCCCTCAGCTGCTCGAGCGGCGACATCCCATCCGGCGACGCGGCTGCGACGGCGGCCAGCACCTGCTCCTTGAGGCCTGCCACCCGGACCTGGAAGAAGTCGTCGAGGTTCTGGCTAAAGATCGCGAGGAACTTGACCCGCTCCAACAGAGGCACTTTGCGGTCCTCGGCCATGGCCAGGACGCGCTCGTCGAAGTCCAGTCGGGACAGCTCCCGGTTGAGGTACCTGGGCGCGTCCGGGACTGGATTTGGGCCGGTTTGATCCGAGTCCGGCTGGACCCCCACCACCATGTCACGAACATTAGCGGTTGGCGACCGGGGGTAGGTTATCGGCTGGTTAACTGGCCGGCTCCGACCGATCTCGAAGGCGGCCCAGACCGGCCGACAAGCGCCGTCATGCTAGCGATAACTACGCTGGTCACATCCGGGTCGCTTACGAGCCGTAGCCGAGCTACCACCGGCGGCTTGGCTACTAACCGCGCGTGGTTGGGAGAATATGCGTGGGAATGCGCCACTTGGGTGCCGCCGCACCGACCCTCCCTACTGCGGCCGGCGACGCTGCCTACGCGCCACCCATTCGCTCGAGCCATGCCCCAGCGTTCGCGGGAAGGGTCAGCGTGTCGTCGCGGTGGCGCACACTGGGGTGGCTCGCGATCAATAGGCGCCCTCGGGCGGTGATCTCGACTGGGCGGCCGAGGAAGTTGACCGCGACGCTCAAACGAGCACGCTCGTAGGCCAACACACCCTCAGGAGCCGGCCGCCACCTCAGCCGGCGAGGCAGCACCTCCAGCAAGCTCCGCCTCAGCGCCAGCACTCGCTTGTAGAAGGCGAGCATGGAGTCGGACGACCCCGCCTGGCCGTCGACCGCGAAGCGATCCCAGCCGGCGGGCATCGGCAGCCACGGAGCCGCTTTGGAAAATCCCGCATTCCGCCGGCCGCGGCGCCACGGCAGCGGAACACGGCAGCCGTCACGCGCAATCTGCTTGCCCTTGCTGCGAATCCAGATTGGGTCCTGGCGCTTTTTCTCAGGCACCACCACCTCTTCCAAGCCAAGCTCCTCGCCTTGGTAGAGGAAGGCCTGACCCGGCAGCCCCAGCAGGAGGAGCAGGGCCGCGCGAGCGCGAGCGCGACCCGTCAAGCCGCCGCCCAGCCGAGTCACGTGCCGGACCACGTCGTGGTTCGACTGGGTCCAGCTGGGGGCCGCGATCGAGCCCGGTGAGGCGTGCCGGTCAATTTCGATCGACTGCTTCCACGACGAGGCGTTCCACGGAGCCCTGACGAGCGCGAACGCCATATCGAGCTGGTCCGGGCGGATGTACCGCGCCTGTCGCGAGGGCTCGAAGATCTCCCCGACAAGGACCCGGGCGGGTTGGTACGTGTTGAGGATCCGGCGCCAGGCCCGATAGACCTCGTGGATCTCGGGCTGATCGATGATCATGAACTTGGAGTCGGGGCTCAGGCGGCCACTCAACGGGTCTTTGATCATTGGCCGGTCGACCATGTCCTTGCGCTTGAACAGGGCCGACGCGACATCGATGCGATAGCCGTCGGTGCCCTGGTCGAGCCAGAACTTCAGGATCCGCTCGAACTCCTTGGGGACCGCCGGATTCCACCAATTGAGGTCAGGTTGCTCAGGCGCGAACAGGTGGAGATACCACTGCCCGCTGCGCTTGTCCTTCGTCCAGGCCGAGCCGCCGAAAGCCGACTCCCAGTTGTTTGGCGGCGAACCGTCCAGCTTGGCATCGGCAAAGTAGTAACGAGCGCGATGCGGATCCTTCGGTCCGGACAGTGCCGCTTGAAACCATGGGTGCTGGTCTGAGGTGTGGTTGGGAACGAGGTCGACCAGCACCTTCAGACCACGCCGGTGCGCCTCCTCGACCAGGTGGGAGAAGTCGGCCAGGGTCCCGTACTCGGGATTGACGTTGAAGTAGTCGGCCACGTCGTAGCCGTGATCCTTCTGCGGCGAGGGATAGAACGGCGTGATCCAGATCGCGTCAACGCCGAGGTCCGTGAGGTAGTCCAGCTTTGACGTGATGCCCGGCAGGTCGCCAATCCCGTCGTCGTTGGAGTCGGCGAAGCTCCGAATGTAGATCTCGTAGAACACGGCGCCCATCCACCAAGGGCGAGTCGACGCCTCGCCAGCGTCGGTCTTGAGATCGTTGCGCCGCATCCGCGGAAACTATGCAGCAGATGGCTCGGGCCGAGCGACGCGCACCCGGCCCGATGCGCTGCCTTATCCGAGGGCGGCCACGACGTTTGAGAAGGCGTTTTGTATCTGGTTCCCCAATGGTTAGCACAATCACAATGACTACGATCGAAACGAGAACCAGGATCAGCGCGAGCGTTCGTCGCCGTGGTCGAAACCGAGCACGTTTCGAAGGCAGCCGCTTCCCTTTTTCTCACGCAGGGCGCCATCACCCAACGGTTGAGACACTTCGAGGATGCCCTCGGGCTGTAGCTCAGGGAGCGCGCCGGACGGGGCGTTCGGCTGACGGATGCGGGAAAAGCGCTGTCCACCGCATGCAAAGCCGCCCTGCGGGCGGTGGAGACGATCGAAGACACAGCCCGGTCGATGAAAGCGCTCGAGTCAGGTTCGCTGGACCTCGGCGCCAGTCCCACATGTGCCAGCTATTACCTGCCCGCTCGCGAGGTCCTCAACCTGGGCCACTCGGAGTAGGTGCGCGCGCCGCGATCGCCGGCCTCGGATCCGCGGTGCTCCCCAGACTCGCAGTGGAGGCAGACCGGGCAGCCGGAATCCTCAAGCGGCTGCCCGGCCCGGTCGAGCATGCGAGCGATCAGCGCCATCCGTCGCCGCTCGACCGGCGGACCGACGCTCGAGGAGTTCTGGCGCCACGTCACAGCCGGCGCGCCAGCCCTCTGCTAGGCGTTTCGCTCGAGCCAGTCGTTGAGTGGCTTCGCATCGGCAAAGACCTTGACGATGTGCTTGCGCGCCGTGATGCTTCCGAGCCATGGTTGCAGGCCGAAGTTCTTATAGATGTACAGGATCTTGTGGCGTAGAAGGCGGGCCCTCGGGTGGTCTTGCGGTTGGCCCGCCGGGACGCGCTTCAGGGCCTCGCCGCCGATTCCATAGCCGGCACTCTCCAGCGTCGCGACGATCGCGGTCAACTGGGAGCCGGTCGCTTCAGCCGCCACTCGCTTCCTGTATTTGGCGAGCTGCAGGGGTGTCAGCTCGTAACGGCCGGCAGCGACAGTGAGGCCGCGCGCATCCAGTGATATGTAGCCCCCATGGCCGTTCATGCCTGCCGTGGCCGCAATGTTGGTCTTGTACGGTGATTTGTCCTTCGAGAAACGAATATCGCGATTGGCTCGAAAGACCTTGCCCTCGCCGTACTCAGCCGCGAGCGATTCGACCAGCGCGACCATCGGAGCCCTGACCGCGGTCTCGTAGACCTGGCGGTGGGCTTCGAAATAGCGCTTCGAGTTGTCCAGCTCGAGCCCGATGAAGAAGGGTTGGAACTCTTCGGGCCAGCCGCGAAACGTTGTCGCCATACGTCGCGAAAAGGTTAACCGCGAGAATGTGCCGGTGGACGCCAATGCAATCGAGACGCGCGGGCTGCGCCGCGTGTTCAAATCGCGCGGTCGGGTCGTCGAGGCGGTGGCCGGTGTTGACTTGACAGTCCGCAACGGCGAGATCTTCGGATTTCTCGGGCCGAACGGGGCGGGCAAAACCACCACGCTGCGCATGCTCGCCACGCTGCTGCGGCCGAGCGGAGGCACCGCGACCGTTGCCGGCGCCGACCTCCTCAGGCAGCAAGGCCGTGTTCGCGAGCGCATCGGCTACGTCGGGCAGGCTGGCGGATCGGACCGTGAGATCATGGGGCGAACCGAGCTCGTCTTCCAGGGGCGGCTATATGGAATGTCCCTCGCCGCCGCCCAGAAGCGCGCCGCCGAGCTGATCGAGATGCTCGAACTCGAGGCGTGCGCCGACCGCAAGGTCGCGACCTACTCTGGAGGCCAGAAGCGCAGGCTCGACATCGGGCTCGGCCTCGTCCACGACCCCCAGCTGCTGTTCCTGGACGAACCAACGACCGGACTCGACCCCCAGAGCAGGGCGCGCGTTTGGGATGAGGTGCGCCATATGCACGATCGCGGTACGACCGTCTTTCTGACCACTCATTACCTGGACGAGGCGGACGCGCTGTGCGATCGGATCGCGATCATCGACCGCGGCAAGATCGTGACCCTGGGTTCGCCTGAGGAGCTGAAGCGTGAAGTCGCGGGTGACCTCGTGACGCTGAGCGTGAAGGGCGATCAACGGGCCGCGCTCAACCTGCTTGAGGCACAGCCGTTTGTCCGCGAGGCCGCGACCGAGGAAGGGCTGGTGAGGCTGTACGTGGACCGGGGCGAGGTGGCCATGCCGGCGATCCTTCGCCTGCTCGACTCCGCCGGCATGCAGCTCGTGACGATCGGGCTCCAGCGCCCGAGCCTCGACGATGTGTTCCTGCGCAAGACCGGCCGCTCGCTGAGAGAGACGGCAGCGTGATGAAGGTCCTTCGCGACACCTGGCTCGTCTTCGGTCGCTACTGGGGTCTGTTCATCCACAACCCGGTATGGGTCGCCATCGGGGTCGTGCAGCCACTGCTTTACCTGCTTCTCTTCGCTCCATTGCTCTCATCGATCGCGAAGACGCCCGGGTTTCCCGCCGGGGGCGCTTACAACGTTTTCGTGCCCGGGCTCTTAGTCCAGCTGGGCATGTTCGGCGCCGCCGGCGTCGGCTTCAGCCTCATCGCCGAGCTGCGGATGGGAGTCATCGAGCGGCTGCGGGTCACGCCGGTCAGCCGCGTCTCCCTGTTGCTGGGCCGTGCGCTGCGAGACATCCTATCGATCGTGATCCAGTCGCTGATTTTGATCGTGCTTGCACTACCTTTCGGCCTGAGCATCAATCCGATCGGAGTGGTCGTGGTGCTCGCGCTGATCGCCCTGATCGGGCTGCTGACGGCTTCGATCGCCTACGCCGCGGCGCTGTGGCTGCGCAGCGAGGACAGCTACGCCCCGCTGATATTCACGTCGAGCTTGCCCATCCTTCTGCTGTCCGGGGTGCTGCTGCCATTGGGTCTTGCGCCGCGGTGGCTCCGAAGCATCGCCGCGCTGAACCCGCTCTCGTACGCGGTGGATGCGGCGCGCGCCGTCTTCCTCGGCCACCTCGACGACCCGAGTGTCGTCAGAGGCGTCGCGCTGATGGCGGTGCTGGCGATCCTTGCGGTCTTTCTGGGAGCGCGCGCGTTTGGGCGGGCAGTGGCCTGACGGAGAGCCTGGGGTCATGGGTCCAGTTTCAGGGTCAGGATCTTGAACGGACCGAGGTCCAGATCGATAACGCCGTCAAGCACGGGGACCTCGCCGAACTCCCGCTCCAACAAGTCACACAGAGTCGCACGCCGGGCTGACAGCGTGGTCCGCAATCGAGCCTTGGTGCGGCCGCCCCAGGCTTCGTAGAGTCGAACGACAGTCGCAGCCGAATCCTCAGCACGCTTGACCGCCTCGACGATTACCTGCGGGGTGTCGACCTCGATCAGCGAGCGGTGGCGCTCCACCTTGGCGATGCCACGCTGGATTCGCAGCGGAGCGTTCAGGTCTTCGGCCGCGGCGATCACCCCCGCGTCGCGAAAGTCGCCGGGGTGCGGCATGAGCGCGTACGTGAACGCGTGATGGCCACGGTCTGCCGTCGGGTCGGGGTGCGTGGGCGCGCGCAGCAATGACAGGCGCATGACCGAACCGCGGATGTCGTAGCCGTACTTGCAGTCGTTGAGCAGGGCGACCCCGTAACCTGACTCTCCCAGGTCGGCCCAGCGATGGCCGCACACCTCGAAGCGGGCCTGGTCCCACGAAGTGTTGGTGTGGGTAGTGCGCTCGACGTGACCGAACTGGATCTCGTACGTAGCTCTGGGCGAATGAATCGCGACTGGAAACGCCACCTTGAGCAACTTGTGGTCCTCATGCCAGTCGACGTGACATTCGAAGCGGAGGACGCGCGATCCTGCGTCAAGCACCATGCGCTGGGTGAAGCGAGAGCGGCCGAGCTCACGGGTAAACCGCACCACACCGCGCAACCCAGTGGACACCTCGATCTTGTGTGCAGAAAGATCGACGAGATCGACCCCGCGTTTCTGGTAGTCGATATCAAGGTCCCAGGCATCCCAACGTGCCGGGTCGTCCTCGAACAGTTGCAGAACGTTGCCTTCTGCCGCCAGGACCTCGCGGTCCGCGACCTTGTCGTAGATCGACGTGAGCAAGCCGCGCTCATCCCACAGCACCCGAAGGAGCTCGTTCTCCATCCGGCCGTCCGAGACCGACACCAGCTGCTCCCGTGTAACGGACTCGGAGGCTTGCGTAGCCCAACCACACGAGGGAGCCTCGACAACGCGGAATCGATCGCCCAAGTCGACGATCTCGCGCCGGGCATGCGAGTTGACGTTGAACACGATGAGGTCATCGCCTGCATCCACGAGGCTCTCGACCGCTGTCGACGAGATGCCGGCGGCCGTATCGATCACTGCCGCGAGCTCCCGCTCAGCGTCCTCATACACCCAGTCGATGCTCGAGCCGGGCAGGATGTCGTGGAACTGGTTGGTCAGCATGAGCTTCCACGCCGCATCCAGCTCGTGCTCGGGATAGTCTCGGCCCGACGCCACCGACCACATCTCCGCCTCGCGCAGCGCCTGCTCGGCGCGGCGGTTCAGGAGCTTGGTCCGTGCCTGGCTGGTGTAGGTGCCTCGATGCAGCTCGAAGTACAGCTCGCCGACCCAGGTCGTGAGGTCATGCGCTTCGGCTGAGGCAGCTTCGAAGAAATCGGCCGCCCGCGACAGCTCGATCCCCGGCGCTCCGGGGAGACCCATCAGCCGGTGCGCCGACTCGATCATGTCCGAGTCGGGCCCCCCGCCCCCATCGCCACGCCCAAATAGATAGAGCGACCGCGCGGAGCGATCGTGGTCCTTGAAATGCTCCGCGCTCCGCAACACCTCGCCGGCGCTGAAGTCGCCGTTGTACGTGTCGGCCGGCGGAAAGTGCGTGAAGACGCGCGATCCGTCGATGCCTTCCCATATGAAGGAGTGATGCGCCGGCTTGTTGGTGTCATTCCACGAGAGCTTCTGCGTGAGAAAGAACTTGCCGCCCGACAGGACGATGAGCTGTGGCAACGAAGCCGGGTAGCCAAAGACATCTGGCAGCCAGACATTCATGGGCTCGTAGCCAAACTCGCGCATGAAGAACCGCTTGCCGTGCAACAGCTGACGCACCAGGGCCTCACCCGATGGGAGGTTGCAGTCGGGCTCGACCCACATGCCGCCAACCGGTTCCCACTGCCCGCGCGCGAACTTCTCCCGGATGCCCTCATAGATGGACGGGTATTGCTCCTTCATCCACGCGTATTGGGCCGGCTGCGAGCAGGCGAAGTGGTAGTCGGGATATTCGTCCATGAGGGCGAGCTGCGTCGAGAACGTGCGGGCGCACTTGCGGCGCGTCTCGCGAATCGGCCACAACCACGCCGTGTCGATGTGCGCGTGGCCGACTGCGCTGATCTGGTGTGAGCTGGCAGCCGACGCCGACATCAAGCCGGCGAGGAATGCAGGGTCGGCGGTCTCGGCAAAGTGATCCAGCGCATCGAGAATCTCGCTGCGGCGCTCGCCATCCCCGAGCGCCTCCGCAAGCTCCAACGCAGTCTTGAAATCGAGCGCTGCTTTTCGCCCGCCTTCGTCCAGGACGCGCAGCTCGGCGGCGCGGAGGATGAATGCGGGCGCAGGCGACCCTCGTAAGGCGATCATGGATGGGGCGGCGTCAGGCCCGGATAGCGTTGCCGTCGGGTTGGCCGCCGCCTCGAGATAGAAATCGACGTCCGAGCCGGCGATCGGGAGCTCCTGGTGGTTGGGGTCGACGCCACGCCATGGCTTGCCGTCCTTCCAGGCGAGCGCCTCGCATGTGAAACCGGTCCCTGCGAGGTAGCCGAGGTCGAAAAGCACCACCACCTTGTGGCCGGCCCAGGCTTTGGGCACCGAACCCCGAACACGGAACCAGGTCGTGCTCCACGGCGGACCCCAAGCGTCCCCGACGTGGATTGTTGCGAACTCGTGGCGCACGGCGTCCGCGTAGCCGATGGGCTCACCGCGCACGCAAAATGCGGTCAGCTCGAGGGGCAAGAGCTCTTTGAAGACAGCGGGCTCGAGCCGCGCCTCCAAGATCGCGCGAAGCCTGCGGCTTCGTTCCGCATCGTCGCTGAACCCATCTGCCTTCGTCCTGCCAGCCACACTGCCGCTAGCATCCCAGGAACCTGGGGCTGCGTGGCCCTGCGGCTGCGGTCAACCTTCGGGCAAACCCTTGACCTGATGGAAAGCCACCGGCCGGCGATTCCGGGCCCGGCCGGCAATCTCGCAGCCTGTTGTTTCGTACACCGACGTCGCGCCAAGGACATCGCTTAGGCTCGGGCGATGGAACGGCCGCCCGATCAAGGCATCGATCTGAGCATGTCAAAAGCCATCGCGATGGACGCCGCGCGAGATTGGGGGCTCCAGCTCGGTGAGCCATTCGCACTGGCTCACGTCTCCTACGTTGCGCCGGCCGGTGGAGCCGTGCTCAAGGTGGCATGGGACGGCGACCAGGAGTCGCTGCATGAGGGTGATGCGCTGGAGCTCTGGAATGGCAACGGCGCCGTGCGACTACTGCGCCGATCGGGACGCGCCCTGCTCGAGGAACGTGTCGTGCCGGGGGATGACCTTTCGACTCTGCCCGACGCCGAGGCGACGGCCGTAGCAGTCGATATCGCCTCACGGCTGTGGCTTCCTGCAGCATCACCATTCCGACCGGTTGCCTCCTATGTTCCCCAGTGGCTTGACAACGCAGAGCGAGAGGGAAGCGAGCTTGTTTCTTTGGCGCGCGATCTGCTCGGCGCGCTGAATCCGAGCGCGGATTGGCTAGTGCACGGGGACTTCCATCACCACAACATCCTTCGCCGGGGTGATCGATTTGTCGCGATCGATCCGAAGCCTTACCTCGCCGATCGCGAGTACGACGTGCCCTCGTTCCTCTGGAACCCAATCGGTGACCGGATGGACAATCCCGAACAGACGGAGCGGCGTATCGCGGCTTTCGTCGCTGCAGGCCTGGATGAGTTCCGGATCCGCGCGTGGACCGTGATCAGGGGCGCCTACTTGCGGCCGGAACATGCGGATCGGATCAGGGGGCTGATATAGGCGTCGCGATCAGAAGGTCGACGGCAGCCGTGCGATTCCCAGGTCGACCCGGTCGCCACGCATCGGAACGCCTTCCTCCACCAGCAGCTTGCGCTGCCTGGCGCCCTTCGCGACGCTACCGTCGGAGCGGACCACGCGATGCCATGGGAGGCGTTCGCGCGTGGTAGCAAGAACATGACCGACCAACCGGGGTGCCTTCGGGTCAATGTCGCCGTATGTGCGAACGAACCCAATAGGAATCGCGCGGACGCGCCCAAGGATGCGAGCTGCACGCAGGTCACGGCTCTCGAATTCCTTAGCCACAATCACGGGAAGTTTGGCTGGTGCACTCTCGCCTAGGCAGGCGCGTTAGGCCCTAGCGCCGTGAGACTTCAATTCGGGACGGGGAGGTCAGGCCCGCGTCAGCTCAAGCAACTCGAGGGCGTATGCCGCCTTAGCCTAGGGAAACAACCTGGGATCCGAGCTCTTGTCAAGGGTCGGCTTGACTCGACCAGCCCTCTGCACGAGCGACAGCATGGCGAGCACCCTTGGCTGACGGGGTCGGCCGCCGCCAGGATCACCTTCCAAGATGTTGGGTCGAGGCAGCGGAACTTGGATCCGTGTCACTCGACGCCAGGCCGCGATCGCAATCTCTCCAAATCGGCGGCTAATGCCGCGCTGATTGATTCCGGGTAGGCCTGAACTGTCTCGAAATGGCCGAGCTTGGAATTGCAGGAGGCGCACAGGAAGGCCCGAGGCTACCGCTTTGATGGTCGTGATGGAGACAAGCCCGCTGTGACCCCTTGCGCCCGCTCGTCAGTTCCACAGAACAAAACGCACAGCGGCCATGTTGGTCCGCGAGCATTGCAGCAACGACGTTGGAACGCAGGCCAAATCGCTATCCACGCCTCGCGTGGCGATCCAGGATGCGACGCTCGGCCGATAGCGAGGCTCTATGCGCTCGTTGGCGCTGAGCGCGGCACTTTCGGCAGACCAATTTCCCGACGAGAACCGCGGAGCGTGAATTGCGTAATCGGTTGCTCAACGTGGCATCGGATGCAAACTCGATCCTCGTCCGAAGTGGAACCAAGCCAGATCGATCGCTCCGCGGCTTCTGCTCGCCGGGCCTCCGAAGTCATTGGCCTGCCGTAACCCAGACATCAGTTGGTCGGGGGACGGGACACTATTTGACTCCCGGACTCCAGTCGGACGTTCAAGAATCTTGGATTTGCCTGGGGCTATTGAATAAGGCTGCCCGCGAAGTCCAAGGCAACGCCAGTCGCGTCGAACGTCTTCGAGATGCGGCCAATCAGGAGCCGTGGCGCGTACTGCGGGCCACCCGGCCATCCGTGCCCACCTCCGAGAATGCGGTAGAGCACCACCGGAAGCCGGCCGGGAAATGACCAGGTGAGCCTCTCAACTGGCATGTCGCTGGCGTTGGATGCGAGCACATCCACCACGTGCTCCGATCCGCAACCGTTAGCCAGAGCCCAGTCGGTGCAGATGGCTTCGGGTCCCACCGACCCGCGGCCCTCGGCACGAAGTAGCACACGACGCACTCGCCGACGTGCAATCAAGCCCGTCAATCCGGACGCCCGCCCACCGCCATATGGGACATTCGGATCGGCGGTTCCCGCGATGCAGAGAACGGCGCACTCCTGGACTGGTCGCATTGCGGGGGTCCCACTGACCACGCGTGAAGTTCCCGCGACGAGGACTATCCCGCGCGCCTTGACCACGCCATGACGCGCCAGGTGCTCAACGAAGGTGGCGCCATTAGAGAAGCCAACAAGGATGGTGTGATCCCCTCGCACCGTCCCGTCGCCGGTCAGAGTCTCGATCAGAACGCCGATAAAGCCCGCGTCGTCGATTCCGTCAGAGCGGCCGAACCCGGTGTCGTCCCACATTTCGTGCAAACCTTCGGGGAAAACGGTCGCAAAGCCGGCCGCCGGTCCACGTCGGGCCAACCCGGTCCACTCAGCCGTGACAGCTCCGTTGATTCCCATGCCATGGAAGACCAATAGAAGAGGCGCCGATGGTGGCGCCCCGCGTGCCACTGCAAAAGTCCGTTCAATCCCTTGCACTTGGATGGATCGCCGTTCCAGGACTGAGGGTTGTTCCGGCAACATCGTGCTTCCGGTCACAGGACACATCCTGTCAACTCCGGTGGCTTGATTGCTGGTTCAAATATCGGAACTTTGGTCGGCCACTCTGGATGTTATTGGAACTCGGCTACTGGAAGTAGCCGACCAGAAGTCGAGCCGTCCCGCAGCCTAGCCTTCCGGACGATCCTCTCGTTCGGCCCGCCGGCGCACAACCTCAGCGTCGTACCGCGTGGACCACACGGGATCGGGCGCATATAGGGCATCCGAGATGACGGTGGAGGGGCAGCCCAGGCTCGACAGCTTCTCGAAGACTTCGTATGCGGTGGGCGGTTCCGAAGACCGCCAGGTCCGCCCTTCGGGCCGACTTACCGCGACTTGGTAAGGACCGCGCTGTCTGTAGATGTTGAGCGTCAAGTCCAACCCACCAAGCCACATGCCGCGCCCTCATGCGGGCGAGTCATCGTGCGTCTTGTCCGCTGTATCGTCGATCGGCACGACTCAAGATTCGATTAGCGACCCGGCCTCGAGGTCGATTCCCATCAGGTGGGCCACGCGTGCGAAGTCCCGGTCATGAGCCAGGATGCTCGCGCCATTGCGCGTGGCAACAGCGGCGATCATGCAATCAATCAATCCGCGAGGGGTGACCGCTGAGGCGCGGCAGGTTCGGTACACGTGCACGGCGCCGTCAAAGTCAACGATCGAGTCGAAAGGCAGCAATTGGAACCTCGCAAGGAGGCGGCGGAGTTGCCATTCGCGCTGAGTGGTTCGCGCACCAGACGCCACCTCCATGATCACCGGCTCAGTCACGGCGATCTCTGCGGTTTGGCCTATCAGTTCCGTGAGGCGGACATCGGAAGGACTCCCGGTCGCCCGGTCGAACTCGACCCAGGCAGAGGTGTCCACGAGGATCAAGGCCACGATGGCCGCTGATCCGGCGAAATGCGCCCGATCGCGTGCGCACCTCGCATGGACAAAGCCTCGTCTCGGCTCATCGGTGAGCCTGCCAGGTGCTTGAGGGCGAGATCAACGGCCTCGGTTTTAGTACGGAGGCGATATCGATCCATGATCGTTCGGATTGCTGAGTCGTCCAACTCGATGTTCGTGCGCGATCGGCCTGCCATACACCAATCGTACACCCCCCCGCGCCGCGAGGGTCGCTCTCGACTCGGATGCGGAGGCTGCAGACCACCCCCCCGGGGAATCGGGTTCTAACGTCAAGTTCAAGACTTGGTTTTGGTCGAGGAGCCGGGACACTATTTGAACTCTTGGCAACGACCCGGACGAACTCCGATGTTTTCGCTGCTTCGTGACCACGAGGATCGGCTTCGCGCGATGACCGCGATCGTGCGGGCCACCGCGATCTGCGCTCGGAGCTGAGGACTACCCAAGCGTCATGGGCAGGTGCGGCTACGCGTTAGTGATGATCTTTTGAGCCACAGCATCCCTTCCCTGTCGCGGCAATCGATCCACATCGAACCCGATCTGATACCCGGCTGTGAAATGGGCGATCTGGTGGGCGAGGTTTCGAGTGTGCCGTCGCCGTTGTCCGCTCCGGCTAATCGAAGGCGCGCTCATTGCCGTGAATTACGGCCTGGTTCCACGCGTCGGAGCCCAAGTCCGCCGAGCTTGGAGTCGAAACGATCGAAGCTGACGACGTCGCGTGCCTGGCTCCTGATCGCAGTCGCGACAAGGTAGGCGTCGGTCCAGTCCATCCCACGCTGGGCATAGAGATCGATGGCCTTCTGGAGCAGGGCTTCGTCGCCAACCTCGATCGCCGGGAGTGCGATCACGGCATCCAGTGCTGCGCTAATGGTCGCCCGGTCTGCCTGGTAAATGGATGACTCGAGCACCCACACGAACTCAGAGACATGCACATCGCTCAGCCTTAACTGTCCTGGTGCCGCAGCCTTCAGGAATGCTGTGGCCGCACTTGCCTGGTCCGCAGGGGTACCAGTGAAGTGGCGAACGAGAACGTTGGTGTCGAGGACCTGTGTCATCGGCGTCGCCGGCGCGCCTGCTCATCACGAGCCAATCGCCGCTCATCGGCCCATTCCTTCGGGACAGCCGTTCGCGGACCTATCGATCCGGCCATGGCAAAGATATCCGGGGCCCGACGAAGCCTTGCCACGGCGAAGTCGGCCTTACCGCCAATCTCAAATACCACCTGATCCCCCCGGCGGAGGTCGAGGGCCTTCCGTACCGCTGCCGGGATCGTGATTTGGCCCTTCGACGTGACCGTAGCTCGCTCTTTCATACCCTTACCTTAGCATGAAGGTAAGGCGCGCCAGGCTATGTAAGGCAATTGGTCGGGGAGGCGGGATTTGAACCCGCGACCCCCTGGCCCCCAGCCAGGTGCGCTTCCGAGCTACGCCACTCCCCGACGAGGCTGTAAATCCTACCGCCGGCGACAGATCGCTGGGTAGCTCATGGGCGCCGACCATACACGACCAGGCCCCTGTGGGTCGATGCGAAACCTGCATCGCGGAGGACCTCTGCCAGCGGCGATTCCATCACCCCGATCCCATCGACGCGCTGTACCTCGACTTTGCCGGCAGCGAGCGCAACTCCCATCAGCGCTCGAACGTGCTCAGGCCGCACCTCCCCGTTAGTGATGAGCGAGCGCCCCCCGCGCTCCAAGTAGAGGACGATCTCGCCCGCGTCGAGTACGCAGTAGGCGCCGGCGGCGCGCGCCATGCGCCCGTCGCTCGGCGGCCACGGCAGTATCGCGCCGTACGCGTTGGCCGGATCGCTGGCGGCAAGCGCGATAACTGTCCCGTTCGGCTCGCGCTGCGAGCGCAGGCGGTCGACGGCGCCGGGCAGCGCGAACTGCGAACCTCCCAGGCCCTCGACGAAGTAGCCGCGCCGGATACGACCCGACTCCTCCATCGCGCGCAGCACCGGATACAGGCCCGTGAAGCCGCCTGGCCATCCCTCAGCGACAACCGCCTCCCGCGTCAGTACGCCATGGCGTTGAAGCAGTACGCCGGCCTGCGCGTGCATTCGCTCCGTCGTCGCCGCTCCTATGCCTACCATCTCGGCGACCAAGGACCATCGCCCTGACGCGCGAGGTTGCGTAAGTCGCGGGAGCCGCGGCCCGCGGGCCGGCCGGCGCGCTATTGGACCAAGCAGGCGCAGCGGCGCAAACGTGTCGTTGGTCACCTCTCCGGACCAGACCAAGTCCCAAATCGCATCGAGCATCGCCTCTTCGTCCCCGCCCCCGCATGCGCCATAGATGTCGCGAAAGAAACTCGCACCACGCGACCGCATGTGTTCACGGAGGCGGTTGTGCAATTCGCCGGTCGGAGGTTCGACGGGCTCAGACACGAGGCGGGGCGCATCCCCGCGCAGATAGAGAGCGACCTTCCCGTCGCTGGCGCCCAGCGCGCCTCGACCCACCCAGACGACCTCGCCCATCGAAATGAGCTCGTCGAGGAGACGCGGGTTGTAGTTGGCGATACGACCGGCGATTACATCGCGCTCGATCACCGTCGCCGGCAGCGCCAGCCCCTGCAACTGGAACACCACCTCAAGCAAACGATCGACCCCGGACGATTTGGCGCCCACGCCGTGCCACGAAGGCAGGAATCGCGCCAGCACCGCGGGTGCCACCGACTCGATCTCGCGCCGCAACGCGGCGAGCGATCGGCGCCGCAGCATGCGCAACACCTCGGGGTGGCAGTATTCGCGGCCCTCGGCCGCCCTACGGAACTCGCCGGCGACGATCTCGCCGCGCGCCGCGAGCTGCGTCAGCGCCTCTTCGATTGCAACCGCTGGAAGACGCCATCGTGTCTTGAGGTCGGCGGTCAGGAACGGGACGTGGGTGCGCGCCCAACGTCGCGCGAGCGACTCGAGCGGCCGCGGCCCGGGAACCAGAAAAGCCTCGGGCAACCCGACCGGCAGGCTGGTCCCAAGAGCGGCGCGGTAGCGGCCCGCGTCTTCAGCCGCGATCCACCGCGACTCTCCTGCCGCCCGCACGACGATTGCCCTTCGTTCACGCTCCAGGGCTCTCAGCCACTCCGGCGCGATCCCGCGAGCCGATGTCTCGCTATCGCTCAGATCGCCCAGGCGGACCAGCAGGTCGTGCGCCTCGTCAGAGTCGCGCGGGAAACGTTCAGGCAGCAGGCCCTGGAGCTCAACCTCGATCGCGGCGATTGCATCGGGATCCAGCAGCTCGCGCAGGTCCTCGCTGCCCAGTAGCTCGGCAAGCAGCTCGCGATCGAGCGTGAGCGCTTGCGCGCGGCGTTCGGCCAGCGGCGAGTCGCCGGCGTACATAAACTCCGCGACGTAAGAGAAAAGGAGCGAGGACGCAAAGGGCGACGCCCGCTCGGTGTCGACGGCCACGACGCGAATCTCGCGCGAGCGGATCCCGCGCAGCAGTGTCATCAGAGCGCCCATGTCGAAGTGGTCGGCCATGCACTCGCGCCAGGTCTCGGCCAGGATCGGGAAGTCAGGAAACTGACCAGCTACCTTCAGGAGGCTGGCGCTTCGCATGCGTTGCTGCCACAGCGGGGTTCGCTGTCCCGGGCGGCGCCGCGGCAGCAGCAACGATCGCGCAGCGTTCTCTCGAAAGCGCCCTGCGAACAACGCCGAGCCAGGCAGCTGCGCATGCACCAGTGCCTCGACCTCATCAGGATCGAGCATCAGCTCATCGAGCGCCGGCGGCGTCTCGACGTCGGGCAGGTGCAGCGCGATTCCGTCATCGGTCCACATCGCACGCGCATCGATGCCAAGCCGTTCCTGCAGGCGCGACTCGAGAGCCAGGGCCAGCGGCGCATGCACGCGACCTCCAAGTGGCGTGTGGATGCACACCCGCCAGTCCCCCACCTCGTCGCGGAACCGCTCCACGACGACCGTCCTGTCGTCGGGCACCGCCCCGGTCGCCGTGGCTTGATCGTCGAGGTAGGCGAGCAGGTTCTTGATCGCTCGATCGTCGAAACCCGCGCGGACGCGCAGGCGCTCCGCCGCCTTCGCAGGTTCCAGCGCGCGCAGCTCGCGCACCATCTTGCCCAGGGCACGGCCTAGCTCGATCGGCCGGCTCGGCGCGTCCGCATGCCAGAACGCAACCTTGCCGGGCTCTCCGGGAGCGGGTGTGACCAGCACCTGCGACTGGCCGATCTCGGCGATGCGCCACGTCGACGCACCGAGGATGAAGGTCTCGCCGACCCGACTCTCGTAAACCATCTCCTCATCGAGCTCGCCGACGCGGCGCCCGTTGTCGACGAGGTTCACCGTGTAGAGCCCGCGGTCCGGGATGGTCCCCGGATTGGTCACGGCAAGCCGTTGCGCGCCGGCCCGTCCCCGAAGCGTACCGGCGACGCGGTCCCAGACGATGCGCGGGCGCAGCTCCGCAAAATCATCGGACGGATAGCGGCCGCTGAGCATGTCGAGGACCGACTCGAGCGCGAGTGGACCGAGATCGCTGTACGGGTAAGCGCGACGCACGACCGCGGCCAGCTCGTCGACCTGCCACTCGTCCATCGCGCACATCGCCACGATCTGCTGAGCGAGGACGTCGAGTGGCTTTCGCGGAACAGCGGTCGATTCGATGCGTCCTTCGAGCATGCCTTCGACCACCGCGGCCGATTCGAGGAGGCCACCCCGGAAGTTGGGGATGACCACGCCGCGAGACACCTCGCCCACCGAGTGGCCCGCTCGCCCCACGCGCTGGATCCCTGCCGCCACGCTTGGCGGCGCCTCCACCTGAAGGACCAGGTCGACGGCGCCCATGTCGATGCCCAGCTCGAGAGTGGAGGTCGCGATGAGCCCGTGAATGACGCCCGCCTTGAGCTGGTCCTCAATGAGCAGGCGCTGTTCGCGCGCGATCGAACCATGATGGGCGAGCACGAGCTCTTCTCCTGCCAGCTCATTGACACGCGCCGCCAGGCGTTCGGCCAGCCGGCGGGAGTTGACGAAGACGATGGTCGAGCGGTGCTCGCGGATGAGGGCGAGCAGCCGTGGGTAGATCGCCGGCCAGATGCTGCCCGCCGGCCTGCCGTTGTCATCCTCCACAGTGAGCCGAGCCATGTCGTCGACCGGCACCTCGACGGTGACCTCCATCGTCTTGAGCCGTCCGGCGTCGACGATCGCGACCTCGCGGCTCGTGCCACCGAGGAACCGCGCCACCTCCTCCAGGGGCCGCTGCGTCGCGGAAAGGCCGATGCGTTGCGGCTCGACCTTGGTGAGCGCACACAGACGCTCGAGGCTCAGCGCCAGGTGAGAACCGCGCTTGGTGGCGGCGACCGAGTGAATCTCGTCGACGATCAGCCACCGCACCGAGGCCAGGATTTTCCGGGCATTGCTAGTCAGCAGGAGATAGAGCGACTCCGGCGTCGTGATGAGGATGTCGGGCGGATGGCGCTCCATCGAGCGCCGGGCGTCCACCGGCGTGTCGCCGGTGCGGATGGCGACAGACAGGTCGGGAGCCACCAGGCCGAGCGACTGCATGTGGTGGCTGATTCCAATCAGGGGAGACCGCAGGTTGCGGTCGACGTCGTGGGCCAGCGCTTTCATCGGAGACACATAAAGGACGCGACAGCGCTCGGCCTCTGGCGGCGTGCGTTCTGTGGTCAGCCGGTCGATGCACCAGAGGAAGGCGGCAAGCGTCTTGCCGCTGCCTGTGGGGGCGGCCATGAGGACGTGCCGGCCGGCGGCCACCTCCTGCCAGCCCTTCTCCTGGACCAGCGTCGGGCCGGCGAAGGCGCCCTGAAACCACTCGCGCGTGGCCGGCGCGAAGAGATCGATTGAACTACCCACCATCCAATTTTGAGCCGTCCCGGATCCGCAAACAAGTGTTCGTTAAGATCGCGATGTGTATGGTCGCTTCGTGATCGAGGCGCAGCGGTTTCGCGATGTCATGGCCAGCTTTCCGAGCGGCGTGGTGATCCTTACCGCCTTCGGCGAGGACGGACAGCCACGAGGTCTGACGGTGAGCGCCTTCTGCGCGGTTTCCATCATGCCGCCGCTGGCGCTTGCCTGCATCGACAAGACCTCGAACACGCTGGCCGCAGTCCAGCATACGGGCGGCTTCACCGCGAACATTCTCGCGGCGGGGCGCGAGGAGCTGGCGCGCCGGATGGCGACCAAGCTGACGAGCAAGTTCGAAGCCATCGCCTGGCGGCGCCCGAGCAGCCGCATCGGTGGGCCGATCTTGGAGAACGACACCTCGGGTTACGCCGTCTGCGCGCTGCGAGACACGATCGAAGCCGGCGACCACTGGATACTGATTGGCTTGGTCACCGAAGGCGCGCATCGCGAAAGCGTCAAGCCGATGATCTACAGCCGCCGCCTCTACGACGCGATTGACTCGAATTCATAACTAATCCCGTCAGCAGTGGCGCTTCGACCAAGATCCAGCCGGCAGGCTATTTCGTCGCCGTCCTGCCCGGAACCCCCTAATAGACGAGAGCTAGATCAAGAACGGAATCAGCCGCTTGGTGTGGCGCATGTACTCGCGATAAGGCAAGCCGAGCTGAGTCGCCAGCGCCCGTTCTTCGACCCTGATCCGGAGCGTGTAGCCGGCCAGGGCCAGCGCGAGAGCCGCCAGCGACGCGAAGTTGACGCAGCAAACCAGGACGCCGAGAAGCGTCAGCAGCGCGCCCGTGTAAGACGGATGTCTAATCCGGCGGTACGGGCCCGATTGCATGACCGCCTGGCCCGGGCGCGTCGCGATGTCCATCGTGAACGAGGCGCCAAGCACGCGGATCGAGTACCACCGCAGCGCCATGCCGGCAACCATCAGCGCCAGACCGACGACGAATACCTCTATGCGTCCCTTTGTGATCGCCGCACCTGGGAACGCAAACCCCAGGCCGATTCCGGCCGCAGCCGTTCCCCATACCGAGGCGATCAGCCACCACTTGGAGCCGGCATCGCGATTGGTGGCGTCGCTGGGGATCCGGTGCAGGCGGTATGCCAGCCACCATTCGGATCCTAGCCACACGCAGAAGACGGCCCAGAACGCGACGACCGAGGCCGTCGTGGCTCCCGGTTGGCCGGAGAACATCGGCGGCCCAGCAACACCAGCGAGCTCGATCAAAGCGTTGGCGACGGCCAAGACGGGACCAGCTGGGAGAGGCCCGCGGCCAGGATCGTGAGCTTGTTCGTCAACAGGAGCAAACCCATCACCAGCAGCACCGCGGCCGATGCCAGATCGATGGCGCGCCGGTGGCTGTTGACGAGTCGCACCAGTGGACGTGCTCTTTCAAGCGCAAACGCGAGCGCCAGGAACGGAAGGCCCAGCCCGAGGCAGTAGGCGATCATCAACACGAGGCCCTGGGCTGTCGTGCCCGCTGACACCGCAGAGCTCAGCACCGCGCTGAGGGTCACCCCGATGCAAGGCGTCCAGCCGCTGGCGAACCCCATGCCCAGGACGAAGCCGCCGGCAACCCCACCGCCGGTTGGGGCCTTCTTCATCAGCCGGTACTCGCCCGAGAGAAACGGGATCCGGATCACACCCGCGACATGCAAGGCCATCGCGATGACGAATACTCCGGCGACCACTGGCACGTACCCGCGGATGGGCTGCACGGCGATAGAGAACACGTAGAAGAAAAGGATGAACACCAGCGAAAGCCCGGCCACGAAACCGGCCCCCGCAGCCGCCACCGGCAGGGTCGGCGATGCCTGAACGGCCACTGCGCCAGGGCCCGTCGCAACCGCCGGCTGTCCCGCGCGCGCTCCCAGGTAGGCCAGGTACGCCGGCACCAAAGGGAGCACGCATGGCGAAACGAACGAGACCAGCCCGGCCAGGAACGCGATCGCCGGGCTTATCCCCGCCAGAGTCGGCATGCCTACCGCGGCTGGGGCACCCGCGCTGGCTGAGCGAGCTCGTCGATGGCGTCGATAACCTGCGGCCAGACGCGCTCCGGAAGGTTGTGGCCCATCCGCTCGAACTCGAGCAGGCGAGCGCCAGGAATCGCGTTCGCAACCCTTCGTCCGTTCTCGACTGGAACGAGGACGTCGTCAGTCCCGTGGATCACAAGAACCGGCACCTTCAAGCGACTCAGCTTTTGTAGCCGGCTCTCGGCCGCGAGTATCGCCACGAGCTGGCGGCCCGTCCCGACCGGGTAATACGACCTTTCGTATGCACTCTCCACCTGGCGTGTCTCCTTGGCTTCGTCGAACGGGTCGCCGGGCCCCTTGAGCGTCTTCCGGATCCACAGGCCGTGTTCGATCTGACCCTCACGCGTCGGCGGCGGGATTCTCATCAACACGTCGGCGCCTTCAGGCTCCGGCGGGATCTCGTCCTCGCCACCTGGGCCGGACATGATCGATGTCAGCGAGAGGACATGATCGGGATGGTTGATGGCGACCAACTGGGCGATGAAGCCTCCCATCGAGACACCAACGACGTGTGCGGCGCGAATGCCAAGCCCGCTCAGGAGCCCCGCGGCGTCATCGGCGAGATCGTCCAGTCGGTAGGCCGGATTCGCGTTGCCGCCAAAAGCCCCCAGCAGGTCGGGCTCGCCGGCCGCCTCCAGCTTGGTCGAGAAGCCGGCGTCACGGTTGTCGTACCGGATGACATAAAAGCCTCGATCCCGCAGCTGCTCGCAAAACTCCACGTCGAAGCTGGTCAGCTGAGACCCCAGCCCGCTGACCAGTAGGAGGGGTGCTGCCTTCGGGTCGCCGAAGGTTTCGTATTCGATTTCGATTCCATTCGCACTGAGTCGCGGCATGCCCTAAATCGTACCGCCGGGCCTCAACTCGGTACGCTTACGCGCCGTGAGCAAGACTCTCCCCAATCGGGCTGAGGTTGACGCCAGGTTCACCTGGAACAGCGAGAGCGTCTTCGCTGACGGCGGTGGCTGGGAGGCTGCGGTCAGCTCGATTCTCGCCAAGCTTCCGGACCTGGCCGAGTTCGAAGGGCACCTGGGTGAGTCTCCCGACATGCTCGCGGACTGGTTCGACGCGGCGGACAGCGCCCAGCTCGTGATGGGCAAGGTGATCGTCTACGCCACGATGTCCTACTCGGTCGATGCCACCGACCAGTCCGCGGCCGCACGCGCGGATCGAGCGCGCTCGACCTACGCGCAGCTTGGCGCGGCCATGTCTTTCGCGGTGCCGGAGATGATCGCGATCGGCTTTCCAAAGCTACGGGAGTGGGTTGCGACCTCGCCCCGGCTCAAGCACCTCGGCCACTTCCTCGACCGCCTCGAGAAGTTGCGGAACCACGTGCGCAGTCCTGAGGTGGAGCAGCTCCTGTCGCAGGCGTCAGATCCCCTCGCGACAGCGCTGTCCGTGCATTCGGTGCTCGCCAACACCGACCTGAGGTTTGCGCCCGCCAAAGGCGCGGAAGGCGAGGAGGAAGTCGCCCAGGGCACCATCGGAGCGCTGCTCACCAGCCCCGACCGCGATCTTCGCCGCTCAGCCTTCGAGAGCTACGCCGATGCCCACATTGCGATGCAACACGCGATGGCGGCAAACCTCGCGGCCGGTGTCAAGCGCGATGTGTTCTACGCACGCGCTCGCGCTTACGGGTCCTCTCTTGAAGCCTCGCTCGAGCCCAATCACATCCCAGCGGCGGTTTATCACAGCGTCATCCGGGCCTTCCAGGACAACCTGGGGACGTGGCACCGCTACTGGCGTGTTCGGCGCCAAGCGTTGGGACTTTCTGCCATCGAGCCTTACGACCTGCAAGCCCGACTCGGTTTGTCGAAGCGCAAGGTTCCGTATGAGGAGGCGGTGGACTGGATCTCCGAGGGCGTCAGCTCGCTCGGCGACGAATACGTGGACGTGCTTCGCAAGGGGTCGCTCGAGCAACGCTGGGTGGACGTCTACCCGAACAAGGGGAAGCGCATGGGCGCATTCTCGACCGGGACGCCGGGAACCTACCCGTTCATCTTCATGAGCTATAACGAAGACATCTACTCGATGAGCACTCTCGCTCATGAGCTCGGGCATTCGATGCATTCGTACTACACCCGCAAGACGCAGCCATTCGTGTACTCCGGCTACGGCCTGTTCCAGGCCGAGGTGGCCTCAAACATGCACCAGGCCCTGACGCGCCGATACCTGCTGGCCACCAACCAGGATCCCGAGTTTCAGATCGCTGTTATCGAAGAAGCGATGGCCAACTTCTACCGCTACTTCTTCATCATGCCGACGCTGGCACGGTTTGAGCTTGAGATTCACGAGCGCGCCGAAAAGGGCAGAGCTCTGACTGCCGACGACCTCAACCAGCTTACGGCTGACCTCATCGCTGAGGTTTATGGCTCCGAGGTGGAGTTGACTGAACGAAATCGCGAGCGCATCGGTTCCACGTGGGCTCAGTTTCATACGCACCTGTACAGCAACTTCTATGTGTTCCAGTACGCGACCGGGATCGCCGGCGCCAACCACCTTGCCGAGAGGGTGGCGGCCGGCGATGCGGATGCCGTGCGGGCCTACCTCGCTTTCTTGAAGAGTGGCGGCTCGATGTATCCACTCGACGGCCTCAGGCTCGCTGGGGTGGACATGGCATCGCCTGAGCCGGTCGCGTCGGCTTTCGCCGCGTTCGCAGGCATGGTCGACCGCCTCGAAGAGCTGATAGCCACGCGCAGCTGAGGAACTTGCCGACGTGCACGGTTGCGCCAAAGCTTCGTAATTCGATAGGTTGGAGTCCGGGTGGGCGCAAATGGGTCCAGGACTAGACAAGTCGGAGGAGGGCTGCGGTGCCGGCGGCCGCCACTATCACGACGATGAACGGAGCCCGCAGGAGGACCGCGATCAGCGCCACCCCCAGCGCGGCAGCGCGCACATCGAGCACGAGGTGCTTACCGGACGAAAAGGTCTGGGTCGCGATCAGGGCAGCCAGCAGCGCAACGGGCAGCAGCGGGACGGTCCGCTGGATGCCGGCGCCCTGCAGCCATCGAGCGGGCAAGGAGAGGCCAGCCAGCTTGAGCGCGTAACAGGCGCCCGAGGCGACCAAAACGCCCGCCCACATCACCTGGCCCTGCCCAACAGCCCGTATACGGCGACGAGCGCGGCCACGATCAGCAGAGGCGCGCCCGCCGGGACGAACGGCAGGCAGAGCAGGGCAACGAGGCCGGCGGCCATCGCGATTGCCAGCGGCTCGCGCGCTCGCAGGCTGGGCGCCAGCAGGGCGAGATAAGCAGCCGGGGGCGCCGCGTCGAGACCCAGCACCTTGGGATCGGGCAAAGCGCTGGTCGCGAGCGCCCCGACGAGGGTGCCCAGGTTCCAGAAGGCGAAAAGCAAGAGGCCAGTGATCCAGAACGCAAACCTGCTTTCGCTCTCAGCGTCTCGCGCGATGGCCATGGCAGTGGTCTCGTCGATGACGAAGTGGGCGGCGGCGAACCGGTGGAGGCCGCCAACCCTGAGCAGGCTCGACAGGCGCACGCCGTAGAGAGCGTTGCGCGTGCCCAGCAAGGCCGCCGTGGCGGCACCGGCCCAAACGCTGCCGCCAGACCCGACGATTCCGACGAGGGCGAACTGCGAGGCGCCAGTGAACATCAGCACCGAGAGGCACACCGTCTGCAGGAGAGACAGCCCCGACGTGGTCGAGATCGCTCCGAACGACAAAGCGTAGGCGCCTGAGGCGATCGCGATGCTCAAGGCGTCGCGGACCATTTTCCGGCGGGCCGGACTCGAGACCGCTTCTGCCACCTGCAGAAGTTAAGCGTCTTCCACAGGTGCCTGGCGCGAGTTTGCTACTTGGTTGTGATCGCCGTCCCGGCCGGAGAAAGGACCCACCACAGGCCGCCGAAGCTGTTGACGCCCTGCCCAGTCGTGTCACCAGGCGCCGTGTCGCTGACAAAGTAGTACAGGGGGTGGCCGGCATATGTGATCTCAGTCGTTCCGTCGGTTCGTGTGGTCGTTCCAAGCAAGGAGGCCTGCGCGCCGGTGCCGGCCACCGGGGCGCCGGTGGTGAGGACCGGCGGCCAGAGTTGGGCGCAGCTCGTGTAGCACGTCGACGCAGTGCTCTTGTCGGCGACAAACAGGTACACGGTCTTGCCGGCACTGTCCGCGAGGATCTGCCCCAGCTTCGGGTCGGTGGCGACCTTGATCGTTTGGCCTGGCGCCGCACCAGGGCTGGACGCCGGGGTCGGACTAGTGACCGTCGCTGACGGCGTCGAGCTTCCGCAGGCAGCCACGATCACCGCGGTGAAAGCGGCGGCGGCACTGACGAAAAGCCTGGTTTGCATTGGGTGCTCCTGAAACCTTCCGAGGACGCATCCCGATACCACGGTGGGTTACGGCGCGGGTGCTACTCCGGGGTCACATATGCGGCGCTCAGGCCGCCGTCCACGAGGAAGGTCGCACCGTTCACATAGCTCGATTCGTCGCTGGCAAGGAACAGGGCCGCATTTGCAATCTCCCTCGCCTTGGCGAGACGCCCCATCGGCAGATGCACGCGGCGCCGCTCGTAAGCGCCAGGCGTCTCTGAGAACAACCTCATCAGCAGCGGAGTCTCCACCGGACCAGGACACAGCGCGTTGACTCGCACGCCCTGCCGCGCGAACTGCACCGCGAGCTCTCGGCTCATCGACAGAACCGCACCCTTTGAGGCGGTGTACGCGATCTGCGAGGTGGCGGCACCAACCAGCGCGACGAATGACGCTACGTTGATCACCGAGCCCCCGCCCGCTTTGAGCAGGTGTGGAATTCCGTACTTGCAGCACAGAAACACGCCTTTCGCGTTGACCGCCTGAACCCTGTCCCATGCATCGGGTTCTGTGGTGAGGATCGAGTCGTCGTCGGCGGGCATGATGCCCGCGTTGTTGTAGAGGACGTCGATTCGCCCGAAGCGCTTCGCGGTTTCTGCATACATCGCCTGCACGCTCTTCGGATCGCTGACGTCGGCTTTGAAGAAGAACGCCTCCTTGCATTCGGACGCCGCCTTCTCGCCCGCTTCGGCGCCGACGTCGGCGACGCACACACGCGCTCCTTCATTCGAGAAAAGGATTGCGGCTTCGCGGCCGATGCCGCCGCCGGCTCCAGTGATCACCGCGACTTTGCCATCGAGCCTTCCCACTCGTTATGCCTCCGTCGACATGAAAACGTTCTTGACCTCGGAGTAGCCTGCCATCGCGTGCATACCGAGCTCGCGGCCGAATCCCGATTGCTTAAAGCCGCCGAAGGGGGTCGTGACGCGCACCGAGCTGTTCGAGTTGATCGACAACACACCGGTCTCGAGCGCGCGAGCGACCCGAAGCGCACGCGCCCCATCACGCGTCCAGATCGAGCCTGAAAGACCGTACGGGGTGTCGTTGGCGATACGAACCGCATCTTCCTCATCCGTGAATGGGATGACTGCAGCCACGGGACCAAACACCTCCTCGCGCGCGACAGCATCCTGGTTGGTGGCCGCCACGAGCGTGCACGGGAACCAGAAACCATCCCCTTCGGGGACCTTGCCTTTGAAGAGTGGGGTGCCATTGACGAAGGCCGCGACCTTCCTCCGGTGGTCAGCCGATATGAGCGGCCCCATATCGGTGCCTTCCTTCTCCGGATCGCCAACCCGGAACTTTGAGGTGGCATCCACGAGCAGCTTCAAAAAGCGGTCGTACACCGATTTCTGCACGAGGATTCGCGAGCGCGCGCAGCAGTCCTGCCCGGCATTCCCGAAGACGGCGCCCGGCGCCGCGGCTGCCGCGCGCTCGAGGTCCGCATCCTCGAAAATCACGTTGGCCGACTTGCCACCGAGCTCGAGCGTCACGCGTTTGATCGTCTTCGCGGCGCCCTCCATAACGCGGCTCCCGACCTCTGTCGACCCCGTGAATCCGATCTTGGCCACGTCGGGGTGAGCGATGAGCCGCTCACCCGCCACCGATCCCGGTCCGACCACGATGTTGACTACACCCTCCGGTATTCCGGCCTCGAGCGCGAGCTCGGCGAAACGAATCGCCGTGAGCGGCGTCAGCTCCGCGGGCTTGAGCACGACTGTGTTTCCGCATGCCAGCGCGGGACCGAGCTTCCAACTGGCCAACATCAATGGAAAGTTCCACGGCACGATCAAGCCGACCACGCCCAGTGGTTCGCGAAACGTCATGTCGACGCCACCCGCAACAGGGATCGTGTCGCCGTAGTGCTTCTCGACCGCGCCCGCGTAGAAATGGAAGACGTCCGCGACCATGCCCATCTCCCATCGCGAGTCGCCGAGCGGCTTGCCGACGTTCGATGTCTCCAGCCGAGCCAGCCCATCTATGTGCTCCTCGACCAGCGCCGCCACCTTGCGCAGCAACCGGGCCCGGTCAGCCGGCTTCATTGCCCGCCAGGCGGGGTAGACGGCGCGTGCAGCGGCCACGGCACGATCGGTTTCCTCGACGCCGGCGCGGTCCAGCTTTGCGATGGGCTTCTCGGTCGCTGGGTTTACAACCTCAAGGAGAGAGGTCACCCGCGCTCGTACAGCCTCTCGCGCTCGTAACCGGTGACCACCTTGTCGAACTGCGCCTGCTCGGTGCGCGCGTAGTTGAGGTAGTGGTCGACGACGTCGTCGCCGAAAGCCTTGCGGACCATCGTCCCTTTCTCCAGGGCTGCGATGGCATCGCGGAGCGCGTGAGGGAATCGCTTAACGTCCGACTCGTATGCATTGCCCGTGAAGGCAGGCCCAAGCTCGAGCTTCTGCTCGATGCCGTGGAGGCCCGCGGCGATCAACGCCGCGATGGCGAGGTATGGGTTGACGTCAGCGCCTGGGATGCGCGATTCGGTGCGCAGGTGCTGGCCGTGGCCGACGATGCGAAACCCGCACGTCCGGTTGTCGTGGCCCCATGCCAGCGTCGTCGGCGCCCACGACGCCGCGGCATAGCGCTTGTAGGAGTTGATGTTGGGAGCCAGGAAGATGGCGATCTCGTCAGCGCAAGCGATGTGGCCTGCCAGGTAGCGCTTGAACGTGTCGGACTCGCCGTGGAAGGTGTTCTTGCCGTCTTTCCATAGGCTCGAGTGCACGTGGCATGAGCTGCCGATCCAGCGGTGGTCTGGCTTTGCCATGAACGTCACCGAGCAGCCGTGCTGCTGGGCCATCTCCTTGATCCCGTTCTTGTAGATGACGTGGTTGTCGGCCATCGTCAGCGCGTCCGAGAAGTGGAAGTTGATCTCCTGCTGGCCAGGCCAAGCCTCGCCCTTGGAGCTCTCGACCTTGATGCCCGCCTCCTTCATGCCTTTGCGGACGGCGCGGATGAAGGGTTCGTCGTAGCTGGTTGCGAGCACGTGGTAGTCGAGAATGTAAGGGACTGACGGGGTGAGGTTGGAGTAGTTCTTGGCGTGCGCTTCCGCGAACGTCTCCTTCATCAGGTAGAACTCGAGTTCGGTGCCGAACATCGGCTCGAAACCCAGCGCCTTGGCGCGCTCGATCTGGGCCCTCAACATCTGGCGAGGCGACGGCTTCACTGGCTTGCGGTCGTGCCAGGCGACATCGCTGAGGACCAACGCGGTCCCCTCCAGCCAGGGGATCCGCCGAAGCGTGTTGAAGTCGGGAATCATATCGAAGTCGCCGTAGCCGCTCTCCCAGTTCGCCATGGCGTAGCCGGGCACGGGGTCCATGTCCATGTCGACGGCGAGCAGGTAGTTGCAGCCTTCGACCGCCTCCCCGTGCGCAGCCGATTCCATGAAGTACTCGCCATCCACCCGCTTGCCCATCAAGCGGCCCTGCATATCAGTGAAGGCGACCACGACCGTGTCGATCTCGCCTTTCTTGACCGCGGCCCCGAGCTGCTCTTTGGTCAGCATGTCAGCGCCCGCCGGCGGGCGCGCACCACGAAACGTTCGAACAGCTTCTTGGCCCAGGGAAGATCTCCGGTCAGCTCTTCGGGGTGGCACTGCACGGCAACGATCAGGCCATCGTTCGACTCGAGCCCTTCGATCGTGCCGTCGTCTCCGGTCGCGGTCGGCCGCAACCCCGGGGCCACCGAGCGCACCGCCTGGTGGTGGAGGCTGTTGACCTTTATCTCGCGTCCTTCGGCCGCATGCCCCAGCTCGGAGGCTGGGTCCACCTCGGCCGTGTGGGCGAGGTGCTTCCGACCAAACGCGCGGACCTCGTGGCCTTCGAGGTGCTGCAGTAGGGTCCCACCCATCGCCACGTTGATCACCTGCTGGCCGCGGCAGATGCCAAGTACCGGGATCTGCTCGCTGCGGGCGAGATTGAAAAGCCGGATCTCGGTCTCGTCCAGCTCGCGGTCGATGTCGCCGGTTTTCGGGTCGGGCTCCTCACCGTAAAGAGCCGGATCGACATCCCACCCTCCGGGCAACAACAGCCCGTCGAGCTCTTCGACCGAACCGGTGCCGGGCGGCAGATAGACAGCCTGCGCGCCGGCCGCCTCCACCGCCCGTCCATACGTCAGGTAGTAATCGGCCTCCCGCCTCGGGCTGGTCGTTATTCCGATCTTCGGACGCGCGTTGATATGCGTGTTGTGTTTATCCAGCGGCGGCGAGTTCGGCTTCGATCTTGGCAAGCTCTTCCGGTGTCCCTTGGACCTTGGGCCCTTTGAACCAATTCTTGGCCGAGAGGAACCAGTAGCCCCCCGAATAGATCAAGACTACCCCGACGGCGACGGGGGCGTAGTTGAACGTCGCAGACGTGTTTCCGGGAGCTGCCTGCGGGAGCACGAAGAGGATAGCGATGAACCCGATCCAGATCACGGCTATCCAACCGACAACGTAGCTCCAGCGCCCGAGGTGCCACGGACCGCGCTGGAACTTGTCCCCCGCCAGAAGACGGAGCAGGATCGGGATCCCATAGGCGATGTAGAGGCCGATGACGGCGATGGAGGTCACGGCATAGTACGCCACGGGGCTGTACAGATAGGGCAGGCCGAGGATGAAAGCACCGACGGCCGCGAACCAGATGGAGTTGGTCGGAGTGCGAGTGCGCGGGTTGATCTTGTGCCAGAACTGCGAGCCCGGCACCGCGCCGTCTCGCGAAAAGGCATAGATCATGCGCGAGTTGGCGGTCACCGACGACATGCCGCAGTAGAACTGCGCCCCGACCACGATGAAGAGGAGGAACAGGCCTCCGTTGTGGCCGACCGCGTCGATGAATATCTGGGCGGCGGGGGTGACGGCCGTCCGCTCAACGTCGTAGTTCTGGATGGCGCTGGTGACGCCAATCAGCAGAATCCAGCCAGCTATGAGGGAGATGATGATCGACCACACGATGCCTCGCGGGCCGGCGACGGCGGCGTTGCGCGTCTCCTCTGTCATGTGCGCCGAAGCGTCATAGCCCGTGAACGTGTACTGGGCGAGAAGTAGGCCGATCAGAAAGACATAGAACGGTGCATTGAATCCCGTGTTGTTGACGAACTTCGTGAATACGAACGACGCTGATTGATGGTGAGCTGGGACAAAGAACAACACAATGAAGATGACCGCCACGCCCACCAAATGCCACCAGACCGAGATGTCGTTCAACAAAGCCACGAGCCCGACTCCGAACGTGTTAAGCAACCCGTGCAGGAAAAGCACCACGGCGTAGATGAGCACGATCCAACCCGGGGTCGTCGGGTAGTTGAAGAGGGCGCTCAGAAGTGCGTCGGCGAACAACGCCAGACCAAAGTCGATGCCAGCGGTGACGCCCACCTGGCCCAGAAGGTTGAACCAGCCGGTAAACCAGCTCCACGCGGCCGAGTTCTTGCCCCCGAGCTTGGCCGACCAGTAGTAGAGACCGCCGGCCGTCGGGTAGCTGGAACAGACCTCCGCCATGGCGAGACCCACCAGGAGGACGAAGAGACCGACTAGGGGCCAGCCGATGTTCATAGAGACCGGTCCGCCGGTGTTCATGCCATAGCCGTACAAAGTGAGGCAGCCTGAGAGGATCGAGATGATGGTGAATGAGACCGCGAAGTTGGAGAACGTGGACATGCGGCGGCGCAGCTCCTGCGCATAGCCCATTCGGTGGAGTTGCTCGGCGTCCGTATCGCGGGCCTGGACACTCATCCCTGGTTCCTCCCCTCCGCGCCGCCCAGCAGCGCCAACAGCCCCCTCCCTACTGGGTGCTCGTCGGGAAGCTATCAGGTGTGAGCAGCACCGTCAATGGACACGGATCCGGGGCTCAGCCTGGCGACTCGCTCTAGGAAGCGGTCGAATAGCTTCAGCGCGGCGAGGCGCAAGGCCGGCGCGCGCCTTTCGGCCTCATCCTGCATGGCTTCGAGGTCGACGCCTCCTACGTCGCCGCCGCCAGAGTCGAGGTGACCGCGCACCCAGCCGTCGAGGATGTCGGGCGTCACTTCCGGATGGAACTGGAGGCCGAGGCTTCTCCCGATCACGTAGGCCTGGGGACCCACGTCTGTGTCCGCCAGGAGCTTCGCGCCGGCGGGCAGGGTGAACGAGTCGTAATGCCACTCGAACCACGGGCCTTCCGAGATTAGGTCGGCGTCGTTGCTTCGGACGCGAAACCAGCCGATCTCGGGCCGCTCTGCACGGAAGGACTCGCCGCCGAGGGCCCGCGCCATCAGTTGGCTGCCGAAGCATAGGCCGAGCATCGGCACGTCGTGTTGGGCGGCCTGGCGGATCAGCTCCGACTCGCGCTCGACAAAGGGCACCGAATCGTCGAACGACGCAAACTCCGAGCCGAGATACGCGATCAGCTGAAACTCGCGAGGATCCGGCACACGTTCGTCGAGGTCGATTCGAAGAACATCAATCTGCGCATTCTGTGAGTCGAGCCAGTCGGCGAGTAGCCCAGCCGGGGTCGGCTCCTCGTGCTGGACGATCAAGGCCTTCAGCTTTGACGCGGCCATCACCGGGGTCGATACTAGTGCAGGTGAGAGTTGCGGTAGCCCAGTTCAGCTCGGGGATGAGCAAGCCGGCCAACCTCGAGCGAATCACCAAGCTCGCCGCCCAGGCAGCGGAGGCGGGGGCGCGGGTGGTGGTCTTTCCGGAGGCCTCGATGTGTGACTTCGGCGAGAAGACCGACGACATGCACGCCGTGGCGGAGGCCCTGGATGGCCGATTCGTGACCGCGCTGTCGGAGCTGGCCACCCGGCACCGGATGACGGTGGTCGCGGGAATGTTCGAAACGATCCCCGGCGAGCACGTCGTGCACAACTCCGCGGTGGTCGTCGACCCCGTCAAGCGGCTGGTGGGCGCCTTTCACAAGAGGCACCTGTTCGACGCTTTCGGGGAAGTCGAGTCGGAACGGTTTAGGGCCGGCGAGGAAGATCCGCTGCTGGTCGAGGTTGAGGGTTTTAGGGCGGCCGTGGTCATCTGCTACGACATGCGCTTCGCGAGCTTCATCGAAGGCGCCGCGGACCAGGGCGCGGAGCTGTTGCTGGCGCCGACGGCGTGGGTCGCGGGCCCGCTGAAGGAGGAGCACCTTGGCGTCGTGGCGCGAGCGCGGGCGCTCGACAACACCATGTACGTCGCGGTCGGGGGCCACTCGGGCTTCGGTTACACGGGGCGGAGCACGATCATCGACCCGCTCGGTGCGCAGATCGCGGGGCTGGGGGACGGTGAGGGAGTTGCGATCGCTGACATCTCGCATGCGCGGCTGAAAGAAGCCCGCACCCGCCTTCCAGTGCTGGTGCAGCGCAAAGCAGCCCTGCTGACACCGACACCTCTGTCATAAGGACGCAGCTGACAGCCTCGCTCGATGGCGCCCACGACCAGAGCCGCCCAGCGAGGTGGATAAAGCGGCCGGTCGTGCTCGCTGCTCTCTCGGGCCTCGTCGTATTCGGCATTGACGTGGTCTTCGACATCGCGACCCGCCACGCAAGCTTGATACAAGCATTGGTGGTGGGAGCGATCGTCGGCACCGTCACTGCATTCGCAACCAGGTACGGACTGGCCCGGCGTGACAGGCGGCTCAACAAGGACGAATGACTCCCGGGACGAGGTAGCGCTGCAGGCGCCGAGGCTTCGCGGCGCGTAAGAATACGCTCCGTGGACGATCGCGACCCGCTGTTCGATGTAGCGGGTCCGGAGCGGTGGTGACTGGCGCCTCATCAGGCCTGGGCGAGCGCTTCGCACGGGTGCTGCGAGAGCGCGGAGCTGAAGTCGTCCTGGCCGGCAGGCGTGCCGAACGGCTTTCTGCCCTCGCTGCTGAGTGAGGATCAGGCCGAGGCCGTTCCCACCGACGTCACAAATGAGCAGGCAATGCGTGCACTCCTCGAGCGAGCTGCCAAGCGCTTCGGGCGCCTGGACATCATGGTCAACAACGCTGGCATCTCCGACGATGGCCCCGCTGAAGCGGAGTCGCTCGAGGAGTTCGAGCGAGTCCTCAGGTCAACCTCAAAGCGGTATTCATGGGCTGCCGTGAGGCGGCCACTGTGATGTTGGCAGCGGGCGTGGCAGCATCATCAACATCGCCTCGATCGCCGGGTTCGTGTCGCTCTCCGATCGCTTTCCGATGGCTGCGTCTATCGCCGCAAAGACCGGAGTCGTGGGACTGATGCGCCGGCTCGGCGCCCAGTGTGCGGCGCGTGGCCTGAGAGTCAACGCGATCACACCCGGCTGGTTTCCAAGCGAGATGACAGGCCAGCTAAGGAATGCCGACACGAACCGTTGGATCGAGCATCGGAGTCCGATCGGCCGTCCGGGCTTACCGAACGTGGACGGCGCCCTGGTGTTCTTGGCTTCCGACGCGTCGTCCTACGTGGTGGGCCAGACCATCGTCGTCGATGGCGGCTGGACCATCTTGTGAACAGCGCTTAGGCTTCGATCGATCTCAGATAGCGCTGAGGCTCTTTCTCGAACTCCGCCTGGCAGCCCGCCGAGCAGAACCAGAACGTCGTTCCCCCGAACTCCGCCTTGTGCGTCGCCGTTAGCGGATCGACTGTCATCCCGCACACCGGGTCAGTGGCGAACACGACGTGCGCCGCTTCCTGCGCCGCCTGCTTCGGTCCTCGCTTCTGGCGCGCCGCGACGACTTCGGCGAGTGCCAGCAGCGCGATCTGCTCCTGCGTCACGCCGCGCACCTTGCCAGCCGGCGTCCGCAACCGTTCGAGCGTGCGCTCGTCGATGCCCCGTGCCTGCAGCTCCGCGCGTACAGCAACCGCGCGCCGTGTGCTCGCAACGAGGCTCACTTCAAGGTCGGGGTGCGCCAGCGCCGCCTCCGCCGCATCCTCGTCGTAATGGCCCATCGTCGCCACCACCGCCCAGGTGTCTGTCGCCGGGACCGACAGGCTCGCTAGCCCGCCATGGCTCACGGTCCGAGTGCGAAATCCTGTGAGCTCGCCCAGGTTGGCCAGCGTCTCCGCGACTGGGGTTTCGCCGAATACGAGCAGCAGCGGGCGTGGCAATCGAGGCTCTATGAAGATGTCGAGCGAACCGCCGCTCGGACATGTCGTGGCGACCATGAACTCGCCTCGCTTGCGTGTCTGCTTGACCTCGTCCGCGGCAACGATCTTGACCAGCTGCGGGATGCCCTCTGCCAGCGCGCGCAGCGCTTCACGCCGAACCACCGGCTCCGAGCAGCTCCCGCCGATCCAGCCGCGCAGCCGGCCGTCGGCGGTGATGACCGCCTTGTCCCCTGGGCGCGCCGACGTCGGCGGCTCCACGCGCACCACAGTCGCTAGCGCGCATGGCGTGCCGTCGGCCGCGTACTCACGCAGCAGCTCCAGTACGTCGTCGGCTATTCCGTCACTCCCTTCGAGCGCAGCGCCGCCCACACCTTATCCGACGTGACGGGCATGTCGATGTTGGTGATGCCATATGGCGAAAGTGCGTCGATTACGGCATTAACGTACGCGGCCGGCGACCCGACGGTTGCGGACTCTCCGACGCCCTTGGCCCCCAGCGGGTGGTGAGGCGACGGCGTGACCGTCTGGCCGATCTCGAACTTGGGCGTCTCCATCGATCCCGGGATCAGATAGTCCATCAAGTTGGAGCCGATGCAGTTGCCTTCCGCGTCGAAGGTGATGAGTTCCATGAACGCGATTCCATAACCCTCGGTGAGGCCGCCTTGGATCTGACCTTCGACGATCATCGGGTTGATTCGGACGCCGCAGTCGTCAACGGCGACCATACGCTTCACTTTGACCTGGCCGGTGCCCTTGTCGACGTCAACGACGACCGCATAGGTCCCGAACGGGTAGGTCATGTTCGGCGGGTCGTAGTAATGCACCCCTTCGAGTCCGGGCTCCATGCCCTCTGGAAGGTTGGTGTAGGCAGCGAACGCAGCTTCCTGGATCGTCTTGGACTTCTCGGGGGAACCCTTGACGAAGAACTTGCCCCGCTCCCATTCGAGGTCTTCCTCAGCCGCTTCGAGCAGGTGGGCGGCCAGCTTGCGAGCCTTTTCCCGAAGCTTCCGGCTGACCATGGCAGTAGCCGCTCCCGCCACGGGCGTGCTGCGCGACGCATAGGTCCCAAGGCCGTAGGGGGTGTTGTCGGTGTCGCCTTCCATGACGAGGACGTCCTGGGCCGGGATGCCCAGCTCCTCGGCGACGATCTGAGCAAAGGTCGTCTCGTGGCCCTGGCCCTGCGACTTCACCCCTAGCTTGAGGATCGCCTTGCCGGTAGGGTGCACACGGAGCTCGGCGCTGTCGAACATGCGCAGGCCGAGGATGTCGAAGTCCGCGCCGTGCCCGGCGCCCACGACCTCGGTGAAGCTCGCGATTCCGATCCCCGTGACTTCACCCTTCTTGCGGCGCGCGTCGACGTCCTTCTTCATCTCGTCGTAACCGAGCTGCTTCAGCGCGACGTCCATCGCCTTCGGGTAGTCGCCGCTGTCGTAGATCCAGCCCGTCGCCGACGTGTACGGGAACTGTTCCGGCTTGATGAAATTCTTGGTCCGGATCTCCGCCTGGTCCATGCCGATCTCCATGGCCGCGTTGCTCACCAGGCGCTCGATCAGGTAGCTGGCCTCGGTGACGCGGAAAGAGCAGCGGTAGGCGACGCCGCCCGGGGCCTTGTTCGTGTAGTAGCCGTCCGCAGTCACGTGCGCGGTGGGAATGTCGTACGACCCGGTGACGATGTGGAAGAGGCCCGCTTTAAACTTGGACGGCTGAGCGTCGGCGAAGAACGCCCCGTTGTCACTGTCGAGGTGGACGCGAAGAGCCGTCATCTTGCCGTTCGCGTCGAGAGCGAGGTCGCCGGTCATGTGATAGTCGCGCGCGAACCCGGTCGAGATCAGGTTCTCGGTTCGGTCCTCGACCCACTTGACAGGCCGGCCGAGCAGGAGACTCGCAGCGGTCGCGACCACGTAGCCGGGATAGACGGGCACCTTGTTCCCAAAGCCGCCCCCGATGTCAGGCGAGATGATCCGAATCTGCTGCTCGGGAATGCCGGCCACGAGTGCGAAAACCGTGCGGATCGCGTGAGGGGCCTGGCTGGTCATGTAGATGGTGGCCTTGCCAGTGACGCCATCGACGTCGGCGATGCAGCCGCACGTCTCGAGCGGAGCCGGGTGGCAGCGCGGATAGAACGTGTTGAGCCGTACTACCTTGTGGGCTTTGGCGAACGCAGCTTGCGTTCCCGCCTTGTCGCCTGACTCCCAGTGATAGATATGGTTGTCCTTTTGGCCTTCTTTGTCGTCGCGGATCAGCGCCGATCCCGACTCCTTCGCCTGCTGCGGGCTGGTAATAGCCTGGAGGATCTCGTAATCGACTTCGATGAGATCTCGGGCGTCCTCCGCCTGATATTTGGTCTCGGCGATGACCGCCGCGACCTCCTGGCCCTGGAAGCGAACCTTGTCGGTGGCCAGCACCGCCTGGGTGTCGCCGCTGAGGGTGGGCATCCAGGCCAGCTTGTGCTGGGCCATGAGCTCCCCGGTCACGACCGCGATGACGCCCGGTTTCGCCGAGGCCGCGGCGGTGTCAACCGATTTGATGCGGGCGTGCGCGTGCGGGCTGCGCAGGATCGCCATGTGGGCCATCCTCGGCAGCACGAAGTCGTCGAGATAGTGGCCTTGGCCACGCAGGAAGCGTGCGTCCTCCTTGCGCTTGATCGACTCGCCGATGCCTCCGTGCATGTGCAATGTCGAGCTCACTCGGCACCTCCCGCCATTGCAGCCGCAGGCGCCTTCGACGCGGCGGTGGTCAGCTTCGCCGCATGCTGGACCGCCTTGACGATGTTCATGTAGCCCGTGCAGCGGCAGATGTTGCCGCTGATCGCCCACCGGATCTGCTCGTCGGTGGGATTGGGGATCCGCGAGATCAGCTCTTCGCCGAGCAGCATCATCCCAGGGGTGCAGAAGCCGCACTGCAGGCCGTGCTCCTCGTGGAAGCCGACCTGGATCGGCGCCAGCGCACCGGTACCCGCGATGCCTTCGATCGTCTTGACCGCCCGTCCTTCGGCCTGGACCGCGAGAACGGTGCATGACTTGACGGGGTCGCCGTCGACCAGCACCGTGCACGCGCCGCAGCTGCTGGTATCGCAGCCGATGTGAGTGCCCGTAAGGCTCAGGTTGGTCCTGATGAAGTCGACGAGTAGAACCCGCGGTTCGATGTCTCCGCTCCTCTCCGCACCGTTGACGCGCATCGACACCTTCATGCCTTCACCTCCCGAGCCCGCCCAAGCGCGGTCCTGAGCCCGCGCTGAACATAGACACGAACGATGTCCTTCTTATATGCGGCCGTGCCGCGTATGTCGTCCTTCGGCTCTGCGGCCTCTGACGCGAGCCGCGCAGCTTCGGCGATCACCTGCTCGGTCGGCTCGTGGCCGACAAGAGCCTTCTCTGCCGCGAGGGCTTTGATGTTGGTCGGCCCCACTGCTGTGAGCCCGATGCCAGCCTTGGCGATCTTGCCGCCGCTGAGCTCGACGTGGACCGCGACAGCGACGGTGGCAAAGTCGCCCACCTTTCGCTCGAGCTTGTTGTAGGCGCCCCCGGACGGACCGCCGGGCATCGGGATCCGGACCTCGGTCACGATCTCATCCGGCTTCAGCGCCGTAGTGAAGGGGCTCTTGAAGAAGTCCTCGATGGTAATGACACGTTCGCCGGCCTGCGACCGGGCGACGATGCTCGCGCCGAGTGCCAGCATCACCGAACCCCAGTCACCTGAGGGGTCCGCGTGGCACACCGAGCCGGCCAGGGTTCCGCGGTTTCGCACCAGGGGGTCCGAGATCCAGTGGACAGTGTCGACCAGGATCGGACAGAGCTTCGGCAGGTCGGCGTTTCGTTCGATGTCAACGTGGCGCGCGAGGGCGCCGATGCTGAGGTGCCCGTTGTGGCGGGCGATGCCGGCCATACCGGGCAGGCGTCCAATGTCGACCACGATCCCGGGCTGAGCGAATCGAAGCTTGAGCATCGGAATGAGGCTCTGCCCGCCGGCCATGATCTTGGCGTCATCCCCATGCTGCTTGAGCAAGGCGAGAGCATCGACCAGGGTGGCGGGAGCGGCATAGTCGAAAGCTGCAGGAAACATCGATTCCCCTCCCAGGCAAGCGCACAAAAAACACTGGAGGTAGCTCCTCCAGTACCACAGGGGTATAGCACCCGTTAGTTGCGTTGTCAAACAGGTTGCTGGTCAGGAAACTGAGCCCGTGCCGCGCAGGTACGATTCCACCGTGGCGACAGAAACGGTAAAAGCGTTGAGTGCGGAGGAGATCAGCGAGCTCTGCCTTCGCCACACCCTGTACGACTGGTCGGCCCAGGCGGCCCTGAGGCCGATGGCGGTCGCGAGCGCCAACGGCGTCCACTTTCGCACGGTCGACGGGCGCCGCTTCATCGACTTCAACAGCCAGCTGATGTGCGTCAACGCCGGCTACGGCGACCAGCGGATTATCGACGCGATCAAGCGCCAGGCCGACCTTCTCCCATACATCAGCCCATTCATGGCGACCGAAGTCCGGGCCCATCTCGGCAAGAAGCTGGCGGAGCTGCTGCCCGGCGACATCGACAAGGTCCTGTTCACGCTCGGCGGCAACGACGCGAACGAGAACGCCATCAAGATCGCCAGAACCGTCACGGGGCGCTCGAAGATCTTGGCACGCTACCGCTCGTACCACGGCGCCACCGGTACCGCCATCCAGGCGACAGGCGACCCGCGACGCTGGCCGAACGAAGGCGCGGTCGGCGTCGTCCACGTGCTCGACCCTTACCACGGCATCCAGCGCGGCACCGACACCGCGGAGGTCGCGCTCGCAATGCTCGAGGAAACGATTCTTCTGGAGGGCGCAAGCACGATCGCCGCGTTCATCCTCGAGCCGATCACCGGCACCAACGGCATCCTGATCCCACCCGACGGTTACCTCCAGGGGGTGCGCGAGCTCTGCGACCGCCATGGCATCCTGCTGATCGCCGACGAGGTGATGACGGGGTTCGGTCGCACGGGTCGATGGTTCGGTGTCGACCACTGGGGCGTCGTGCCCGACCTCATCACCCTCGCCAAGGGCTTGACCAGCAGCTACGTTCCGCTCGGCGCGGTCGGCATGCGTCCGAAGGTCGCTGAATATTTCGACGACCACGTCTTCTCCGGAGGGCTGACATACAACAGCCATCCGCTCGGGTGCGCTGCGGCGCTGGGTGCGATCCAGGCGTACGAAGAGGACGACATGGTCGGCAACTCGCAGCGGATGGGCGAGGTCCTGAAGAAGCACCACCGCAGGCTGCAGGAGCGGCATCCGTGCGTTGGCGCAACGCGATCGATCGGGTTGTTCGGGGCCATCGAGCTCGTGCGCGACCGCACGACGCTGGAGCCGATGGCGCCTTTCAACGGCACGTCGCCCGAGATGAAAGCGATCACCCAGGCGCTGCTCGACGCCGGCATGTACACGTTCGTGCGCTGGAACACGATCATGACGAACCCGCCGCTGTGTATCACCGAGGCGGAGCTGGACGAAGGCTTCGAGATCTTGGACGGCGCGCTCGAGATTGGGGACCGCGCGCTGACAAGCTGAGCGAGAACCTGCAGAAATCGTTGGTATTGCACCGAGGCCTATAGATTTCCTAAACTACTGCGGTGTCCGGGCCTCCCTCCCAGATGGCCACCTGGCTGAGCCTCACAGAGGCCTCCAAGCGACTCAACATCCACCCCACCACGCTGCGCGAATGGGCGGACCGCGGCAGGATCAGAACGTTCCGCACCCCGGGCGGCCACCGGCGCTTCAGCGGAGAGGACGTCGACGAGCTCGCCGCCGAGGCCGCTCCCGAGCTCGCGCTTTTCATGACCGCACTGGTTGGCCAGGCCCGCCTGGCGACCTCGGCGGGCAAGCTCGCAAGCGAGCCTTGGTACTCACGCTTCGACGATGCCGCCAAGGCACGCCAGCGCGACCTTGGCCACGATCTGATGCGCGTCCTGGTGGCATACCTGGGTGACACCGATAAGGATTGCGGAGGCGACATCCGCACCCTTGGCGATCGATACGCGCTCCTTTCCCATGACTCCGGTCTTTCTCTGGGCGATGCATTGCGCGCCTTCCACCTGTTCGAAGGCTTGGTTCACTCGAGCGTGAGGCAGATGTCGGCCGTTCAGGCTGGGGGCATAGCGGATTTCGAACGCCACGTCGGCTGGTTCCTCAATGAGGTGCGCGTGGCAATGGTCGTGTCGTACTCGTAGGGGACGAAGGGATGAACACACTGAACGTCGTACTGCCGCTGGGCTCGTCGGTGCTGAGCTTCGCCTTCGCCGCGATGGTCTTCGACCAGTGGTGGCAGCGGCGCAAGGCGTTCCAGCTCGTATGGGCGATCGGCCTGCTCTGGTACGGCATCAGCGCCGGCTGCGAATTCATCGGCGGCGCAGTCGGCTGGAGCGAACCGCTCTATCGCGCCTGGTACCTCATCGGCGCCTTCTTCGTGGCCGCCTACCTGGGAGCCGGCACGATCTACCTCCTTTCGAAGACCCGGTTCGGCTACTTCGCCGGAGTGACGGTTCTCATCGGCGGCCTGCTTTCTCTGCTGTTCAGCCACGCGACCGCCCAGGGCACCAACGTACCTCTCTATCCCGGCTCCGCGACGGCCGGCACTATGGCTTTTGCGATCGCCGCCGTCGGAGGGATCGCGATCATCGCGGCCACCGCCGTCCGCCCACGGGTGGCGGCTCATATCGCGATGGGCGTGCTGATCATCGGCTCGATCTCTGTCGCATACATGACGCTGGCCGCCCCCCTTGCCGCGCCGGGTTGGGCTGTCGACCCCGCAACGCATGTGCCGGTCGGAACCGCTTTCCCCGGATACCTTCGCGTCCTCACCGGCCCGTTCAACATCGCTGGTGCGCTGTGCCTCGTCTTCGGCGCGATCTACTCCGCGTACGTGTACATGCCCAAGCGCAAGGTCTTGCGGGCCAAGGTGAAGACGCCGGTGGTCGCACAGCTTTACGGCGGCGCGGCGGTTGCGGTGAATCTGATCGCGTCCACGCCGAAGGCAGCCAGCGCCCTGGTCAAGGGCAAAGTGAACTCGCGGGTGCCCGCCACTATCCTGATCGCGGTGGGGGCATTCATCCCGGGCGTGACGAGCGGGCTCAATCGCTTTGGGGTGACTTGGTCGTTCTTTCTTGGCGAGTTCCTAGGAGTGCTGCTGATATTCGCCGGCTTCCTGGTCAGCGAGGAGGTGTTCAAGAACATCAGGTTCGGAGCCACGCTCTGGTCGCGTCGCGCGGACAGAACCCTCGTGACGGAGGCCGGCTCGTCCGCGGACTAGGAGTCCGAAAGCACGACCATTCGGGCACAGATCGTGGTCTCATCAGCCGGCTCTGCAGCCAAAGGGCACACAGGTCGGCGCCACCGACCGGTAGGTACGCCCGTCATGCACGTGTTTGCCGGTTCCGATAACCCCCCTGGTAATGCGAGTCGAGCCCGATGGGAGTACGTACAAGGCCAACCCGAATCGACCGTGAGCCTGCGCGGCGCGGTTGGAGCGCCACCGACCTCGCCAGTGCCCCGGGCTGGAGCCCCTCGACCTTTTCGGGGGCGCGGCGCGGCAGGCAGGTGACCAACCAGACCCTCAGCAAGATGGCCGGCGCGCGCCTCACCGCCCCGGTCGTTCCCGGCGTCGATGTCCTCCTCTAGCCTGAGGCTGGAGCGCGCAAAAGAACGAGCATGAACACCCAGGTCTTGTGATCTGATTCCTGTCGCCTAGAGTGCGCTGATGAAGCAGCTCTATCACGACGCGCAGCGCCGGCTGCAGGACCGTTTTGACACTCACCGCCTGGCCGATCGGATCGAGGAGTGGATCGTTCACGACCTGATCGACGAGGGCGACGCGGAGTTCATCGCCGTCAGGGACATGTTCTTCCTGGCGACGGCGGATCCAGAGGGCAGGCCGAACTGCTCATATAAAGGAGGGGACCCGGGATTCGTGAAGGTGCTCGACGCACGCACCCTCGCCTTTCCCAACTACGACGGCAACGGCATGTACCTGTCGATGGGGATCGCGCTGGCGACGGGGGAGGTCGGCATGCTCTTTGTCGATTTCGAGCGGCGCAGCAGGATGCGCGTCAACGGCACCGCAACCATCGACGAGAACGACGAGCTCATGGGCTCGTATCCGGACGCCCAGTTCATCGTGCGTGTGAACGTCCGAGAGGTGTTTCCAAACTGCCCGCGCTACATCCACCACTACCAGCTGGTCGAGCGCTCCAAGTTCGTGCCCAAGAAGACCGCGAGGCCGCTGGTACCGGACTGGAAGCGATCGGATTGGGCCTGCGATGTTCTGCCGGAAAACGACCCGGCCAGAGAACCGACAGCCGCGGAATAGGCGCCGGCCCCGCCGCTCGGGTTGGACCGTCATCGTGTCGTTCCCGCCGCACCGGTAGGCTGATCGCGATGAGCACGACGCCGGCGCCCGCGGACCTGGTTATCTTCTCGGACTACGTTTGACCCTGGTGCTACATCGACTCGGTCAGAGTCGAACGGCTGGAGCAGGAAGGACTCGTTGATCTGACCTGGCTCCCTTACGAGCTGCACCCGGAAACGCCAATCGAAGGGATGCCCCGCGAGGCCTACTTCGGACGTGCCCGCTCGCTGCAGATGCGCAGCCGCCTCGACGGCATCGCCGACGAGGTCGGTCTTGTCATGAAGCAGCGCGACGTGCTGATCAACTCGCGAAAAGCATTGGGCGCAGCGGAGTTTGCGCGCGAGCGCGGCAAGTTCGAGGAGATGCACCACGCGCTTTTCAAAGCGCACTGGGAGCTGACAGGCAAGCTTGAGGACGTCGATGATCTCGTGCGCATCGGGATCGAGGTCGGGCTCGATCCGGATGAGTTGCGGAAAGCGATCGAGGAAGGCCGCTACGAGCAGGTCCTGGATGAAAACCGCAGGCTGGCCGAGTCGGTGGGTATCAATGCCATTCCCGCCCACATCTTCGGCCGGCGCTACCTCGTCCTCGGCGCGCAACCCTACGAAGCATTCGTTGAGGTAATCGACAAGCTGCGTGGGGAATCGCCAGCAGGCGGTTAGTAGTGGCGAGAACGCTGCGCGGCGCGATGGTGTCGTTGAGGCCCGCCACACCCGACGACGTGCCGGTGCTGGCCGCGATCCGCGCCACGCCAGAGGTCTTCCGCTGGTGGCGAGGCGGGGCTGACCTGGCGCCCGAGGTCGCGGCGGACATCGAGGACACCGATGCCACGACGCTTGCCGTCGAGCTCGATGGCCGCGTCGTTGGCGCGATTCAATGGAGCGCAGAGACCGAGCCGGACTATCGGCACGCCGGCGTCGACATCTACCTGCATCCGTCGGTGCACGGCCGCGGCGTCGGCACAGATGCCGTGCGCACGCTGGCCCGGCACCTCTTCGTCGACCAAGGGTTCCACCGGCTCGTCATCGATCCGGCGGCGGACAACGCAGCCGCCATCAAGTGCTACGGCAAGGTCGGCTTCCGGCCGGTGGGGATCATGCGTAAGTACGAGCGCGGCTCAGATGGCACCTGGCACGACGGGTTGCTGATGGACTTGCTGGCTGAGGAGCTCGCCGATTAACGAGCCGAAGCCGCGAGCCACAGGCGCGCCTTCTCGACGGTCGAGAAATATCTGACGTCGATCGCGTTGTCAGCGACCTTGGCCATGTCGTCGATGTTCGACATCGCCTCGGCGCTCGTGGGGATGACGATGGCCGCCACCCTCAAGCCGGCTTCCAGAGCCCGCGGCAAAAGGTTGTCGGTGATCCAGTCCTGGTGGGACTGCTTGATGGCTCTGATGTCGCGGCCATCGACGAGCCATCGAGAACCCTGGTGATCGGTCATGGCGCGAATAGCCGAGTCGAGGACGCCACGCGATTCGGCCGTATCCGCCCAACCCTGGGCTTCGATGTGAACGACGTTCCAGTTGGCATCCCACGTCACATCGGCGACGCCGCGCCGACTGAAGTACAGGTCCACGCGACGCGACAGATCGCCCTGAAACAGTGCATCCGCGGTCATCGAGCGACTGAAACCTCGGCGACCCATTGCCTTGCAGCGACGACGGTGGAGAACGTGCGCGATTCCAAGCCCTGGTCGTCAACCAAGACGACGACATCCTCGATGGTCACTTTTCCGAGACCTGTGGTGGCGGTCACAAACGCGAGCCGTCGGAGCCCGGCCTGCATCGCCAGGGGCAGCCACTTTTCCTGGATCCACCTCTGGTCCTCGTGAACGATCACCCTCAGCTTCCTGGCATCGCTGATGTAAGCGGGTGCACGGTTGTCGCTGATCGCCTGGATTCCCTTCAACAGCCCGGCCCGAAGCTCGGCGCTGTTGGCGAAGCCCTTCCACTCGGAGAGGACGTGTTTGTGAACCCCGTCCCACCGGATCGACAGGTAGGGCTCGTCAACATAGACGTCATTGGCGGGTTTGATGAACAACGTATACGCCTTGGACACTTGGTCTCACATCCCCAAAATGACCGGGATTGGCCCATCCGAATTGATGGCTCGGGTACGAAAATTCGCCCCGAGCGACGGCCACGCGAACTGGTTAGTGGTGGGAACGGTCGAAGCTGGAATGCGTTGGACTCGGCTTCCTGTTACATGGCCGGGAGTCCGCGTAACACCTTCGGCAAGTCGGCTCTCGCCTCTATGATCGGCGCACCGTGGCATTTTCGGTCGAAGACCTGGCCCGCACGGCCCTAGTTCGGATCCTCCCACGCAGCCGGTACCGCCTGGCCGCTGCGACCGACTCACGGTTCGCCTCCTTCGCCGCCAACTCGGCCCGGATCGCTTACCGGCAGCAGGGCGCTACACCTGCCTTCCTGCTCTTCTCGGGCCCCGGCCAGGACCCGCGTGCCGCCGCCACCGCCGCCGCCGCATGGGCCGAGGCCAACTGGCGTCCAAATGCGATCCAACGAAGGGTCAACCCCGGCGTGGTCGTGGTCCAGGTCGCACCCGCCGGAGAGCTGACAACGCCCGGGCTCTTGGCGGCGACCGCCGTGCCGGCCGCGATCTGGACTGTAGACTCGGAAACCGGCCGTGTCGATACCTCCGGCCAGCCTCCTGGCTCGCCATCGGGCGCCGAGGTGAGGCGCGCCGGCGCTGCCCTCGCCCAGGGCTTGCCCGCTCCTTCCCTCGGTGAGCTCGATCACGCAGAGCGGGAGATCATGCAAATGCGGACGCGCGCGATGCCGCAGGGAGTCGGTGGCCTCGTCGGAATCGTGCTCATCCTATTCGCACTGCGTTACGGGTTCGGCGTGTTGACCAGCGTCTTCTCGCTTGCGTCCGTGCTCCAGTCGCCCCAGGCACTGAGCAGCAGACCCGCCGGGCAGCTCGTCCTCTACGGCGAGCTTGTCGCCGACCTGTTGATCCTCATCGGCATCGTGATCGGGTTGGGAGTGCTCTTTAACATCGGTAACCTCGCAGCGCGACTTCCCGGCTTTTCGAGCGCGGCCTCGCGTACTCGAAAGATGACCTGGCTGGGTTACGCCGCGGTGATGGTGGTGCTGGCGGTGGCGCTCAACTTCGTTCTTCCCGGAGCTGCGCAATCCGCGGCATTGAATGGTGCACAAGATCCATTCGCGCATGGGACCGTAACCGCCACCGACGACGGGAGCGAGGCATTTATGACTGTCGGCGGCGGCCTTACTGTCGACCTTTCGTCCTGGCCCTCTTCGGAATGGGCGGGCGTTACGTTCAAGACGAGCAACCCGAGCATCCTCAACCTGGACCAAACTCCCTCAGCCGGCGCTGCTCCCGTCGCTGTTTTCGCGGCCCAGCAAGTTGGCACGGCTCGTGTCGACGCAGCGTCATCCGATGGCCGCTATACCTTCGAGCTGAGGGTCAACGTGGTCGTCGGCGGTTAGTCGGCGCCGCTGGTCAGCTGGCAAGGGCACACCAACGTCGACCGGCGAGGTCCAGAGATTGAAAAGGCCGAGGCGTCTCTTCAAGTTCAGCCAGAATGAGGGGATATGGAAGAAAGAAGCGAAGAGCAAGTCATTACCCGTCTGTTCGACCTCGAGAGCGATGGTCAGGCGACTCAGCGCGCTGAGCTGACCGGCGAGCGGTTCATCTCTCTGATCCAGGATCCCAACAATGGAACCGCGTACGTCTTTCAGCACGGCCTCGATGAGACCGAAGGCGCGGAGGTACCGCCTGGAACAGAGTTCTGGGAATACCCGACGCTGGACGAAGCCGAGCGGGCCTACTCGCAGCTGCTGGAGGAAGACCGAAAAGCCGGCGAGCTCGTGGCGACCGACTCGGAAGAGGGCATCGGCGACTCCGAGGCCGGCGGTGCCGAGGTCCGCGATCGCTACTCCGCCAGCGACGACGATCTGCTCATCGAGAACGGGGACGACGCGGTGGGCCAGGAGACGGACGATGAATCTTCGGGCGAAACCGAGCCGTAGCCGGCGCGGCTGATCCGGCTCTCGCATCCGGAGCCGCCGTTCAGAAAGAGTCCTGAGGGTTGAGCTGTCCCAGCAACACGCCCGACGCGTTGACAGCATGTGGAGGCCGAGCGCCAGTTTCGGAGATCGGCTTCTCATCAGTCCGAGGCCAACCCAAAACGCAGCAAGACCCAGCGCCCGCCGCCACTTTCCATCGATGACGACATGCTTGGCGGCGAAAAGAGCGGCCTTCACCGGTACGCCCAGAGCTGGTTCGACCAGCTGGCCCAACGTCAACTCTTCTACCGGCACGATCACGCCGGCGACCGCAGCCAGCTCAAACGGAAGTGGGTTGGGCGGCGGTCCTGACGATTTGTGGCGCAGAACGGCGCAACTCCACCTCGCACCTTGCGAGCAAGCGAACGAGCCTCGCCTGTCGAGCCGCACCGGAGTGCCGGGCGTCACCTACGACACCGCAGAGGGATGCGGCGTCCAGACCACGCAGTAGCCTTTCGCTAGAGTCAGCCGCAGTCCAGCCAATGGGCTCTCAAACCGTCGGCGGCATTGTCTCTTGGTATCGCATTTACCGATCCTGGGGTCGGCTCGCTTGTCAAGGGGTCCAGCGGAGCGGCAGGCCAGCTTCCAGGTGTGCCATCGCCTGGTCCGCCACTTCCAGCAGGTCGGTCTTCGGATCCTGGACCGCCGTGAACATGGCCGACATCATCACGCCCAGCAGAGCTCCCGAGAAATTGCGGATGGCAAAGTCAGTGGGGCTTCCGCCGGACCGACTTGCGACCAGCGCGGCGATCTGACCGACCAGGTCAGCGAACTGCACGAGCATGGCTGCGCGCAGTGACGGGGTCGAGGACATCAAAGCAATGCGCTCACGCATCACCTTGTCCTGCTCCGTTGTCAGGTTCCTGAACACCACCTTCATCGCAGTACGGATCGCCCGAATTGGATGCGTGCCCTGAGGTTGGGCATCGAACGCGGCAAGGATGAGCGGATCCAGCTCGTCCTGGAACACGACCTCTTCCTTGCTCGGGAAGTAATTGAAGAACGTGCTTGGCGAGATCTCGGCGGCGGCAGCTATCTCCTCGATGGTGGTCTCGTCGAAGCCCTTCTTCAGAAAGAGGCGCAGGGCCTCCGTCTGGATCGCGGCTTTGGTCTTTAGCCTCTTGCGTTCACGTAATCCGGTGCTCATATGCTCATGCCGCGTTCTCGGCCGCTGGGCTCGCGGCGCGGGCCTCGGATGGCGCGGGCCCGGGCAGGAAGACGAGGGCTAGGACCACGGCTAGCGCGCCGGCACCCGCAGAGACCACTAGGGCGGCGTCCATCCCGGCGACGAACGAGGAGCGAACTGAGTCGAGGAGCCCAACCGAGTGAAGTCTTGCCGCCGCCGCAACGCCGGCAAACACGCTCCCCTTGACCGCGCTGGCCGCGGCCGGCGGCAGGCCCGTTAGCATCAGGTGCGCCTGGTACGCGGTCACCAGGACGCTGCCCACGATCGCGGAGCCCATCGGGAATCCGACCTTCTGCATCGCCTGCATCACTGCCGACGCGACACCACTCTTCTCGGACGGAATGGTCTTCAAGGCAGCCGAAGCCGAGGTCGCGAAACCGATGCCCATGCCGATTCCGACGACGGCCATCCATGCGGCGACAAACCATTCGCTGGCTCCGATGGCGGTGGTGGCGCCGATCAGCAACCCGGCGACGGTGATTGCGTACCCAGCAGCGACTGTGATCTTTGCACCGAGTCGCGCTGCGATTCGGTCCGCTGGGACTGCGCCGATTATGAGGCCGATGATCGCCGGCAGCAGCCGGACGCCTGAGCCCTCAGGGTCGAGCCCAAGCACTCCCTGCGAGTACTGCGGCATCGTGAAGACAACGCTGATCAGCGCCATCCCGCCCATGGCCGCAAGGATGACGCCCCAGGTGAAGGCCCTCGAGGCGAAAAGGCTTAGGTCGATGAGCGGCCTGCCGCCCGGCCGCCCGGTCAGATACCGCTCCCACATGAAGAACAGGACGATCACAACGACGCCCGCGATCCCCACCGCAAGTGAGGGCGGATCGGTCCATCCGTTACGGCCGAGCTCGATCAATGCGTAAGTCAAGCCGACCAGGCCGGTGCTCGCGAGCAGGATGCCGACAGGGTCGATGGCCGGCCTCTCCTCAGCGCGCGACTCGGGCACCAGGGTTAGCACCGCAATTAGGCCGATGAGCGCGACTGGAACGTTCATAAGGAAGATCCATCCCCACCAGAAGTTGCCGAGTAGCCATCCGCCGAAGATAGGGCCGATCGGCAGAGCGACGAAGTTGGCCGCGCCCCAGATACCCACCGCGCGTGGCCGCTCCTCTTCGGTGAAGAGCACCGTCATGACCGACAGCGCCATCACCACAACGGCGGAGCCGGCCGCACCGAGAAGGATACGCCCCACGATGAACTCCACGGAGGTGGTCGAATATGCGCAGACGACAGATCCAACGGCGAATAGAGTCAGCGCCGCGATCAGCACCTTCTTGCGGCCGAAACGGTCGCCGAGCACCCCGTTCGGCAACATTCCGGCGGCGAGCACGATGGCGTACGACGCGGAAAACCACTGCAGGTCGGACTCGGATGCCTTGAGGGCCTGTGCCAGGGTTGGCAAGGCCACGCTCAAGACGGTCACGTCGAGTCCCACCGCCAGCACGCCTAGCGTGATTGCCGCGAGTGCCCACCACTTGCGAGAGCCAATGGTCTTTATATTGACTATGCCTCCAACTTTAGAGTCAATCTAACTTAGAGCGACTCCAAAAGTCAATAGGCTGCAAACCCAGCGTTTTGACGATACGCAGATCGGGGTCATTGGCACCAACCAGAGGTTCATCGCGTTGTATTAGGCGTTGGATGACGAACCGCAGTTGATCGCGCTGGCGCGGGAGGGCGACAACGGAGCCTTCCAGCGCTTGCTGGGGCCCCACGTCGAACCGGCCTGCAAGCTCGCTTTTGTGATGTTGGGTGATTGGCAGGAGGCGGAGGACGCTGTTCAAGAGGCCGCGCTTAAATCATGGCGGGCCACGAAGAAGCTTCGCGAGGGAACGTCTCGGTTCCGGCCGTGGTTCCTTGCGGTCGTCGCCAACGAGTGCCGTTCGCGACGGCGTGGTCGGTGGTTCCGGACGCTCCGTGTGGCCGAACTGAGAATTTCGACACTGGCGGACGTGGCCGACGTGGCGGCTGGATCGGCCGATCTCGAGCGGGCAGTGGCTGCCCTCGACAGATCAGCGCGGCTGCTGCTGTTCTTGCATTTCTACCTAGACCTGTCACACGAGGATGCCGGCCACGTCCTCGGCATCTCAGGGGCCGCGGCGAAGACTCGCTTGTACAGAACCTTGAGGGCTCTGCGCCCGGAATTGGAGCTGGAGACTGCCTGATGAATCGACCATTGAGCGACGACCTCCGAGAGCTCTTCGAGCGCCAGATCGGCTCTCCTCCTCCAGGGGCCCGCCAGCGTGTCCTGGCCGGGGTAAGCCACGCGGCATGGAGACGAGCGAGACGCTGGCAAGCGGCGGCAAGCGTGGTCGCTCTGTTGCTGGCGGCTGCCATCGTGGCGACGCTACTCGTCGCCCGCGAGAACCAGCGGTCGGCTCCGGGGAACAAACCGGTCGGTGTGATCCCCTGGGTGCCGCTGCCCGCGCAGCTCCAGGCGCCCGTTGTTCCATCACCATCCCCGAGTCCGCTCCCCTCGGGCACCCCACCATGCACTGCAGCACAGCTTCAAGTCAATGTTTGGGGCGGCGGAGGCGCCGGCGGCCACATATTGACAAGCTTCGGCTTTGCTGGCCGCGGCCCGGGTGCCTGCTTTGTGAATGGAACGCCCATGGTCAGCCTCTTTGACCGCTCCGGGCGGCTGTTGCCATTCAAAGCGAATGGGTCTTTTTTCCCGTCGGAGACGACAGGGCCGGTCCTCATTGAGCCTGGACCCTTGCCAGATCCCAACAGCGGCACCGGTCTGAAATATGGCCAAGCCCAGGTGACCATAGACTGGGACACCCAGCCAGAAACATGTCCGAGCAGTGGTGTCCAAGTTGGGGTGGCCAAGATCACGCTCCCTGGCGGCGTCTACGCCCTCACCGTCACCATCCCATCCGAACCGGAGGCCTACACCTGCCTGGGACTGGGTGTCGGCACGTTCCAAGGCCCAGTTCCAGTGGTCGAAGAGCCACCGACTCCGCCGCTTCCCGCGGTAACACTGAAGGCCCCATCCAGCGTGCGGGCTGGTCGGGTGCTCGTTTATCAGGTGACGCTGACCAACCACACTCTGCAACCCGTGGATCTGGTCGCGAACTGTCCGAGTTATGGTGAACAGCTGTTTGCGAGTCATCCCAGCCAGCCACCCGGGATCAAGCCCATGTTCCAACTCAACTGCGCACCGGCGGGCACGGTCCTACCCACGGCAAGCCTGACGTTCGAAATGCGACTGGCGGTGCCTGGCGACGATACGCCAGGCACATACACGCTGGTCTGGATGCTTTGGTACTGGAACGCCATGACGAACCCGACAAGCGCGCAGGTCACGATCAGCCGGTAGCCTTCATCCTTCCGCGGCCCGCTGGGGTGCGTAACTGCGTTGTTGTGGGCGCCGGGAGAGGCGGTTCGACTGGTTGTTTGAAGTAGCGCCGTGCAGGCTGCGGGCCTCGTCCGGGTGCCCGGTATTTCCTAAGTGTACGGATATCCGCTACCAGCGCGGCCAGGCGATCCGTTGATAGCTGGGCCAGTTTCGGCTGCTGCGGTCCTTCTCTCTCTCTCTCTGCTGGCGCTACTCTATCGCCGCACCACTGTCGCCGGCTGCCGATGCTTGCTGTCGTAACCCAACGGCGTCGCAGCGCCAGAATGCGTCCGGATAAATAAGAGCGCCTGTCATCCATTCGTCGTAGCGTGGAAGTGGATACACCATGAAGGCATCTGGCGGGATACGCACTGAGGGCGCAACGAATCCCAGGTCCGCTGCGCGTCGGAAGCCGAAGCGCGGGTAGTACGCTGGGTGCCCTTCGAGGAATACAAGCGGCTCGTTTCTTCGACCGATGGCATTCAGGCTGTAGGTGATCAGCTCGCCGCCAATGCCTTGCATTTGCAGATCACGGCGAACGCCGATTGGACTGAGGACAAGAACATCCTGCAATTGACGTGGAGCGTCGAGGATCGCGTGTGTATAGAGGACATGCCCGACTAAGTCACCATCACATTCGGCGACGAACGAGAGGCCGTCCTCCCATGCCCATGAATCGTGAAGTGCATCCAGTAGGTACCCGATATCGGGGTCATCGCCAAACGCTGCGACGGATACCCCGCGCATGATGTCGAACTCATCAGACAACATCTGACGGACTCGCACCGGCGGGCTCATATCGCGAGTATCCCACGATGTGCGCTACCCAACCCAGAATGCCGATCCGACGAGCGAGCCGCTGTTGAGCGTCTCGTGTGACACCTCGCCAGCTGGACGATCTGCTTCCCCAACGGGGCCGAGCCAGGTCACCGCAATCTGCCCCGTATTTCCTAAAGCTGTACGGGATTACCAACCGTTCCAGCTATGAACGGGTTTCCTGAAGCGTCTGATAAACGTTTATCGTTCGGGAAGAACGGTCAATGACAATCACGATTAACGGCACACTGATCACACTCGACTGGGGCACCATTCTGCTCTGGGCGTTAATCGGCCTGGTCGCTGGCTTTTTCGCCAGCCGACTCGCACTTGGGCACGGTCTCGGGTTGATCGGCGATATCGTGGTCGGCATCCTGGGAGCGGTGCTGGGCGGGTTTCTGGCGCGCGTTTTCCACGTCAATATCGTCGTCACCGGGCACACGACCATCAGCGCGATGATTGTGGCCTTCATCGGAGCGGCCATCCTTCTTTTGGTGGTACGGATCTTCTCAGGCGGTCGACGGCGCTAGGCGACCTACCGCCTGACCAAGCGAGGATCCGAGGCCTGTGAGAGCATGAACATCCTCGCGATCGATGTCGGCGGTACTCATATCAAAGTGCTGGCCACGGGGCACAGGAAACCCGTTGAGATTCCATCCGGTCCGAAGATGACCGCGCGCGAGATGGTGAAGAAGGTCAGGCAGGAAACGACCGGGTGGCGTTACTCCGCTGTGTCAATCGGCTATCCCGGGCCGGTACTTCACTCCAAGCCCGTAAGCGAGCCGATCAACCTGGGAGGCGGATGGGTCGGCTTCGATTTCGCAAAGGCATTTGGCCGTCCAGTGCGCCTGATCAACGATGCCGCCATGCAGGCTCTGGGCAGCTACAAGGGCCGCCGAATGCTCTTCCTCGGCCTGGGCACCGGGCTTGGCTCGGCACTGATCGTCGACGGAAAGCTCGAACCGATGGAGCTGGCGCACCTTCCCTACAAGAAGGGACAGACGTATGAAGATTGGGTTGGGAATGCGGCATTGCAGCGCTTCGGCAAGAAGAAATGGCGCCGCGAGGTCGCCGACGTCGTGACGCGACTGCAAGCGGCCCTCGAAGCTGACGACGTTGTGGTCGGCGGAGGTAATGCGAAATTACTGAAAACTCTGCCGAAGGGAGCCAGGCTTGGCTCCAACTCGAATGCATTCCTCGGCGGCTATCGGCTCTGGAAAGGTCATGCCTGAACGTGAGTCGGATGCCCTGGTGTAGAGCCACTCCGGGTAGCGATCCCACCCGACGAATATGTGGTGCCTCTCAGCCTGCGATCCCTTCTGGGTTCTGGCGAAAACCGGCAGAGTCATGCATCTTCTGGTGACCATACAAACACCAACGGTGTCAGAGAGTGCGCTGGTGCTGCCGGATCACCCAGGTTAGTTAGCGCTTTGAGTGAGAACTGGCCTTGCTGGTCCAGCGCTGACTCAATAACCCGTGCGATCAATTAGAGCAAAGGTTGCTGAGCTGTCGAGCGGCCGCCCGAGTAATCGCAGGCGGCCACTCTGTGCCCGCTACATATTCGGGCAGGTATGCGTCGTCGACCCGCTCGATGGACTCGGGGCCGGCGATGGCGATGCCGCGAATACAGGTGATGCGACGACCAAAGCCGCGAGGGCCCGACCGCAACGACTAACGCCAGGATCACCTTACGCAACGGTTTGCGTCTGGACGTTGGCGGCATAGATTCCGCACTGTCCGCCGACGGTAGATCTACTTGCTCGCCTTCTTCACTCACTGTGCTTCTTCACCTCCGGTGGAATGGTTGCAGTGTCGTCGGCCGAGCTTAGAACAGCCTATGAGTCGCCTGAGAGAACGAGACCCACTTGGTGAAAGCAGTCTGCTAGCGCACCAGGCATTCCAACCGCGACCTGTTGTGGGTAGTAGACCGATAGGCTGTCAACTCTACCCGATTTGTCCTACCGTCTGTGCTACCGTTCCGCAGATGGCCCTGCGTATGAAGAGGTCGATCTCACTCCCGCCGGAGCTGGCCGAAGACATCGAGCGCGCTGCTTTCGCCGAGGGCACCACAGTGAGTGGTTGGATCGCACGAACCGCCGCCCACCGCATACAACTGGAAGCAGGCCGGCACGCAATTGCGGCTTGGGAAGCGGACCACGGTGCTTTGACAGCAACAGAGCTAGCCGATGCCCTGACGCAAGCCCGGGCGCTACTCAAGAAGCCCGGGCGACGTCGGCTCTCGAATCGACCTGCCTGAGTGGCTGGCGTCACCTACGACACCGGAGCCCTGGTTGCCGCTGAACGCAATGACCGCCGGATGTGGGCGCTCCACGCCGCGTTTCTCGCCGAGGAAGTCGTACCGACAGTCCCGGCTCCGGTGCTTGCAGAGGCGTGGCGCGGTCCGGCTCGACAGGCGAGCCTCGCTCGCTTGCTCGCGATGTGTGAGGTGGAGGCTATGACCGAAATGCAGGCCAAGCAGATTGGAGCTCTTGTTGGACGCTCCGGCCACGCCAACGTCGTCGACGTTGCGGCCGTCGAGGGCGCAATCCGACGCGGCGACGGGATCGTCACCTCAGATCCCCGAGCCATAGAACGCATCGCCGAAGCAGCCGCGACCAGGATCGCGATCGCTACGATCTAGTGAGACCGTCGCGGCGTCCAGGCCGCGGAGTACTTTTTCTGGGAGATACATGGACTCTTGTTTTCGCAACCGAACACGCGGACCTGCGGCGCTACGCCGCTGACATAAGGTCGATGTTCTGCGCTTTGAACGTGACCGTAGTCGAGGTGCCATGCTGGCGCGGGTTCGTCGAGATGTGCACCGCGGGACTGCTTCGGGAGAGGTGCGTGATACGCCGACCTGTGCGTAGAAGGCAGCCCCTACACGGGCAGTGACGACGTTGATGCTTTTGCTCGAGGCTTTGATTGCGTGAACCAGCGAGACGCTGGATGGCCGGCGCTTCCCTATGAGGACTGGCGCCAGACCAAAGACACACTGCACATGTACACGCAGGTGATCGGCAAGCTGCGACTGTCGCTCAGCCCCTTTGAGCCGCAGTGGGGGCACGTTCCTCTCTATGTCACGGCGCGTGGCCTGACGACCTCGCCGATCCCGCTCGGGCTGCGAACCATCGACCTTGAGATGGACCTAATCGGGCATGAATTGGTGATCCGCTCCAGTGACGACAGGTCGGAGAGTCGGCCGCTCGGCGGAGACGTGGCCGGCTTCTATGGGGACGTCATGGAGATGTTGCGACTGATGGGCGTGGATGTCTCCATCTCGGTTGTTCCGTCAGAGGTGAGCGACCCCATTCCCTTTCCCGACGACCATACGCACGACACGTACGTCCCCGAGCACGCGAGGCGTTTCTTCCAGGTGCTTTCAATGGTCGACGTGGTGATGAAGGAGCATCGTGCGTTATTTCGAGGACGGACAACCCCGGTGCAGTTTTTTTGGGGCACGTTTGACCTGGCGGTGACGCGCTACTCGGGGCGGGCGGTCGAACCACCACCAGATGCGGGGCTGATCAGGCGGGTGGGCGGCGACGCCGAGGCAATTTGCGCTGGCTGGTGGGCAGGCGATGAGCGGGTACCGTATCCGGCGTTCTTCGCCTACGGCTATCCAGCGCCCGACGGTATTGATCGCGTGGTTGTAGAGCCGCGCGAAGCCGCCTGGAGCTCAACCTCCGGCGAGTTTCTCTTGCCTTACGACACAGTTCGATCGAGCAGCGATCCACGCCGAACGATCCGTGACTTTCTTAACAGCACCTACCTGGGTGCCGCCAGCGTGATGGGCTGGAGCACAAAGCTCGCGGAAGTCTGAGGTCGCCAATCACGCAGGTATGGCGGCACCCAACCAGATCACAAGGTGACGCTGTCGGGCGCCGGTGCGTCGCTCCCCTCCAATAACGTGCTTTGAATCAACGCAGGCCGCTTTACAGAACAGGCTTACCAGTGAAGCGATTTATACCCCGGCCGGCCGAGTTCGGATGGCGAGGTCCCCGCGCTGGCAACCTGGCCACCTTGTATCCGCGAGACTAAGAGGATGGGCCTTGAGCGCCTGAGTGACGTGGAACCAGGCCGATTCGGCATCTTCCTCGGTTCGCTGGCCGCGCAGCCGGCCACGGTCGAGCGCCAAGTCGTGTCCGAGGCTGAGCAGCTCGGATTTGGAACCGTTTGGTATGGCGAGTCAGCGGGCCGGGAAGCCTTTGCGCATGGGGCGATCCTGCTCGCTGCGACGGACCGACTGGTCGTTGCCAGCGGAATCGCAAACATCTGGGCGCGTGATCCGCAAGCGATGGCGGCGGGTGGCCGTGCCCTGGCCGAGGCGTGGCCGGGCCGGTTCATCCTTGGCCTGGGCGTCAGCCACGCGCCTATGGTGGAGCGGCGTGGCCATCGCTACGACCATCCGGTCCCGGCAATGCGCGACTACCTAGACGCGATGTCACGCACGGAGTGGCGAGGGCCGACGGCCCCACTCCCCCCGACTGTTCTTGCCGCACTCGGCCCGCGCATGGTGTCGCTGGCTCGAGACAGGACCGCCGGCGACTACACCTACTTCACTACGGCCGATCATGTGCGCGAGGTCAGAGGTGCACTGGGGCCGGAGCATTTCATCGCTGCCGACCTTCCAGTGGTGTTTGCCGACGGCCGGGCGATTGCCCGGAAGATTGGTGATCGCCACACCAATCTGTACCTGTCAACCGCGAACTACCGAAACAATTTGCTCCGGCTGGGGTGGTCGTTAGATGATCTCGAGCCCCCCGGTTCAGATCGCCTATTCGACGCGATCGTCGCGTGGGGCGACGACTCAAGCATCCGTGAAAAGACCGACGCGCTGTTCGCTGCAGGTGCTGATCAGGTTGTCTTCAACCTGATCACGGCGGAGCCGACTATTCCTTACCAAAGCGAACTTCGGAAGCTATCGGTCCTGACTAGAGACCCGGCCGAAAAGTCTTTGTGACGAGCGCGGCGCGGGCTGAGAGAATCGTGGTGCCCGTCGAGATCCAGCAGTCATCGCAGCACACGTTGGAGAACTGGCCACATGCTTGGACGGCGAGAAGCACAGACCTCGATATTCGATAGCGACCAGCGGTATCTCGGCCACGTTGGGGAGAAGTCCTTTTACGGATACCTGGCGAGGCACGGTCACGAACTGTTTCGAGACGACGACTTTGTCGACCTGGGATGGCCTGGAGCGAGCGCTTAAGCGGCCAGGCCGTCACCCATGACATCCACCAGAATCACGTCGGTCATTCCAGCCTCGACCGCGGTCTGTAGGTCGCAATTGGCCACCAGCCCGCCGTGGTGGGTCTTATTGAGCTTATCAGCGGTCGTTTCGCGATCAACCTCGGTCGAGGTGAATGTCGGTTTCCGAGGTTAGGGTCGGTGCCCTTCTGCTTTGCATCTGGGGGCTCTATCTGGCGATCTACGTATTAGCTATGGCATTGAGACCGGCATGGTGGGGACGGCTCCGAGCAAACCACCGTGGTGATGCTGGTGCCCCTAGGGGTTTCTATGCTCCTAATCAACCGGCACAACAATCGGCGCTGGCCGTTCATTCGGCGCCAGGTCGAGAAAAACCGCTAGCACGCGATCTCAATGCGGTTGGCTCTAGCGCTGCGTGCCGTTTACTTTTCTTGGATCCTTCGACGCTCCGTAGAGTCGGGCGGCAGACCCCGAATGTGAACGTGATTGGGCATATCGGGGTCCGGGTCGTGGCTCGGCGGGAATTTTGGCTCGGTGTCGGGAGGAACGCTTTCTGTTCCGGGCTCGCTGGGAGTGATTGGGCTCGTGACGGGCTGGTTCTCGTCGGTCACCGAGAGAGCCCGATCAGAATCGCACTAGCAACGCCGGCCACCACCGTGGTCCAGATCGCCAACACAAACAGTCGGGACTTCCGGCGAAGCTTTTTGTCATTCTTCGCTATTGCGCCCTTCGGGCCACCCAACTGTGAAACCAGGTCGACATTCGCGATTGCAGCGCTTCCCACTCCGGCGCGCTTGGCCGCCTCCTTGTCGTAAAACGCCTTGGGGTCGGGTCCGTCTTCCCACCACACGCTCTGTACCGAAAAAAGAGCAACCACAGCCGAAATTACCAGGAGGGTTGCCGGGAGTGTCCACGACAATTGAAAGAACAGGTCCTTGGCTGCCAAGATGGCAGCGACGGCAGCGCCGTCAAAGGCCAACACACCAAGCGCTTTTGTGTCGAAATTGTCGCTGGCCTGAAACTGAGCATCGAGCTGCCTATACGCCAGGTCCCGGGCCGTCTCTGTCACTGCTCTGATTTCGTCGTCCGTCGTTGACATACCATTGGCTATTTTCTCGTGCACCGGTAGGCCTAAGTATTCTGCAATTTCCGTCATCGGAACGCGCACTCCCAGGAGAAGTTTTGGCCTCACGGAGTACACGCTTACCCTGTCCAGTAATCTCTCCTTTTGCGCCGTGGCGGGGCTCTTGCGATACGGGGTAGTTATCGCACCATATTTTGATGGCCGGGCCAACCAATGCTTCGCCCTCGCAAGTGCCGCAACCGCGTGGGGACGTCGGATCGCACTGATTGCGACGGCGAACCGCATGGTCACATCCGGGCTAACAGCTCAGCCTTCGTTGCAGCAAACTCTTCTTCGGTCAGCGGACAAGAACACGATGCCGCAGGGCAGCCAATCTCACGAGCCTAGCTTCCACCCAAGACGGCGAATACCCGCGCCCTAGGCAGGACGGCCACCACGCTCGCAAAGAAAATAAGCTGCAGATAAGCTGCAGCAGTTTAGCCGCTTAACCGCGCGATGATGCCATGGGTCCGATTCTGATCTCAAAATTTGGTGGGACCCAGCCATCGCAACTCGAACACCTTTGTATTCGGCGGCCGGCCTCTCCGGCTCAATTCTAGGTTGAGCGCGAGTAGCGACTCCGCCTTGGAGGCGGTTCGCCCGTTCGTGGCGGAGCGGGGCGCGGCACCCACCGCAGCGCGTTGGACCGCGGCGGTCATGAGCCCATCGGAGAAGACGATCCCACGTCGCTTCGGCAGCTTTAAGGCGGCTGTGCAATGCTCCGGCGTTTCCGAGAATGCGTGATCCGGCAGCGATCCGGCGCGGGTTCGGTTGACGTGCCTCCGACTGGATATACAGCACGCTTGAACTCAGACGGCCTTACAGCCCAGGGTAAAAGCGCCATGAACGCCGCAATTGGCCATTGCATGTCCAAGGCCTTGGCCATTCTCTGGGGCGTCTGGTGCTCAGGTCGCGACTTCGACCCAACCCTCGGAGCCCCCAGGGCTTGACAAAACCCTATGGGTCCCTATCGGGCCGGGTCGCGCGCTCCGTAGTCTCTAATCACTTGAGAATCGCGGCTTCGAGCGTCTCTCTTAGCCACCGCTCGTAGCGCCCCGGCGACCACCCGCACTGGAAGACGAACTGGGCGTAGACGGCCGGCGACTCGAGCGAGTAAAAGACGTCGGTCAGGTAGTCGACGTCGGCTCCGGTTTGCGCGGCGACCGCCGTCGCCACCCGGCGCATGTTGGCACGCCTGTGCTTGCGGGCCCGGTCACGGTGCTCGGCCAGCTCAAGGTCCGCGGAGGCGGCCGCCTCGGCCGCCTCGAGGAGCGCTGCGCTGCGAACGTGGAGGGCGGCTGTGAACTTGGCGAAGAGCGTCGGAATCTCGGCGACGGGCGCCTCGACCGTCTGCCGGAACCAGTCGCGGTCGCGTAGCGCCACCGGGGCATCGTCGCCACCAAGGGCGAACCCGATAGCCTCTTCCAGCAGCGCGCGTTTGTTCTGGAAGTCGAGGTAGACCGTGCGGCTCACCACACCCGCCTCGGCAGCAATGTCCGCAACGCTGGTCGCCGCGTATCCCCTTTTCACGAATAGCCGGGTAGCTGCGGCGAGGATCCGGCGACGCGTCTGGCGCGCTTGCTGTGCGCGGACGGCCGACAGGTAAGGCCGCCTCTTGACATCCACGTTCACGCGGCTCACATTATGCCCTATTCGCTGCACAGTTCATGAAGCGAATAGGGGCGACATATGAAAAGGATGATGCCGATGACCGATCGCACTGATAATGTCTCGCCATTTGCACCAGCCTGGCGGGGTTTCCACCATGTGGCCCTCGTCACTCGCGACCTCGACTCAACGATCAGCTTCTACCGGGATATGCTTGGGATGGAAGTCGTCTTCATCGCGCCCGCCGGGGAACTGCACGGGCGACACGCCGCGGTCCGACCCGGTGGCGACCCGGACCGACCGGGCCTACATTTCTTCGAGTATCCCCAGGCGCCCCTGTTCGGTCCGCATGACCGCACACTCCAAGCGGCGGTCTTCGACCCCGGCGCGACCTTCCTTTCGCACATCTCGCTCGCCCTGCCCGACGAGGCCGCAGGGCTGGAGCTCCGTGAGCGATTGACTCGCCACGGCGTTCCAACGACCCCGATCATGGACCAGGGGCCATTCCGAAACATGGGTTTCATCGACAACAACGGCATGTCGCTCGAGGCCGCATGGCCGAGGGGACCCATGCAAATAACGTAGTCTGCCGCCAGAGAAAATCGCGGCGAGTCGGCCGAACCGTCGTCAACGTCCCGGCCGTAGTTGGTGGCCCGTCAGATCGAGGTACGTTTCTTGCGAGTGCACAGCTCTCACACGGGGGTGACCACTATCGGCCTGGATTCAAGTAATCCAACCTCGCTTGATGCACACGATCCTCGGAATGCCGGTGAGGTGGAAGGCGATGTCTTGAAGTGCGCCCGACTGGATATACAACACGGCGAACTCGAAATCCCACCCGGCGCTCTCTATCGCATTCGAACCATCTGAATCACTCGAGAAGCGAGCCCGCCAACAAACCCAGTGTGTCCGGTTTCTTTAGATACCAGGCCTACGACTTCGGACGACCTGAGTCGTTGCTGCCAGGGCCAGAGCTAGTAGCGCGTAGAGCAGAAACGCGAATCCGATGTTTCGGGTCATCGCCAATGCGACAACCAGAAGGTCGCCCACTAAGCAATAAGCTCCAGCGAGCCGGAGCGCTCGGCCCTCGAATGGCCAACGTGGCCAGTCACGGAGACGGCGCCCGGTTAGGAGGACCCAAAGGCCCACTCCTGCTGTAGCGATCCCCAATACGACCAACGGGGACCCGACCAACGCATTGATGGGGCCAGAGGCTCCGTCTTGATGCCCTTGGATCGTGCGGTAGGTCTCGACGAAGACGACGACCCCGACAAGGACCATGAGACCGACAGCGCGAGCACTGATGCGGCGCGCTTGTTTCGCTTGCGATTGCCGGTCATCAAATACCCTCCCCCGCTTTCGCGTTGGTTGGTGTCGCCGGCGCTGGTCGGCGGCACCCCTTGATTTAGCCATGCGTCCACTGCACCAATGACTACGTTCCACAACACAGAGGGAGTGACGGGGCGGCTTTCCAAGATATCAAGCGCCTCCGCGCCGTATCGCCGGCGCCACCACCCGGGATACAGCCGGAGGAGCAGCTTCATCGCGCACCCTCCAACTTTCGTGAGCCATAACGCACGACCTCCGACGTTATCGACAGCACTCATTGGCGATCCAAGACTGGTGCCGGTGGTCAGCGGTCGATTGGTCCAACTGGCCTTGGATCGGACGATCGAGCGACTCGCACTGGCCCAAGGTCCAAACCTACGCCTGCGCGGTAGACTCTGACCACGGCGCTTCCCGCCCAGCGTCTTGCTAGCCTGGCCGAGTCTCGGGTCGCGGTACGGTCCCTCCAACGAACGGCACGCGGTCTAGGGGACCGATTTTGGTTTCTTCTGCTTGTGGGCGCCTTGGTGGCGGCAGTGGTGATCGGGCCCCGGCTGGTAGACGACCAAGCTGATCCCACGCTTCAGGCACTTGATTCGCTCCCTATCGATGACGAGGTTCCGAGTGACGGGGAGGAGGCCGCGGTCAAAGCCGCCGAGCAGGAACCGTCATCAGACTGGTCAGAGGTCAGTCGGAGGCTCGTCATCTGAGTCAACCGCCGCCGTGGCGGAAGGAAATCAAGAGAAGCGCCGAATGTGACCTACTCCGCTTGTCCACGAGTTTCGGCGCCCACTCAGTTCGTACTCAACTCAGTGGGGCGCCAACCGTCGTGGCATCTCGCTCGGCGCTCGCGATAGAAAAGGGGTTATTGGAGCAAACTTTCGTGTTGACAGCTTCGATTGACAGCCTCGGTGGCTTACCGAGCTAGCCGATCCACTCCAACCATTCGCCTCGCACATTCATGCGGGCCGCGATTCGGCGCTCGCTGCCTGGCCAAATCGCCATTTCGAGCGGGTAATCGCCCATGGGCTGGCCTTGCTCATCCGGAGTCGGAGTCGAGATCCAAGCGAGAGGGCCCTCGACTGCGGCAGTCTCAATGATGCTGCGGAGTCGCAATCGCTGCTCGTCGGTGAGATACACGGTTGAGAGGGTTTGGAAGACGACGGTCAAGGTATCGTCGCGTCGAGCCCGGAGCAGGTCTGGCAGCAGTAACAGATAGTCACCGCGAATCAGTTCGGGAGGATCCTTGCGAAGCTCCGCAATCGCATCCTTTAAGTGGACGGTGTACTCCTCCTCACGCGCGAACGTCTGTAGCAGGCGGAGTCCGTTCACGCTCGTAACGTCAATCGGATTCAGGTCGATGCCGCGGCGCCTCGCGATCGTTACATTGGTGTTGAGCAGCTCGCCTGGAACTGGGGCGCGCTCGTCCCCTCTAAGGCTGACCGATGCTCTAGGAGAACCCCAATCGCCAGCCACATATCGGTAGTGGTAGCGGTCCCAAACTAGGTTCAGACCGCCGCTTGTTCCCAACTCGATCAAGTCCATCGGAAGCGGCACAGCACGAGCGACAGTTAAGAACAGCGGCAGCAGCGCCCAGCATCGCTGAACTACGTTGGTCTGAATGGGCTGTTCGCGGATGAAGTTGGCAATCCAAGGGCCATGCGCGGTAAGCGCCGTTCGAAACGTGCCCCACGGATCGGCGGCACTTTCGAAATCTTCCACGCGTCCCTCGAGGACCAGCCAGCGAACGGCAGCAATCAAACGGTGCGGTACGTCCCACAAGGGGTTCTCAGGGATAAGGCTCAGCGCTAGCGGATCGCGGCCCGACCGTATTAATACTGAGGCTGCAGCGGGCGATCTCGATTCGAACTCTTTGGCGAAGGAGTCGAAGATTTCTTGTGGTGTCGTCGGCGGCGACCAAGAGCCAGCCTCCTCCCTACTATGAGATCCAGGGCCAGCCACCGCACCACCGTAGCACCCACCCAGAATGGGTCCATCCCAACTTAGTGGCCTTCGACATGCGGCGCCCCGGGCACGGCACGGACGATGAAGCACTGCATTACATTCGCGGCATTCGACAGCTTCGACGAACAGTGCGCGTGGTTGGCGCGGCGAGCTGCAGTATCGCGAGATCGGGGTCGGGTGCTGTACGTTCACACCCTGAACAGCGCGGCTATCGCGACAACGCGGGTCCTGGTGCCCTGGATGACTACCGCCAGCGGCCAGACGGCCGAATGCGCGCACCAGGAGCACTCCGTTCGCACCTCGGATCAGAGGTGCTAGGACGCGTTGGTTGGGTGCGAGACTCTGATTTCGCGTTGATGGACTAGCAAGCTGATGAAAAACCCGCGTGCGCAGAAGCGCGCGCGGTATTAAGCTGCCGGCAACACTTCCACCTCTTCGTCCCAGCACACGTCTTGGAGGTCTTCGCATGCGAGGTAGCATCGATTTCCAGAGTCGGCTCAGC
>DATLRQ010000144.1:0-14326 GCA_035534555.1 Candidatus Micrarchaeaceae archaeon
GGCATTTACTTAAACCATGTCGGGGTGGCGGTAGTCACGTGGGATCCGCCAGCTCAGGCAGTCCACATCGAATGGCTGGGCTGGGCGGACTCAACCGAGTTCGAAGAGACACACGAAGCGGGCCTTCGTGCCTTAAGGGAGAACCTCGCTTCGCGACTGCTGATCGACGGCCGCCGGGGGCGAGTAATGAAGCAGTCGAATCAAGATTGGATGACCCAAAATCTGCTGCCGCGGGCGTTTGCAGCGGGACTACGTCGTGTGGCAGTGGTAATGCCGACAAGTGCCTTGGCCATGATGAACTCCGAGGCCATGTTGACCAGAATGCGTTACGAGACAAGGCTTAGCTTCGGCTACTTCGCGACGCTCGAGGAGGCTACTTCTTGGCTCTCAGAGCTCAGCACGTAGCAAGTCATCCGACCATGAGCACCATGCGTTGATAAATGGGCTGCTATCTAGAGGGTGATCGTACGCGGGCCCGCCCACGGCCCGATTGGCGGGGCCGGCCGAGTCCAGCCGACTCCAGTGGACGAACCGCCCCCAATCGCTCGTTGTCGCCGACCTGACGGCGTGGGTTATCGGCCTGGCGTGGCCCAGTCCTGCAGCCGAAGACCTGGCACCTTTGCAAACTCTGACGAGTTTTGGGTGACCAAGGGACATCCTGCGACGGGGCGATGCGGGCACGCCAGAGCGGCGCTCAACGAGATGGCGCTCCGCCAGAACGACTGGACGCTGGGGCGTTCTGCGCCCGCTACTGCGGCGTCGCCACGCAGCACCACGGCGTCGAAGACGCATCAATGTTTCCGCACCTTGCGCGCCGCGAGCCGCAGCTCAAGCCAGTGATGGATCGATTGACCGAGGAGCACCTCGTGATCCATGACGCTATCCAGGAGGTCGACCGGGCGCTCATTGAACACATGACAAGACGGGAGAACCACGGCACTATCCAGAATGCGATTGACTACCTAACCGACGCGCTCCTATCCCATCTCGCGTACGAGGAACAGGAGTTGGTGGAGCCACTCGCGCGGCTCGGCTTCTAACCAGACCAAGTCTGACTCGTCTCTAAGGGACCTCGGTAACGACGGAGCCTTCACTCCTCAATATCGCCTTCATGCAGACTGCTCGTTGGCCGCGCCAGCCGGCGCTGAACCAAGGCCCTTGCGGGCGGCGCTGATGTCCAGACGCCCGTAACCCTCTGCCACGAGGCGGCGCCAACGCTCGGCGATCGACTCCGCCACTGGGGTGACTTCGACTCCGCCGGCCGCCCGAGCAAGATCGAGATCCTTGAGCGCCCACTCCAGCGAGAAGTCAGGGGAATAGTCGCCACTCTCCATTTTCGCGAGCTTGGTCATCGCGACACCGGACGCCAGCGGGCCGCCCGCCACAGTCTCGCGGAGCGCCGTGTGCGCCACGCCCAGCCGGTCGGAGAGCGCGGCCACCTCGGCGGTTGCCTCTATCTCGAACGCGAGCCAGGTGTTGAGCACCAGCTTCATCCGGCTGCCTGCGCCGGCTTCGCCCAACCACACCACCCGACCAAGAGCCTCGAACACCGGCTCGACGATCGACCGTGCTCCGGCTGGGCCTGAAGCAAGAATGAGCAGCCGGCCGCTTCTGGCCGGCTCGCGGCTGCCGGATACGGGCGCGTCAACGAAGGCGATGTCAGACCGCTCGCGCTCGACCGTCGATCGCAACGCCGCCGTGGATTCGATCCCTATGGTTCCCATCTGCGCCCAGACCGCGCCGGACCGCATGGCGTTGAGGGTCCTCCGCTCCAACATGACTTCTTTGACCGCGTCACCCGTGGGCAACATCGTCAGCACGACGTCGGCGCGAGCGGCCGCCTGCTCGGGCATTTCGTGGGCCGTCGCGCCGCGTTCGGCCAGACGCACCGCCGGGCCTGGGGTGCGGTTCCATACGTCGACGGCGAAACCCTGATCGAGCAAGCGCTCCGCGATGCCCGCGCCCATGGTGCCGAGACCGATCAGCGCGACTGGGCGGGGGAGGGTGGTGCTGCTTTTGTCACTCATCCTGGTCTGCTCCTTAACTAGCACGCTGACGGGACGCTTTCGCAGCTTATCTGGCGTCGCCGACAAGAGAAATAGCCAACGTGCGCGGCAGGGAGATGGTGGCGACGCCAATGTCCTGACAGGGAGCCGTCTAAGCCTGAACACAATGACGGCAAGCGACCGCCTGACTCCGCCGCTCGTTGGAAGGTAACCGGCTTATCTTTCAATGGCTCGACCCGTCGAAGAAGGTATGGCGGACAGGTATTTATGGTCTTATTCGAGATGCGCGCCCGGTCAAACATTCCCCGCACTGACCGGCTCTAGAAGGACACCAAGGGAGTGTCAATTGAAATCGCTGTGCTGGTTCACAAAGGCCCGAGCGATCGCCGCGAGGCGTCGTGGATCCAATACCCGTATCCTTCCGGGCGCCCCTGCGTACTTGACCAAGGCAGCGACCGGTGAGCAGGGCGTTCCTAAATAGATTGATTGCACAAGCCAGGTCGCATCGGACCGCTTGAAATTGCAAATCGCACGGTGCGAGCAGGACGTCCGAGACATGAACGGCCTGGCGAGGGGCAATGAAATCCGCGTCACCGCCTAGAACAATTCCTTCCATCGTGGCGGGAGTCCGCATGCCGGCAACTTCCTCGATCTCACCCTCGCTACCTGGCATGGTGCCGCATCCTTCGTGCGGCGCAGCGGCTGGATGCAGAACGCCTGTCACTTACCGAAGCGACGCAGAGCGTCGGCTACCAGTCGGTGTCGAGTTTCACGTAAGCATTCAAGGGACATCTCGGGCCACGCCGGCGGCCTACCGAGGCTCTCGGCGTCGTGGTCCTCCCGGTGAGGTGCTCACGGCCGCATCGGCTGAGGTCGGACTAATTCGTCGGCCAGGATGGCGACTTCGGCGATTCTCATTCGTAGTGGGTTGAAGTCGTAGAGGATCAGCAGAATGAAGGTCCGACTCGATGGCCTCTCAGTCAGAGAATTGCTCAGCGTCCTCTGGACGCGCAATTGCTATGGCGTCGGGGTGGCCTTGCCGCGGAGAGGCCTCGCTGACCCCTAACCGTCGCTAAATACGCCGCTCCCGAGCTCAGCGGAAAGCGCTGCTGCCAATCTATCTACGAAGTCGGACATAGTTGCATGTGCGAAGCGGTGCATGAGTGTGCGATCGATGAGCTCGCCAAGCTTTCCCAGCGGAGGCTCGTAGGTAGCGTTTAGCGTCAAACGGCTGCCTCCGGGCCCGAAAGGCTCGACGTGAAGGGTGCCTTCCATCCCCGGAAAAATCGGAGGTCCGCCGACAGCCTCCCAGCTCACGGGCAGCATCACCGAATCTGAGCGAAGCGAGGCTGTTGACGCACCGACGCGCAAGCGTACGTGCTTGTAGATTGGTAAACGGCCAACGGTCAGGCCTACCCTGGCCAGGTGCGTGCGCCCGTCCCCATCGAGCGAAACCGTCCAGGGGTGACGCGGCCTCGCAAGCGCGGCGGCGACACTGCTTGACGGATAGGAGAGCATCGCATGAGCTTGGGCCAACATTTGCCTGAGGCTGCCGATTCGGACCTCGGCTTTGCAGGGCCGTTCGGCCCTGATTCTTTAGGCGAGACGGTTTAGGAGCTCGTCAGTGACCTACTTTCATGTAGTGGTTCACGTAGTACGCGGGAAACTGTGACCCGGCTCTGATCTCACGGTTCTGCCCTGTGCGTCAGTAGTACGAAAATGGTCGGGGCGAGGGATTTGCACGGCTTCGCCTGCCCGGAGGCTTCCTCCGAATTGGTAAACCGTCGGTCGGTCGGTTATAGTTAGGGGTATGGCTCGGACGCTAAACGTAGAGGTCCACAAGGTCCGCCGCGATGCCTTTCTGGACGTCGCCCAGCATCTCATTCAGACCAAGGGTTACGAGCAGATGAGCATCCAGGACGTGCTGGACAAGCTCGAGGCGTCACGTGGCGCCCTGTACCACTACTTCGACTCCAAGCAAGCGCTCCTCGATGGCGTTGTCGAGCGCTTCGCGGACAACGCGATGGCGACCGTCGCTCCCATCCTGACCGACGCATCCCTGCCGGCGATGCGAAAGCTGGAGCGAGTGTTAAGCGGCATTGCACGCATCAAGGCTGAGCAGAGGGAGCTGGTGCTGGCGATCATGGAGGTCTGGCTGTCCGATGGCAACGCGCTGGTGCGCGAAAAGATTCGCAGGATGACCGCCAACCGTATGGAGCCGATCCTTTCGCTGATCATCCGTCAGGGTGTCGGCGAAGGAACCATTACGTCGACCTCGCCGGACGAAACGGCGAGGGTGATCCTATACCTGGTCGAGGGCTATCAGCAGTTGGCGGGTCAGCATTTCGTGGCCCGCCAGGCCGGGACCATCAGTTTTGAGGAAGTGCAGCGGACCTTCGCCGCCTTCACCGAGGCATTCGAACGCATTCTCGGGGTACCGAAAGGGTCGGTCACGCTCACGGACGAGGCGACCCTGCGGGTCTGGTTTGGATAAGGGATCCATGAAGGAGACAACGCGATGACCGCAGCGATCAAGACACAGGGTCTAACCAAGGACTTCGGCGGTGGGAGGGGCCTCTTCGATCTCGACCTTGAGGTGGTCGACGGAGAGGTGTTCGGCTATCTCGGACCTAACGGCGCCGGCAAGAGCACGACTATCCGCCTGCTCATGGGCTTGATCCATGCCACACGGGGCTCAGCATCGGTTTTCGGACTGGACGCCATCCAGCATTCGGTCGAGGTCAAGCGCCTGGTCGGCTATGTACCCGGAGAACTGCCGCAGTTCGGCGGCTTGCGAGGCCGCGACATAGTGGGCCACTTCGGCGCGCTGCGGGGCGGCGTCGACCAAACGCGGGTGAAGGAGATTACCGAACGCTTCGACCTCGACCTCAGGCTCAAATTCCGCCAGTACTCCTCAGGCAACAAGCGCAAGCTTGCGATCCTGCTGGCGTTCATGCACCGGCCGAAGCTCCTGATCCTCGACGAGCCGTCAAGCGGGCTCGACCCACTCAACCAGCAGGAGTTCTTCAAGCTGGTGCAGGAGGCGCAGGCGGCGGGCGCCACGGTGTTCCTGTCCTCCCACGTGCTGTCGGAGGTCGAGCATGTTTGTCAGCGGGTGGGGATCATCCGCCGAGGCAAGCTGGTCAAGGTGGCCCGGCTAGAGGACCTGCACGAGATGCACGTGCGCCGCGTCGAAGTTGAATTCGCGGGCGACGCACAGCCGCAGCTGTTCGAGCATCTCGCAGGCATTGAGAACGTGACATCCAACCACCACCGGATCACCTTCACCATGCGGGGCTCGTTCGAACCCATCGTCGACGCACTGGCCGGACATCACGTCGTCAACGTGACCAGCCACGAACCGAGCCTGGAAGAGGTCTTTCTCACCTACTACGAGGATCAACCCAAGGAGGCGGCGTCGTGATCCTCTGGATGGCCTGGCGGTTGCACCGCCGCGGCCTGATCGGGTTCGGCGTCGGCGGCTTCCTGATCTCCTTCCTGTACGGCTTAGCCTTTACGTCGGCCGCCGGGACCACAGCCGCGTCGCAGGCGGCATTCGGACGCGCGGTCCTCCTGGTGGCCAAGCAGTTCGCGTTCATCATCCCGATACCGGTGCATCCGGAGACGTTGGGCGGTTATGAGCAGTACAAGTGGCTGTCCGGAGCCATTGTCTTGATGATGATCTGGGCGGGGCTCGCGGCTGTAGGAATCGGCCGCGGCGACGAGGATCGCGGCCTCACCGACCAATGGATCGCCTCCGGCGTCTCGCGGACGCGGTTGCTGCTGGCGCGGAGCGCTGCCTTTGGCCTGGTCCTTCTTGTCGCGTGCTTCGCGTCCGTGCTCGGTATCGCGGCCGTCGCCCCCCTGGTGCACCAGGACCCGAATTTCTGGGGTGAGATGGGCAAGGGCGTGTCGATGGCGGCGGGGATCTTCACCGGGTATGCGATCGCCCTCCTGATCGCACAGCTGCCCAATGAACGCCAGACGGCGACCGCGCTGGGCGTCGGCGCCCTCGTCCTGCTCCTAGTGATCAATGGGATCGCGGATACCATCGACTCGGCTTCGTGGATCGGTGTCGTATCGCCTTTTCACTGGATGGAGCGGACGTCGTCCGCGGCTCCCGGCGGTACCTTCGATCTGGGGGCGACCCTCGGACTGGCCGTGGCCGGGGCGGTTCTGCTTGGCGTTGTGATCCCCATATTCCAGCGCCGCGACATCGGCAGCGGGCTGATTACGTGGGGCCGCCACGCGGGCGCTGCCGTGCGGGTGGCCTCGCGCAACGTAATGCTGCGCATGCCCTGCACCGAGGGAATCTGGGAACAGCGTGTGGGCCTTTCCGTATGGGTAGTCAGCACGCTGCTACTGGGTTCGCTAATGCTCTCGGTGACAAAGTCGACCGGCGATGCGCTCTTCTCGGACCCGAAGCTCGCGCAACTCTTCCAGAACGCCGCGCCAGGACCAAGGTACGCGGCGCTCCTCGGGCTCATCTGGTTCGGCATTGCACTGCTACTGCTGGCCGGTTATGCGGTTGTGCAGGTATCGCGCTGGTCGGCCCAGGACCAGGAGGGACGCGTCGAGATGCTTCTGATTGCCCCGATCTCGCGCACGCGGGTCATCATCGAGCGCGCCCTGGAATTCGCCGTCGCCAGCCTGCTGATCGTGATCGCCGGTTACGTTGGCGTGGCGTCAACGGTGCCGTCCTCCGGCCTCAATCTCGACGCGGGCCACGTGTTCACCGCATCGGCGCTGCTATGGCCTTTCGCGCTTGCCTTCGGCGGCCTGGGTATCGCAGTGGCGAGTCGGTGGCCAAGAATCGCCGTCCCGTTTCTGGCCGCCTTTGCGGTGGTCGAGTACATCCTGGGGGACCTGGGTCCGCTGTTCAAAATGCCGACTTGGCTGCAGAACCTGTCCGTCTTCCATCTCTACGGGAACCCACTTGTCGGCAATCTGTCCTGGACGCCGGCGATATCGATGGCGCTGGTATTTGTGGTTGGGTTCGGCGCGGCGCTGGTCCTGATGAGGCAGCGAGACGTGTCGAGCGCCTAGCCAAGCCGCCGCCCACACCGTGCCGCGTCGGAGGTGGTAGGCCGCGCGGGGCGGTGTTGTCTTTGGCGATCTTCGCCAGCCCACATCTTCGTCGTTAACTTCGTTGGCTCTTGTCGGCGACCGTCACCAGCTGGGTCCCTATATTGCGCACGGCGACCACGACTATCCACACGAGGTTGGTGAAGGCGGTCGACGACACAGGAGATTCGCGTGACGGTCCCGCTGTGGATAGCACGAGTTGCCTAGACGTCGGTCGGAAAGGACTGTTCCCTGAAGAAGGCCCCACGGCCTTCAGGCAGAAGGGCTAAAGGCACCTGACGTCGGCACTTGCCTGGACTACGTTGGGCATGTCCCCGAAGGGCTGACGGTGAAGCTGACTGACCGGGAAGCGAGTAGATGCGAGCGATGCGAGCACCGAAAGATGAGAAGGGAGTCAGGAGCACCCTGGGCTCGCGGGGGCAATGATTGAGGAGGTGCTGAGATGATCCACTTGTTGCTGGTGCTCGCGGCCATTCTGTTCGTGCTGTGGCTGCTGTTCCACGCCACAGGCGCGTTGGTCAACCTGATCTGGCTAGCAATCATCGTGCTGGTCGTGATCTGGCTGATCGGTCTCGTCCGCGGCCGCTCCGCGAATTCCTGAAGGCCCCGAGATCAACGGGGGGAGCCTTCGGGCCCCCTCCGTTGCTGAACTTGCTACAACCGGAGTCGAGAGTCCTAGTAGGAGGTGGTGTATTTATGCGCACTGCACGCGCGATTCAGGGAGTCGCTGAGTCGGGAGAGGAAATTGCCCTGCGGTTTGCACTGCGATGGCACGTATGGCGACCGCGAACGCGACTGCGGCTGATCCGCTTGGAGCTCTCACTGCAACCTGGTCGCGGCCACGGCTCGGAGCGTATCGGCCCCGTGGTTTGAATGCCCAACCCGTCCGACGGCGGGCAGCGATTCTGATGTCAGGAGACGCGGCGATGATGGATAGCGAAATGACGTACCTAGCAACGCTGACATCCATAAACCGTTTACCGAGGGCTGATGTCCAGGGCAAAACTCGATTGGTGGTCGGCGTCTTGGCGGTAGCGCTTCGCATCATTGCAATTGCGTTTCGCTCGTGGCGATCGACGTGATCGCCGCCCACTTGACCCGTGCCGTTGGCTGCTCCAGGAGCTTACCCGCCACCAGCTCGCGCACCTCTCAGGGAATGGAGCCTCGAGAATTCCTGGGCCGGTTCAGCGAGACAGCTGACTCATTTCTGAGTTAGGGCATACCCAAATCGGTCTTAACGCTTCTTGCGAGGGTGCTCCCCGTCGTATGCGATGGCCTTGGCGGTCTCTTTGACCCGACCCACCTTCTGGCGGGCTTTGCCCTTGACTTCAAGTCCTTTGTCGCCAGCGACCTTGCCCTTGACCTCTTCGGCTTTGCCTCGCACCCTTTCCTTCATTTCCAATCTCCTACCGTCACGCCTGATCCATGTCAGGGTCCAGTGTGACACCGAACGGCTCAGGCATCTGCCTCTTCCAGATCGGCAGCAAACTGGCCAAAACGTCCGGTGCGAGGGTCGTCTTGATTCGGGGCGCCGTGCCGGGCCTTCTGGCGGCTCGGCCGCCGTCGCCTGACGACCATATACGTGGACGACCAGGAGACGGCCTAGCCTTTCGTAGACAAAAGCCTGAGCTGAGCAGGCTTACGAGGACGGCCGCCTGGGGCCCTTGACCAGTGCTCTTGAGTTGGCTGGCTGCCGCGGCCGGGTGGTCGGAGCGACTTGCCTCGACGCCTTCCTGGGAGCCGCCTCGATCACTAGCACGGGGCGCTTGGAATGCAAGACCAGCTGGTGACTGACGCTCCCGAGTACGAGCTCGGCGACCCCGCCTCTACCTCTTCGACCGACCACGATCAGATCGGCGTTTACGCGATCCGCCACCTGAGTGATCACGCTCGAAGGGTGACCATCCTCAAAAACCGTCCGGTATTTGACACCGGCCTTGCGCAGGCCCTTGCACCAGTCACGCTCGAACTCCTTCTTCATCTCAGCGCGCCATGCCGGGTCGAACTGCGGTGGGGGAACCGGCGCCATGTACCCGGAGTCGAAGTAGATGGGCGGGGAGATCGCGAACACCGCGATTACCTCCGAACCCATGCCCTGTGCCATCCGAGTAGCCCAATCGATGGCCGCCTCTGAGTGCTCGGAACCATCGACGCCGACGACTATCTTCTTGATGCCTGAACGACGTGCTGCCATTTCACATCCTCCGGTGATCGGTTTCCGTTACATGTCGAGGTGGGTCGGTTGCGTTTGTCTGCTCGAGAGTGTGTCTGCTGAAAGTGGCCTCAGGTTACGTCTTTCACCCCCACAACAATTGTTGAAACAATCGCAAATCTGATAACCAATCAGAACACGCGACGCCCAGATTGTTCCCGGCCACCACATGCTTCGGACCGGCATTTTCCGCGCGCCGATGTCCCCTGCAGGCAGTTTTCATCTCCCGAGGCCGGGGCGAGCATCCGCTGAGGGCCTTTCGGCTTGTATCGGTTTTCGCCGGGGCCGGGACCCCAGCGCGATGATCGCGCCCAAGCCGCCCATGAAGCCGTCGTTGAATCCGCGATAGAGAAGAGCGGCGGCAGCAGCCTCTCCCGGTGCAATGCCAGCCGCCACCAGCAACAGCGTTATGGTGCCCTCGAACACGCCCAGTCCAATCGGCACCAGGCTGAGGCCAGAGGTCAGATTGGCCACGGCGAGTGCGAACGCAACCGCTGGTAGGGCCGCCTTGCTCGCGCCCACTGCGTGAAGGGCGACGTAGAGCAGGGCGACAGCGAACACGACCGCGAAGAGGTCGAAGAAGGCGACGTGGGCCAGAGTCCGCGCCCGCAGAAGCTTGACGAAGGCTACGCGCATGCTCCCCAAAGCAGTCGTCCAGCGCTGCAATGGCCGCACAGCACTGACGAGCCGCAGTCCAACGGCGTACGCGGGCTCGTAGATCAGCGTTGCGAACAGAAGAGAGAAACCGGCGAGGATTGCCAATACTGCGAGGCTCGGCACCACGCCACCAATCGCCTGGGGCACGGCGGCGAGTGTCAACGCCGCCAGAAAGCAAATTTCATCCAGGACGATCGAAGCCGCAATCTCACTGGGAGTCTTATGGGCGGCGCTTCCCGAGCTGCGCCGCAACAAGGTGGCCCGCGCCAGGTCGGCGGCCGGCATCAGGATCATCGCCTGGGCAGCAAACTCGGCTCGTACGACTTTGAGGGTCTTGGTTTTCACGTTCTGGCCGCGGAGAATCGCTTGCCATGCCAGGCTCCGCATCGTCAGGCTGAGGATGGCCAAGACGGCCATCAAGATCAGCGTGCCGAAGCGAACGCGGTCAACGGCAGCCAGGAGTTGACGCGGATCGACCACCACTACAAGCGCTGCGAGGCCGAACACCGCAAGCCAAACCAGCAGGTGCTTTTGGAAATTACGCAAGGCCGCTTGTCCGGCACGTACAAGCGCCGAAGCAGTCATGCGCTGAGTCGAGCTGCCGTCCGGCAGATCACGCTGGTGCGGGTCAGTTCCGCGCCACCCCTGGGCTGGTGCATCCGCCGCGACTGGCCCGACTTCTGGCCCGCGCGTGTGCGTTAGATTCACCATTAACCGGCTCAGCGACCCACGACCCGCTTCGCCTGCTCGAACTCGGCCTCAGTGATCTCGCCTGCGGCATACCTTCGCCGCAGGGTGTCAAGCGCTCGGTCGTTTGCCGCGGGCCAAGGCCGGGCACTACTTCGAAGAACGACCGCCAGTACCAATCCGACTCTGGCTGCAAGCATGAGTGCGAACATGGACCCTATCCAGCCCGCATCGCCAGCCTGATACCACCACATCATCTCTCGATCCCCTCTGCGGTAACCGTAAGGCGCGGCGTTGTCTCCATATAGGGACCATTGCCCTGACAAATCAGGTCCACCTGGATGAGTCAGGTTCCTCGCGCTAACGAGCGCTAGTCGCCAGTAGGCCTGCGCTACGAGTGGGGGCAGCTGATCGGCGTGGCTGGTAGAGGCCGGAGTGAACACTGTGCTAGGAGTTCATTTTCCGTTGCCTGACGCTACGCCAAGGCTCGGGTAGCCCTACCCTCCCCGCCGCCACATTACACGCGCCTCACTTCGTTGCACCAGCGAGTTTGCTTTCTCTGCGGATTGCGAGTGGGCGCGATGATGGCTTGGCTCGATCGCCTTTGATCCCGGACGTTTGCTCATTCGCGGTCCGACGACGCGGCCCGTGATTCCGACGGGCGGCCGCCAGCAGTTCAACTACCCCTGACTCGATGCCGTGCGTCAGCCTATCGATGTCCGGTACGGAGTCATAGTCGGCGGTGATGCCGAAGTTGAGATTGCCAAAGTAGGAGAAGATCGCGATGGCGATCCTGACCGAGCCGGCAATCGGCACGTAGGGATAGGCGTAGATCATCTGCCTGCCCGCGGCGTAAAGGGGGAACTGGGGGCCGGGCACATTGGTGGTAACGGTCTGGACCATCCGCTGCTGCAGGGCCAGACGGAGGCTGAGCGCCAGAAGCATCGGCGGGGCGAAGCCCGTCATCTGAATCAGCACGTCCCCGGCCACGGCTTGGCCCGAGCGCTTGAAGCGGTCCATCTGTTCGCTGATGGCCTTGAGCCGGGAGACCGGGCGATCCAGCCCGACAGGAAGAGCTGGGAACAGGCCGGACACCCGGTTGTTGTAAAGACCCTTCTAGCTCTCCCGCCGGACGGAGACTGGGACCAGCGCGCGCACCACCTTACCCGCCACTTGTTCTCGTCGGCTGCGCAGCAGGTCGCGAAAACCCTTCGTGATGGCGCAAAGGACCACATCGTTGACGGTGCCCCCTAGCGACCTGCGTATCTCCTTCACCTGCTCCAGGCTTGCGGTGGTCCAGCTCCAGCGGCGATGCGGACCAATCGGCCCGTTGAGCGAGCCTGCGGCCGGTTGAGTCCAGCTGCTGAGTGAGCCGACCACGTTTCGGAGGTCAGTCAGGCTGTTCATGCTCAGCCCACTTGCGAATATGGCGCGTGCCACCACGGGCACGCCGCGGATTCGGTTCACCGGACCGGTGATGGCGTCTGCGACTGCATCGGCGAGAAGGTGCAGGCTGCCGGGTGCTTCGGCGGGATGCCATTTCGGCGCCCGACCCGGCCGCTTCTGGGGTTCGCGGTCGAGCAGAACCGTCAGCAAGTCCGTCGCCGAAACGCCGTCGACCATGCAGTGATGCACCTTGGAGATGAGGGCCCAATTGCCGTCCTGAAGCCCCTCGACCATCCACAGCTCCCACAGCGGTTTGCCACGGTCGAGGTTCTGCGCGAAGACGCGGCCGGCCAAATTCCGCAGTTCCTCGTGCGAGCCAGGCGGCGGCGTGGCCGTGTGGCGCATGTGATAGAGGATCTGGAAGTGAGGGTCATCGATCCAGACCGGGCGGCCGAGCCCCAATGGCACGAAACGCACGCGTTGGCGGTATCGCGGGAGGCTGGGCAGTTGCGAGGCAACGGTTCGTACAAGGTCGCCGTAGCTGGGCGCTGGGCCTTGGAACACCGAGACCGTGCCGATGTGCATCGGGTTGCGTTCGTCCTCAACCGAGATGAACATCGCGTCTTGCGGGCTCATGCGATCCATTGGCGGCGGCCTAGGCTCGGCGTCGAAATCGACGGCCGGTGATCTGGCTTGGCTCGATACCGACTCGAAAGGGCTTTGCGCCGGGCGCCAGCGGCCAGGGAGTCGCGGCGTGGGCGGCCCATGACACGTCATCAAACGAATCCGTGGCGTCAACCGCGACCCCCTGCACCATAACGCTCCAGCCGGTGCCGCCGGAGGACTCGTACTCGTCGATTTCGAAGCAAACTTTCGTCCCCGGTGCCTGCGACAGCTTGGTACCTGGCCCAGTGCGAAAGGCGACTATCCGGCCGCTCATCGCGTAGTTGACTGGAAAGATCTGGGGTTGCCCTTGAACGACGACGGCAATCCGGCCGAGGCTGTGCCGCTCGAGAATTTCCAGGCACTCGTCTTCCGGCAACTCTTCCAGTTCAGGTTCGCGCTCACTTGCTTTCATGCCACGCCCTCCTTACAAAGCGGGTCGCTGAGCATCGGAGCGGAACTTGCGCCCCGTGATCTCATTGGCCCAGATGCCGGCCCAGTGCTCGCGCGACCCGGGTGCCACCGGATGGACCGGCCAGTAGCGCATCCGTCCCGTGGGAGCACCGCGTGGCTGGGTTATGTCATGGGCGATTCCCTTCACCAGCACACTCCATCCGACGCCTTGGTTGGGGTCCCAGTCGTCGATCTCGAAGCTCACGTAGGCGCCGGGCGCGAGGTCCAGCTTCGTCCCCGGCGCAGTCCGAAAAACGACGACCCCCTCATCGAAGAAGTAGTTGATGGGGAAGATTAGAGGGCGCACCTCCCGATCGACCACCGCGATTCGTCCCAGGTCGTGGGACCGCAGCAGCTTGACGCACGCGCTGTCGCTCAGCACTTCAATCTGGCCTGATCGTGGACCCCGCATCAGGCGGCACCTTTCCGCGCCAAGTGGATGACAGCAACCGGTCGGCCCAGGCGGTCGCGCAACGCCCTGTGACCGACGACAACTTCGACACCTGCCGAGGCCCGCGGACCTCGGCGGACCAGCATCGGGACGTCGGCGCGAATCGCGGCGCCTACGATCGGAAGCAACGGGCCGCCTGCCCGGCAGGACACCTGGGTGCGATCCGTCCTACGGACCACCATGGCGCACGGCCGGCTAGTCGCCTCAGTGGCGGAGATGCTGAGGGTCCAGCATCGAACGTTCGGGGTCATGCCGCGCGGCGGAATTCCGACCCAGAGTCCTCTCGGTGCATCGTCGGAGATGCGCCATTAGCCCTTTCCCCAAGGTCGGCCACGAGCCACCAGCCGGGCCACCGACCCGGCGCCAGCAGAGCGAGTAGAGCCACGGGTACCGCTACCCCAAATCCATCGGTGTACATAGCTTTCTCCTTTGGACGGAAGCTAGGCGTCGCGGCTGCTCCAGTCGAGGGTCCAATGGATTGGTCGGCGAAGGCCGAATGGCCCTCGGCAACAGCGATCATCGATAAGGACCGGATGTCGTCCCGATGGACTGAGTACGGTAAACCGAGAGATACCGAACGTTGACCTAGTGTCCTGCTTCCGTAATTCGTGGGATAATTAGTAGGTTCCGGAAGGTATTCTTGCGAGGGCTTCTTCTATGCGCACAGGCCGACCCAAAGCAGAACTCCGAGTTCCACCTGAAGACCTGGTAACGCTTCAGCGCTGG
>DATLRQ010000145.1:0-14687 GCA_035534555.1 Candidatus Micrarchaeaceae archaeon
CTTAGGCGGTCAGTAGAGGCGTTCCTCGGGCCTCGACCGCCTGGAAGGATCAAAACGGTCCGGCCCGCTCCCCGTTATTGAGGTCATGGTGCCGAGAGCGGGAGTCGAACCCGCACGTCCTTGCGGACATCGGTTTTTGAGCCCGAGCGTGGCTTATTGAATTCAGATCCGGCCCTTTTCGGCCTAAGCGCAGCGGTCTAACAACTTCTGCGCTGGGCCTTTCCTGGGCCATCACCTTCAACGGTCCGAAAACCGTTGGACATCACCCTGACGGTGAGTCGACGTCAGGTTACCACCCTGCCAAGCTCAGAGACCACTCGAGAAGTCTTCGAGCTGCTGAGGCATCATCAACATCGTCTGACCCAGAAGAGGTGTCGCTTGCTCCAGTAAGGCTTCCAAAATGGCGCGCGCATCGAGCTTCGACCATCGCGTAGAAGTTCAGCGAGTCGAGATTGTTTCGCGACAAGCGACTCTGGTCATACGCGGCGATGACGATCGGTTCCCTGCGCTGGTCAGTACTGCGGATCCGCTCGAGCAGCGCGAGGAATCCCGAGCGCCCCTTCGTCGTCCCGCCGCTGAGGTCGAGGTCGCTGAAGACTTCGACGCGATCGCACGACTTGATGGCGGGCAGATCTCGGCAGTCGCGAGGATCAGCGGGGAAGGTTCTTCAGGAGCTCGGCCGCGAGCTTAGCGAGGAAGTCCGAGCCGAATCCGCTCAGAGTGTCCAGGACGACCTTTAGCTTCCGACTGCGCTCCGGGTCGGAGCGCGACGTGCTCTCTATCTCTTGCTGGAGAACATCGACTAGCGCGCGCGATAGGTCCGCAGGCTTGGGCCAGAGGCCTGACTCTCGAAATCCCTCCGCTGTGAGTCCGGTGATGATGTAGTTCTCGCCACCGTGCGTGCTGATGTCGACGCAATCAACGAAGCGGCCGCGGAACAGTCGGCCGATCGACTGGATAACTTGCGGCGTGGGACAGTCGAGGGACGCCGCGATCGCCCGCGGCTCCAGAGAACTGGGCCGACCCTGCTCCTCCCACCGCGCAATCTCTGCCAGGACCGGGGAGTCGCGCGAGAAGTAGATGTCACCGAGACGCTGCATCGGCGCGAGCCTAGCACCATCCCGTCGAGCCAACGCTCTGGGGCATTGTCGTGCTCTGAGCCTATTGCGGACGGTGCTGGCAACGCCGAGGAGTTGCCTAAATTAGACTTGGTCGATCAGCTCTATGGCTCTCGTCTTGGCTGCCTCACGAGCGGCCCGATGAGCCTCGTCCCAGATCCGTTCTGGCCAGCTTCCGGACGGAAAAAGCTTGGAGGTGAGACGGTGGACCCAATCCCAGAGATAAAGAAGGGCGCCCAGGAATTCGGATCGTAACGCGACTGCGGGGTGCGCTGAGCGCCAAGCCACGCACGCATGTTATGCCCGAGCCTCTGAGAACGTCAGCGAGACGGAACGTGATGCCTCGGTGGTCTCCAACTGAATGCGTCGATGCAGGCCTGGATTGCTGTCCGCGCCAGCTCCAGCGATTGAACGCTGACCTCGACCTCGCCGAAAGAGCCGTCCTCCATTGTCGATCCATATCGGTTCCCGTTGAGGTTGTCGAGTATCAGAGCTCCGCCCGGAGCGCTGATCATGTTGTTCACCACCGGCTTGAGGGCGATCTGTCGACCGCGGCGGTCCCGCCTTCGCGCTCGATCTTCGAGATGGTGCGAGGTGTCGCGCACACCGGTCAGAGTTGGGAGGCTGCGGTAATAATCATCGCGAGCGGTCGTCACCGCTGCCGGCACCCATGCTGGGGAACCCAGGGCCGTGAGCGCTTTGCCGATCCCATCCAGGGCGAACAGGAACGCCTGGGCATAGAGGAAGACCGCACGACGAAGATGAGCGTCCGGGATCTCGCCGGCCGCCCAGCGCTCGCGCTTCAGCGCAACGTCTACATCAAAGCGAATGCGTTCGTAGGCGGCCCACCGCTCCTCGGGCGATAGGTCTGGTCCGAGCTGCAGTTCACGCTCGAGCTCCATTTCCCGGCGTCGGCTATAGAAGGCTTCGGGTTCAGGACCGGCGAACCGCACGTTCGGCCTCTCGGACTCGAAGAGACGCAGAGCGAGAGCCGCATCCGCCAGATGGGACTCGAGCACGTAGAAGACGATCCCGACCTCATGAACATCGTCCTGGGCAACACCCGGGCAATCGAGCCAGTGGCCCGGGTACGTCAGCTCGAATGGAAACAACTTCCCAATCTGATACCCGCAGCCAGTGACGACCAAACAGCCGGGCGCGCCTCGCCTCGCTCATGCGGACCAGTTCGTCAGCTGGGAAGATGCCCGCCCTTAGGCACGGCGTCGGGATAGTGACTCTGCGGCCCACCCGGCCCGCGCCGCGTCGCCGAGCGCCTGATCAACGATGGCGCGCGCTCGTTGGACTTTGTCCCGCTGGCCAGACCTACTGCGCCGCATCGCCGTTCATGATCCCGCGAAGGCGATGGCCAGCTCTGCAAAGTCACCCGGTTGCAGCTTGCCGAACTCCGGCTGCGGGACCTTTACATAGCTCCACCGAGTCGCCGCCAGGAGCGTCGCGTTCTCACACCAAATACGAGCGGCACGATCTTTGTGGCCCACGTCGACATCCTCGCGTCCCTTCGTCTCAATAAGCCAGTGCGTGCCATCGCTGAGTACGGCGACGAAGTCGGGTTCGTAGTAGCGGAGGTTCGTCGCATTGTCCGTGTACTCGATCGAGAAGGGCAACCGTGACGTAGGCGGGAGTTTTGCAAAGGCTGTGACGTCTTCGCTGTCCTGTAGAAAACGGGCAAAGTCTCGCTCGAACTCGTTGTCGGCCGCGACAAGATTGAAGATCGTTTTCTGCGCCGCAAATGTAGGGCGAGAAAAAGGAAAGCCCTCCGTCTCGGAAAGCTTCCGCCCGGGCCCCTCCAAGAGGGGAGTCAGTTCCTCGATCACTAAGCCTCGCAGCGCCGTGGCAAACGTCTTGATAGTCAGGTAGCCAGCGACCGGAGTCGCGATCGCCTTGATCATCTCGGGAACATGCAGGTCAACGCGCTCTCCGAATGCCTTCAACTCAAGGAACTCTCGCACCTTGGGAGCGAGGGCCGCGAACTGAGTGGGCAGCTTCACGTCTTGTGCAATGCGCTTCGCGTAATAAGAAATCACCTCTTCAGGAGTTCCCGGATCGGGGATTGTGTAGTCACGCTCAATTACCTTCTCCAGCGTGATGATGTCCTTCCCTTCGTAGTGAAAGCTCCGCGCGGCTTTGTCGCCGGGTTTACGTGGCAACACGGGGCAGACAAAGCTTTGAACGTCGAGGGCCGCAATCTCTTCGGCCAGCGTCTTCTTACGGACGAGGATGGGGCTGAGGATCGGAATAGTGATGTCGCGGTCCGTCTTGGCCGGGTCGGGAGCGATGGTATTGATGACCAGCGGCTCTTTGAGGTCGAACGTCTCAAGCGCAATGTCCTCTTCACGCTCAAGCTGGTCGACGAATTTCAAGAAGGCGGCGTTGCCGATGACATCCACCCGCTCGATGTATGGAACCATTCCACCGAACATCAGCCGCAAGCCACGGCCGATTGTCTGCTCCGGCAGGATGTTTGCCTTGGATGTGTAGGGCCTCAGGCCGACGATCACGGTGACGTTCTGCACGTCCCAGCCCTCGCGCAGCATCAGCACGCTCACGATCGCATTCACGGTGCTCTCGCCCTCATCGACGCGACGCGCAACTTCGCGGGCTTTGTCCAAGTCGCGTTTCGAGATTTCCCCGCTCTTGTCCGTGTGAATAATGAGGAGCTTCTTGTCGCCATCGCCGAAGTACTCGGGGTACTTCACACGAAGATAGTCCCCAACATCCTCGGCATCGGCAGTGCTATTTAGCATCACGAACAGGATTGGCTTCCTCGCGAGCGGTGCCAGCTGCTCGCGGTACTCGCGCCACCGCTCTACGCCCGCCGTGAGGTACGCCTGATATCTCACGCTGGCGATGTCAGAGGGCTGCTCTCCTATGCCCGCAGTCATCCCCTTCATCGGGCGTTTGACTACGTTGTCGATGATCGCCTGCTTTAGGGGGTAGTCGTAGACCGTCCACGTGAAGAGACCACCCTTTGGATATCGCGGCGTGGCGGAGAAGTCCAGCTGGCTGGCAAGGCCGCCTGAGACCTCCTCGTGCAGCACCCGAATGGCCTTGCTCCACTCGCTGTCCTCGTCATGCGTGTGATGGCCCTCATCGTTTAGTACCACGCACCGCCCGCCGCGCGATACGATCCGGCGCTCGAAGTCATCCGCCTGCCCGTTCTCGGCAGGTGGCTTGGGTCCTAGGATCGCGAGCATCTCCTCGGGTTCATTCCCTGGGGCGCTCGCCGCTCGCTCGTAGACCTGCTGAATGTTCGTCAGGTACAGCGCACCTTGCGAGCTGGCTCGTTCTGGTTCGCCTCGCACGTAACAGTCGAAGTCCCAATAAACCTCCAACTCAGGCGGTACGACAGGATCAAGGCGGAAGATTCGCTTCCCCTCGAAGTCTGCCCGCAAGCGTTCGAAGACGATCACGTTCGGAGCCAACACCAGGAAGGTACGTGCGAAATCGTCCCTGCCCTCGGCCACGGCGTTGAAGTAGTGCCATGCGATCGCCAACGCGATCACCTTCGTCTTGCCGCTACCCGTCGCCATCTTGATGCAGTACCGCGGAAAGAGGTCGTGCTGGAGCACGTGGATGCCCGGGACGTTGGATGCGAAGCGTTCGAGTAAATCGCGGTGACGCCGAGTTGCCGCCACCTCGTAGACGTACACGAGGGTCTCCATCGCCTCACGCTGAGCCGGGTGGTACTGGAATCGCGCACCATTGGGAAGCCGGTGCTCAGTCCCAAACCAGTGATTTAGCAGCAGCCGACTCGTGGGGGTGGCACCCTTGTAGCGATCGGCTCGCCACTCCGCCACGGCCTTTCGGATCGCCGGAACGCAGGGAGCCGTCGTAACTCGCGCATCGAGGAGGCTCAGCTCCTCGACGTCAGATCTCCTGCGTCGCGGCACTACGGCACTTCGAGCTTAAGGGTCTTGGTGGTGTCGTTTCCCAAGATGTCGATCACCTTGACAACAACTTGATAGGTGCCCGGGGCCTCGTACGCACGAGAGGCCGACTTCTGAAGCATGGGCTCCTTTCGGGTCCGGTACGTCTGCCACTCATTGTGGAAGGCGTCGCCCCTGTTGTCCCAGTCCACCGCCCAGTAATCAATCCATTGCGACCAGTCCGTAATAGCTCGCTGGACATCTTCAGGCACGTCGTCGGTCGGAATGATGAAGTCACTCAGCCGCAGCGTTACTTCCCTTGCCCGCCGACTGACATCTACTCCCAACGCAGCTAACTCGAAGAACCGCACATCTCCCTGTTCGACCGCACGTTTGTCTAGCACTTCTCGCGGGATTCGCCACAAATGGAGGTCGATTCCCGCGGTGTTGGCAGTCTGCCGAGCAACCTCATTCATCTCGAACGCGAAGTCCCATCCAAGCACATCTACTGACTTACTCGACGGCGCATCTTCACCTGTCCCCACAGCCCGACGGAACTCGACGGCAATTTGCGTAATGTCGGCAACCGTTACTGGCGAATCAACGGTGCCGACATGAACTAGCCGACCCTGCTTGATGCCATGAAGCCAAGCGTAGCCCTCGATAGGCTTCGCCTTGTAGAGATCAAGGATGAACCTCCTGTACGCCGCGGTCCGAGCCTGCGCCTGATCCCCAAACTCTGCTGCCTGCCAGAGCTGCCTCTCGTACTTCCCCAGATTCTGCACGACGAATGGGCTCACGTGAGCTGCCCCAAGTAGGCGCTTGCGCGAGGTGTGAATGGCAAACCGGCCAAGATCCGCGGCGATCCACCGCCGGTCCAAACGCTCAGCGACTGCCGGTGTTGTGCCAGATCCACAGAAGCAGTCCAAGATCAAGTCCCCGGAATTGGAGGAAGCTCGGATGACTCTCTCCAGGAGTGCCTCGGGCTTTTGCGTGGCATATCCAGTTCTCTCCTTGGCCTGACTCTGCAACGGCGGGATGTCATCCCAGAGGTTTTGAACCGGCGAACCCTGCCACTCTGATAAGAACCTCTTCCGCCGGATTCGGTGGGCCTTGTCGGGTGGGAAATGTAACCGGCCTTCTGCATCCCATTTTTTCATCTTCTCCAGCGAGATTGCCCATCCCTTTTCGGGAGGCTTATATCCCTTGTACTCGTACATCAACGTGGGTCGGTAATCGGGATTTGCGAGGTTGTCAATGCAATAACGCCCGCGATTTGGGTCAATGAGGGGGAACTTTGCCTCGATGTCTTCTGGGCTGAGGCTGCCTTTGGAGAACTGCTCGTTAAACGTGTAAGTCTCGGTCTTCGTGTACACCAACAGGCTGTCGGTTTGTGTCCGATAGCGGTCCGCAATTGAGGTAGCGCCAATCGTTCGCTTCCAAACCACCTCGGACATGAATCGCTCTGCCCCGAACACTTCATCCATGAGCGCGTGTGCGTAGTGAACTACGTGCCAATCAAGGTGGACGTAGATGGTGCCTTTTGCCGATAACAGCTCACGTAAAAGCACGATGCCGTCGTAGAACCACCGAAGATAGGTGTCGATCTTGGTGGCCCCAAGTGACCGGGCCTCGGCCGTGACCCCCCATGTGTCTCGATATGCCTTCTGCTCGATGAGACTCGGCTGTTTGGTGAACGTCTCTTCGCCATCAGCCCCGTCGTCGTCCTCCCCTTGTGGGCTGGGAACATGGGCCGTGAAGGAAAAGTCATCACCGGTCGCGAACGGCGGGTCGATGTAGATCAGGTCGACCTTATTCGCAAACTCGGCAAGGAGTGCCGGTAGTACGAACTTCTTGTCACCCCAAATAAGCCGGTTTCGCCATTCTCCATCACGACCCGCACTGAACAGGTCCAAAGTCCGCTGACGCTCTTGAGCCGACTCATTGACTGTTTCGATCGTCTGAAACGGCAGGGCAACCCTTAACGGCGCTACCTTGCGATCGTCCTTGTCGTACTTGCCCTGCCAAATGAGTTCGGTCATTGCAAACTCGTAACTTACGGCTTTAGCTCTCTCGACACGGACGGGCCGCTTCGCAGATCGACCAAGAAGTACTCCCGAAAATGCCGCTTGAGCCCGAATACCCCGACAAGGCCCCACGAAGCCCCGTAGCGCCGACGACGTGCTGGCGCACTCACCATTCTGTGGGCGGCTTCTGGGCCTGCCGTGGGCGATTTCCCAATATGAGCACTCGGGAGCTTGTCGCGGCACTCGTACCCTTCGACTCGACCATGAGCACCGCCAAGCGTGTACGCCGAACGACCTTGCTCTTGGATCGCGAACCGCTCCACGTCGAGTACGCGATGGCGCACCCCAAGCAGCGTGCCCACGTGGCAATACTCGCCGAGCGCATCGACGCTTTGCGAAAGGCGAAGTCCGACCAATCTCTGGTCGAGCTTCAGGAAGACCTGATCGAACGCATGATGACCGCGCAGGCCGATCAGGACGCCGCCAAGAGGCAGCAAGCAAAGCTGGCTCGTCAGAGAAACGCTGATCCGGCAGAAGTCCAGAGGACCGACGCCGAGCTAGTTGTCGAAGACCGTATCGTTCGCCAGCTTCGCGCCATCGGCGACGGCATCGCTTGGCATGCCGCGAGATTTCACCGGCAAGCCTTCGTCGTCACCGCCCACGAGGCTGGAGGTGGCCCGATGTTTGGCAAGCAGGGTTGGGCGAGTGAGGTCGCTCGGGCGCGCGGCATCTGGAAATCGACTGGCGAAGTCGCGATTATCAACGGCCTGACGAACTGCCTCCGGGCCGCTGATGTAACCGTGTTCGGTAAGTCAGGCGTCCGCCTCGAAGAGGTGAAGTCAAAGGCAGACAGCCGAAGAGCGGGCCAGAAGGCGCGATGGCGTGCACTGGAATCAGCGATCAACACGGGGACGCCCTACCCGACGCCGGGCGGCCCTATTCAGGTCTGGGAGTGTCCCGTGCAACTTCGTACGCGCATCAGGACCGACCTTCAGGCTGCGATCGAAGACGCGGATCGAGTCGGCACATCAACGCGCCAACTCGGTGAGGGCTGGATTCTGATGGTTACGACCCGCGATGGGTATCGCCGGAATCGAAGTCTGACCGCGCAGGAGGTAAAGCAACGAAGAGCCGACGCCATCGCACGAGCGGGCATGTTGAAGTCGCCGCATCACCTTCGCTTCGCCAGCGTGGATATGGTTAGTCGCGGGGCATGGAGCGCGCCGTTCTCGGTCTTTCCTCTATCGCCACAGGACTGTGCTGGGCTGATCTGCGACTACACCGTCTACGAGTCCCTGATGTCCTTCGACCGATTCAGCGACGCGGTTACGAGGCTTGGGCTACAGGTCGAGCACCACCTTCCCCCCGCAGCTACCACCGACGACGGGAGTGCCAACTTTGCGACGCTCAAATCCACACGTTTACACGGCTCCATCAGCAGGACGCGCTTCCTTCACCTCAAGGCCAGCGTCGTCACCCAAATGTTGCTCGAACTCGTCGAACCGAGCGTATACGCCAAGGGATACGTCGAAGCGATGGGCCACCCGATGTCGCCGGGCGCGTCAGGAATCATCGTCTTCGCGAATGAGCGGGCCGCATGGCGATGAGTAAACGGCCGCGGCTGACGGGCCTGAACCGGCACCAAAGGCCCGGAGTATTCTCCGAGCATGTCCGAGGTGAAACCGCCGCCGATGTGGATGGTTCGACTGAACGTCGCGATGCTGCGGCGCGGCCTGAGGATCGGATCGCAGTATCTACTCTCGGTTCGCGGGCGGAAGAGTGGAGAGGTGCGAAGCACGCCGATCTCGATCGCGACAATTTTCCGGAGTGCAGCCTCGAGACCTCAGGGGTTGCCCTTGAATAGTGCGAACGCGACAGGGGTCAGAGTCGGACCCCCGTCAGCTCGCCAGGTCGCGTTGCGGATGCCGGCCGATCGTTGGAAGGCGACCGTGTCGCAGCTTTAGCTGGAAATAGGGCGGCAGGAGCCGATCGCAGAAGACGGCCGCGTTCTCGTTCCAGGCTGAGATCGCGAGCAGCATCGGATGAAGGTATTTCAGCCGATCCTCGGCAAGCCGCAGCGATTCGACGTCGCGATCCCAGGAGCCGAACCAGGGCCGGCCCCCAACCAGCGGAATCGATCCCTCCTCGTCGAGCATGTAGCTCCAGGCGGCGGTCCGCACCGCCTTCGAAGCGCTCGGTGTCCTGTCCTCTTCAAACATCGAGGCGATCACCCACCAGCGGGCGAGGCGCTTTGCTTCTGCACCTCGCAGAACAAGCTCGTCCGGCTCAGGACCGACCACCCTGATTAGCGGGACGCTCTGCTCGTCGCTCCAAATCGCCTCCGTTTGGATCGCATTGAAGAGGACGCCCCAACGCCTTGGACTCGAGTGCGGCCAAGGCTGCGGGCCGAGCGTCTCGGAATAGAACGTCTTGGGCGCTGCCGCGACCAAGAAGATCGTCGATCGCAGAGTCAAGTCCGGGAAATCGACCGCGGCATCCCAGAACTCCTTCGGATGCCGAGCCCACAGGTCCACGAAGTCCTGAACGTCTATCGTCACAGTCGACTCGGGCAACGCCACTTGCTTGTACCACCGCCAGCTCATATGCCTTCACCTCCGCCAGGTCGTCGTTCCCACCAACAATGCTTTCCGATGCAGTCGGCCAACGGCCGGCTACCGCCTTGGCGCGAAGGCATGTCTGGGATGCCGACGCGCCGTTCTTGTTCGCTGACGTCTGCCCAGACCCGACCAAGCGGACCATTTGCGGCCAGCTCGGATCGCAGCGCCGTCCAGATATGGCAGCACTCACCGGTTGTCTCGATCAAGCGGCGGCCAATAGCCCGGACCTGGAGCTCTCGCTGCTCTGTCGGAACCACGAACAACACGTGATTGCAGGACGCCTGCGGACGACCGCGAAAGTAGGAGACATAGGCGGCGAGCTTGCCGTGAAGGCGTCTCGTCTGTTCGCTTCCTCGGTCCAACTCGAGGTGAAGAAATAGCTCGCGATCGCCCACGAGCACCCTGCCCCAACCGTCTGGCACCGGCCCCCGCTCCTCCGCATAGGCCCGCCGGATTCCGTGCTCCCCGACCCAGTGGTAGAGACCCAACGCCGGCATCGTCGCCGTGGTCCGCGCCAGATCGACGAACAGCTGATTGGCTTCCAAGTCGTGGACGAGGTAGTGGTGGCGGGAGAGGGCGTGCTGAGCTCTCAGGACGTACGGCCGAGGGTCATCTCCGGAGAGATCGGCGAGTGCCGAAGCACCGTGGCTGCTGAGCAAGAAGATGGAGGCACTGCGGACGTGGCCAGGACGGATAACAGCGCGCCAGGCGTTGACGAGGCCCTGTTCCACGAGCCACTTGAGCCGGTACTGACAGCTTCGTGGTCCTTGGAAGAAGAGGGTCTGGATTTGGTGCCGGTTGAGGTAGCGGTAGCTGTCCAGCGCTTGCAGGATCGCGATGTCTCGTTCCGTAAGCCCGATTACTCGACGTCCGGCGGCGTGAGCTGTAGCGAGTCGAAGTTCCAGGTAAGGATTTGGGGATTGGGACAGGTGATTGAGAGAGGACCGTCCCGGAGACCAATCCGGCTGATCTGAATTCAGAGCACCCTTCGCGTCGAGACGCGAAGCACCTCGCGAAGCCCTCCTGGATTCAACTCGCGAAGGCCGGCGCGAAGTTTGATTGATCACCATCAGGAAGCCAGCTCAGTGAAATCGCCGCGAACCCCGAACCGTCGGAGCCGTGCAACCATTTCCGCTTCGACCTCCACCCGCGGCCGCCCGTAGCGCCCTAGGCTCCGCCGGACCAGGCGCTCCGCATTCAGCGCACCCCGACTCGGCGGTGGCTCCAGGGTGACACCGGTGAAAACAGGCTCCGTGTGTCCGCCAACGCAGAGTCGAACTGCGACCTGGAAGCGCCCGAGGTTTTGCAGCTGCTGCTCGGTCAGTGGGGCGAACTCGCGAGCGAGGTAGCGGCCGTCTTCCGGACCGCACTGGAAGGTAATCCGCGTCCGCGCATTCGCGTCGATCGATTCACGAGTCGAGTCGCGCAGCTGGCCATAGTGCTGGTTGGCAATCGTCAGGTTCAGTCGATACGAACGCGCTTCGGCGAGCACATCGTCTAGCGATTGCGGCAGATAGAGATAGGTCTGAAACTCGTCGAGATAGAGATTGAAGTCAGGGCGTTCATCTGGAGCCAGCGCGATCCGACCCAGCGCCGTCTGCCAAATTCGGGCAACGATGAACGCGCCGAGCAGCCGACTGATGTCCTCGCCGAGCAGACCCTTCGCGAGCGAAACGAGCAGGACGCCGCGTCCATCCATGACGTGTGCAAGATCGATGGTCGATCGGCTCTGTCCCAGGATATTGCGGACCGTCGGCCGAAGTAGAAAGGCGCGCAGCTTATTCAGCAGCGGCCCAACCATCTGCAAGCGCTGGCTCTGGCTGAGCTGCGCGTACTCGTCCCAGAAAGGCCGAAGTCCGACGGGGTCGTCAAGGTCCTTAGTCAGCGCCGCTCGAAAGTCATCGTTGAGCAAGAGAAGCGGAACCTCACAGATCGTGAGCTCGGGATAGCGCATCACGGTAAGTAGGGACGCGCGGAGAACGTCCTCCGTGCGCGGTCCCCAAAATTGCTGGTAGGTCTTGCGGAAGATCGTCACTAGCGCGTCGCACACGATTTCGCGCAAGGCCGGGTCTGGACACTCGAGGACATTGAGGCCGACAGGCATTTCTCGGTGCGAGGGATCGATCAGGACGACCCGATCCAATTCCTCTTCAGGGATGCGTTCACACAGGTCGCGGATGAGGTCGCCCTTGGGATCAATCGTTCCCATCCCAACTTTGGCGCCGACGTCTTGCAGCGCCAGCCACATGAGCAGTGCGCTCTTGCCCGAGCCGGTTGGCCCACTGATCGCCAGGTGCTGACGCCGATCGGCCTGCGCGATCTTCACCGATGTCCGCTGGGGTCCATCGGCACGGCAGAGCACCGCACCCTCGTGCTTGGGTAGCACGCGCGGTGCGAGCCGCACCGGCGTTGATTCCATCTGTGCGCCGCTGACTGGCAGGTGGAAAATCAGAGCCAGCTCATGCGGCGACAGTCGCATTGCAGTGTGGCCCGGCGCCACGCGGTGAGCGAGAGCTCGATCGAATCGTTTGGCCCAGAGGACGCGCCTTGGCCGCAGGCTGTTCGCGCCGTCAAACCCACGGAAGCCGCCGATCATTGCGTGGAGCGCCTGCTTTGCGAGCGCGCGATTGGATGCCGCGGTGCAGAGCCTGATGTCAGTTAGGAATGTGGGGGCCCATGCCTTGTCGGCTGGCGGAATCGCGCCCTTATGTGATGGGGGCTCGTGCCTTCCGTATCGGTCGGACGACCGCTGCACAAATAGAAACGGCAGGAAGATGCTGAGGAGTTCAGTGATCGCGCTCAGGGCGACATCCAACAGGAAGTTGCGCGTCGGGTAGCCAGAGAGACGATCCAATCGCCGCTGCGCCCACGATTCCCAGCCGGGATCGGGAGCGATGGCAATCTGAACAATGGTCTCAGGCGCTGCCGTCATCGCTGCGATCACGGACGCCATCGCGTCGAGCCGCGGCCTGCCAAGGGGATGCAAAGGCTCTCGCCACAATCGGAGGCGTGCTCGCGCCATGGGTGGGCTCGGCAGAACGAGCTCATTCCCAGGCTCAGGCTGCACATCCACACCTGGCAGCGCGGCCGCGGCCGCTGCGGTTACAAGATGGATCGCCTCGGACGGACAGGTGCAGAACGCGTTGAGCCCGCCTTCCGCGTTGCGGTACTCGAGGGTGACCCAAGGGATGCCGACGATTAGCCGTTTCCACGCCGGCGGCGTGATCGCAAGGAGGTTGCGAAAAAACCCGGCCCACGCCTCGGGGCTGTAGTTCACTTCCGCCGGCGGGATGATGCGGAGGACCGCCCGCTTCGGCGGCCAAAGGACGGCCCGAATCCTTGCAGACGACACGCGCATCACCAGGTAGCCGAGCAGGGCGATCGTCCCCGCCTCCAAACCGATCACGGTTCGCTACCCCCCTTCTGAGACTGGACAACCTCGCGAGCCGACGCTGTTATCGACGATATCGATGTCCTGGCGGTTGAAAAAGCAGGCAACCCGCCGGCGCTCACGCTGCCTGCTCCAGCTCGAGCCGATCCGTGGAGGTGACGGTCATCGCCTTCAACTCCGCCCTCGCCTCTCTCCACACAAGCTCCGAACAGAACCCGGCCAGCTCCGCCAGGTGGGCCGCCCAGGAGCTGGTCAGGAAGAGACCGGCTTCCACGGCTCTGCTCGGTGGTCCGCAGTGCCTGAGGCGGTCCGGGCCGTCATGGCCGTAGCTGAGCCCGAGGTAGTCGCTGACGGCCAACCGGAAGATGGCAAGAACGAGGTCACGTGCCGCTTCTGCGCGGTCGTCCATCAGGACGCTTCCAGGAGTTGGCCTAGCTCCTCGAGCACCGGGTGACGACTTAGTGCCCGAGCAAGTTTGAGGGCGGTCCGGGGGCGCACTCGCTTGCCCCGGAGGGCCGCCTGCAGCGTAGGGCGCGAGATGCCGGCCGCCAGCCGCAGCTCCTCTAAGCTCAAGCCTCGCGCCGCACAGGCGATGAGCACCTGATCGCGCTTCAGGACCACGACAAGTCCGCCACGACCAATCACGGGACGAAGACGTTCATCGTTCACGGCAACCCTCCAAATCCAGGGACTGAGTGGGTGCCTCGACCCGCGTCGGCCCGGCGCTCTGCGCGACAGCGCCGGACCGTCGCTACGCAGGCGCCGTCCGGAAACGGGTCCAAGTCGAGGCATTTGCGAGGGAGCCTACAAATGGGGCGCACGCTGACCGCACGCTGAGAACCCCCTAACATCCCCCCGACAACCCGCTGGACACAATCAGCTAAGGCGGTTTGAATTCAAACCGGAGTACGACGCACGTTGTGCGCACGCTGACCGCACGCTGACCGCACGCTGACCGCACGCTGACCGCACGCTGAACTCAAGCTGACTCCAGCTGTGAGCGTCCGGTGTCCTCGGCGGATCACCGCCAACCGCGGCCGGCAGCGCCGGGAGGGGGCCGGACTCCGGCCCCCGCTGGTGATCACGCGAAGGCGTGGCTTCACCAACCCGACCCTCCTACTGGCTGGCGCTCCCACCACCGGGGCTTGAGGCCGCCACGACGCCGGTTCGAATACGAGGTGGCGTTCGCTTCCAGAGACGAGCGCTGCGGAGAAGCCGGACGAGCCCGGTCGGCCACACTGAGTGCCGTGTTGATTCCACTCGGCGGCGACTGCTCCGCGCCATTGGATGGGCTCCTGTCCAGAACACCTGCGTAGGAGGTGCGAGCACTGGGACGTGGTCTGGCGAAATCGCAGCTAGTCGGCGATCTGGGTGTTGCGGCGCGCCCGGGTGTCTATACCCTTGCCCACAGTGAGCCCTGAAGAGCATGACTACCTGGCTCGGGAGGCTCGGGCCAGGATCGAGATCGACAAGCAGCTAAAGGCTGCGGGCTGGCTGGTTCAGAGCCAGGACGTCTTAAACCTCGCCGCCGGCTCGGGGGTGGCCATCCGCGAGTTCGCTTTGGAGAAGGGGCACGGCCGTATGGACTACCTCCTCTTCCTGAATGGCCAGCCCGCCGGGGTGATCGAAGCGAAACCCGAAGGGAC
>DATLRQ010000146.1:0-15520 GCA_035534555.1 Candidatus Micrarchaeaceae archaeon
GTGCTCGGCGAGCCATTCCTTGACGACCGGGTGTTTGTGGGTGCGGTAGTTGTCGAGGACCAGATGGATGTCGACACCTGGGTAGCGCGTGTCGATCACCTGCAGAAACTTGAGAAACTCCTGATGGCGATGGCGTGCGTAGGTGCGCCCGGTCACGCTCCCACTGGCAATGTCGAAGGCTGCGAACAGCGTGGCCGTGCCGTGCCGAACGTAGTCATGGGTGCGTCGCTCCGGCTGCCCGGGACGCATGGGTAGCAAGGGTTGGGTCCGGTCGAGTGCCTGGATCTGGCTCTTCTCGTCAACACACAGCACCAGCGCCTTTTCGGGCGGATGCAGGTAGAGGCCGATGACGTCGGTGACCTTGGCTTCAAGGTCGGGGTCGGTGCTGTATTTGAAGCCGCGCGTGCGGTGCGGTTGGAGGCCATGTTCACGCCACACGCGATGCACCGTGGTCGAGCCGACGCCGACCTGCTCCGCCACCAGGCGCGTGCTCCAATGGGTCATGCCGCGTGGCGGCTTGCCCAGGGTGACGCTGATGATTTTGGTGGCGACCGCCTCGCTGTGGACTTTCGGCCGGCCCCGCCCCGGCTGGTCGAGTTCCAGGGCCGCAATGCCGCCGTTCGCATAGCGCGATCGCCATAACTGGACGGTGGGCTGCGAGGTCGCGGTCTTGGCAGCGATCTGTCGGTTGGGCATGCCCTCGGCAGCCAACAGCACGATGCGTGCGCGCAGCACCAATCGCTGCGGCAGTGCGCGGCTTCGCGACCAGGTCGTCAGGGTGCTGCGATCGTCCTCGGTGATGTCGAGCGGTGGGGCAGGATGATTCGCCATGCAGGCATCATCCTGCCACCCCGAACAATATGCAAGCTATTTTAGGAACGCGACACTAGCTTCGCTGAGAGGCACCTGGAACCAGGCTCTCGTCAGTGAGCTCGACGAGCATCGACAGTGGACGAGGCGACAGTACCCACTGGCTGATAAGTCAAGCTGGATTACGTGTCGGCAATCAGGTACCCGACACACGAGGATCCTCGGCGAGGATGTCGGGGACAAGCTCGGTGTGAGTTGAAATGGGCGCCGGATCAGTGGGCAGCATTCCTAGCACATAGCCCCTGCGAGCTCCGCCGAAACCAGCAATGGCGAGAGGCGCGAGGAGCACAAGCAGGACGATCAAGGGCCATGACCAGCCGCCCGTAGCGTCGTGCAGGACACCGAGTCCGATCGGGCCGACTGCGCTGAGCAAATAGCCAAATGTCTGCGTCATCCCGGACAGCGCAACGGCGTGACCGGAATCAATGGAACGTAGCAGGATCAGGCTGAACCCCAATCCATAGGTTGCGCCTTGGCCCAAGCCAAAAAGCAACATCCACAAGAAGGCCCCAGCCGCAGGTGCGACAAGCAAGCCGGTAAGGCTGATTGCCAGCAGGGCTACCGCCGCAATTACCAAGGTACCCTGAGACCGGCGCTGCATCGCCGCCACTGGGACAGTGAAGGTCGTGACCATTCCTGTGACGCTCACGATTGCGAGAAGGAAGCCGGCGTTTGAGACCGAGATGCCGTGCGCCGTCAGGACCGACGGTATCCACGATACGGCCGCGGTGTACACCAGCGATTGCAGGCCGAAGAACAGTGTCACCTGCCATGCGACGCTGTCTCGGTACAAGAGCCGGGCGCTCGGTCCGACATGTTGTGTGTACGACTGGCCACTCGAATGCGGGTTGCCGCCCAACGGCACCCACAAGACAAAGGCGACCGCTGCGCTTGCTGCCCAGAATGCAAGCGCCTGCTGCCAGCCCCACCCCGCGGCGAGCATGAGCGGCACCGTGACGGCAGCCGCAAGTCCCGCGCCAGCCGTGATGGCGGTAGTGTAGATACCCATCATCACTCCCGCGCGCTTGGGGAAGTCACGCTTGATGATGCCAGGCAGCAAAATATTACCGAAGGTGATGGCTGCGCCCATCAGCAGCGTCCCGCAGAAGAGTGGCCCCAGGCCTCCGGGGGCTGAACGGAGCACGATCGACGCGACGAGGATTGCCAGCGCGACAACCAGCGTGCGCTCGGTTCCCAGCCTCCGCGCCACTCGCGTGACTACTGGTGCAACTATGCCGAAGCACAGAAATGGGAGCGTGAGGAGGAGTCCGCCAGCACTCGCTGAGATGCCGGTGTCCTCGCGAATGATGGGCAAGAGGGGTGCCACGGCGGACGTCGCAAGGCGAAGGTTGAAGGCGCAAACAATGACCGCCGCCATTCGGTATCCATACCCGCCTCCACCCGTCACGTGAGACACACGCCTCCGAAGTGTGCGTCGACCAAAGCTCGTGGCAATCGAGAGCAGACACTCAAAGCCGGTCAGCCTTTCCAGGCGCCCCCACTGACATTCATCACCGAGCCGCTCACCCAGTCTCCGCTCCGACTCACGAGATACAGGCACGCCTGTGCGACGGGATCGGTGCCACCCATGCCGAGAGGAAAGAGGTGCCGGGTGTCCCCGAGTTCTTCAAGGGTGGGCTGCCCGCTTGTTCCAGTTGGTCCAGCTGCAATTGCGTTCACTAGCACGCCGAGCTGCTCGACTTGCGTGGCGAGCGCAATGGTCAGACCCAGCAGGCCGGCTTTGGCGGCGTTATAGGCAACCGAGATCTCGGCCGATCCGCGTCGGGCAGCCACGGAGCTAATGAAAACTATCCGGCCTCGGCCAGCGGTGATCATGTGATCCAGCACTGCCTTGGTGCACCACCAAGACCCTGAGAGATCGACATCGATGATGTGCCGCCAGTGCTCGTCTGGTTCGGTCCAAGCCCGCCCCGCCGGCGCATCGATACCCGCGTTGTTGACGAGCACGTCGATGTGGCCGAAACGAGCGATGGTGCTCGCAACGAAGCTATTGATTTGCCTCGGTCGCGAGATGTCGAGGAACCCACCCCACGCCTCGCCTCCTCCCTCCGTGATTGACGCGGCGGCTCTCTTGACCTTCTCGGTCTGGACATCTCCGAGTATAACCGTGGCGCCCTCGGCGGCGAGTGTGGTGGCGATCTGCAATCCAATCCCCTGGGCGCTGCCGGTGACCACCGCAACCTGCCCACTCAATTCGCGTGTACTCCGCCGCTCGATGGCCGCTGTCATGGGCTTCTCCTCGGCCGGGTGATCATTCCCGGCCGCCCGACGCTTGAGAGCGAGTTCCGGGTCTTACTCCGGGACCGATACCTTGTCCTCCCGTGTACTGATGCGCGCTGACCCAATCGCGGTCCAACTCCAGTCCTAATCCCGCGGCGGTTGGGGGTGCGATCTCCCCGTCAACGACGTGCGTTGGATTGTGTACGAGTTCCCGCATCAGCGGGTTATACGTCTCGTCCACCTCGAGGATGAACACGGCGTCAACAGCCAAAGCCAGGTGTAGATTTGCCACCAACGAGAAGGCATCCGAAAAGGTATGGGGCGCGACGAGCCGGTTCCGCGCAGCAGCAAGCTCCGCCACACGGCGGGCTTCGGAAATGCCACCAGCGCGACTACTGTCTGGTTGAACGACGTCGACCCCTGCGTCGATATACGGGAGAAACCCCCAGCGTGTATATAGGTTTTCACCGGTCGCTATCATGGTGTCGAGTTGCGCCGCGAGGAGCCCATGACCTTCCACATCGTCGAGACTGATGGGTTCCTCGAAGAATAGAACATGGAGTCGATCAAGTTCTCGCCCAACTCGGAGCGCAGTGTCGCGCGAGTAGGCAAGGTTCGCATCCACCATCACCTGAACATCCGGGCCGACCGCAGCGACGATCGCTTCAATGCGTTCAATGTCCTCGCGGAAGCCACCGCCGACCTTCACCTTCAACGCTCCGTAACCACGGTCGACGAAGGTACGCGCGCTCGCCACCGATTCGTCAATGGTCGACCAGTAGACCGATGACGCATATGCCGGCACGGCGCCCCGTACGGGGCCGCCCAAAAGGGCATAGACCGGAACGTCGAGCGCCTTGCCTTTGACGTCCCACAGTGCTATGTCGATGGCCGAAAGTATCGCGACTCCTACTCCGCGACTCCCATACGTCCGGATAACCAGCCCATAGTAGAGCTCCATCCAGATTGCCTCCGTGGCGAACGGATCTCGGCCCAGCACCGCCGGCTTGAATACATTGTCGACAAGCGTTCTTACGAAGGTCAGCTCGAACGACACCGAACCAAAGGAGCATGGCCCAATGCCGGTCAATCCATTGTCCAGAATGACTTCGATGAGAGCCGCCTGGCGCGAGAGTTTGTGACCGGCGCCGGACATCACTTGCTCAGGTTGCGGGATGACGGCGGAGACAAGGTGAACGCGAAGGTCAACGATCCGCGGTTGTCGCATCGACGTCCTCCTCCACCAGGGGCTCGACTCCGTCGATCTCGAATCTCTCGTCCGTCCGTGGAGTTGGGGCCACCTGGGAGGAAGCCATCATCAACTCTTGATAAGTGCGGCGATATTTGATGCTAAACGCGTCGGCGCGCGTGTGGGCCTGACGCTTCAGATCCAGTGGAGGCTCGGGAGGGAACTGGTTCGAGACGATGGGCCAGTCCTCTTCGAAGATTCGTCGCTCGTAGTCCCACATCTCGTCAAGCGAGACTCCGTGCTTGTCAGCCACCGTTCGGTCGATCGCCACGAGCCAGAACTGGCGCGCCAATGTACCCTCGCCGTCGAGCGGCGTCGCCGCTTGAATCGTGTAGCGCCGGCCGCCGTCGGGGAAGCTTGTGCGAATGCGTGAGAATGCAGGCAAGGTTAGGTGATACGTGAAGTCCTGCCGCCCGGCGACTGCTTCATTGGCATCAAAGGCGGTCCCGCCAAGCTCCACCGGAACGGCCCATATCAGGTCTCGCCCGTCGCGACGCACGCTGTAACTGGGGATCACCCGCATGACATTCGGGCCCATGGTCGGCCAGTGGACAAACGGAAAATGTGCGACATCTCGAAAGTTCTCGGTTAGCTGCCGTATGCCACAGGGAAGATCGTGCGGCTGGCCACACTTGATCCGCCATTCATCAGCCTCCTCCAACTCTGGGATGACAGGAGGTGCGACCTCGGGCTCGTCTACTGACGACCAGATGTGCCCATAGCGCTCCACCACAGGATGCAGGGTCAGGCGACTCGATCCTGGTGATGAGGCAGCTGGGAGAGAAGGTATCGCCACGCACCGTCCGTCGCTTCCGAATCGCCACCCATGGTATCCGCACTCCAGCTCTCCGTTGACAACACAACCTAAGCCAAGGTTCATGCCACGGTGAGGGCAGTAAGCACCTGCAACGATCACCCCTCCGTTGCTCCGGAAAACGACCAGATCCACGTCCAGTATTCGTGCTCGGCGAGGGTTCGCTGGGGTCAGATCCTCAGATCTGGCGATCGGAAACCACTGGCGCCGTAAGAACGCATATTCCGCGCTATCCACAACGGCCTCCTCTAGATGGTTGTCTCTCGGCCGAAACCGAGTTTTGATTCGTGTTAGTAGCGGCGTTAGCTGACCGTGTAGCCACCATCGATGACCAGGACCTGGCCCACCACATGCCTCGAGAGGCCTGATGACAGAAAGGCGATGCCGTCTGCGATGTCGGTCGGCTCACCGAAGCGACCCGTCGGAACTCGCCGCAGATACGCTTCGCGAACGGGCGCGTCATGTTCGATATGCGCAATCATCGGAGTCCGAGTGGCCCCTGGCGCCACCGCGTTCACGCGGATCCCGCGCTCAGCCCATTCGAGCCCGAGCACTCGTGTCAATCCCAGCACGCCTGCCTTGCTCGCGATATACGCTGCCTTCGCAGGCTCGGCAGAGAGTGCCAGTTCTGAGGCAATGTTGACGATCGTGCTTTCTCTGCCATCGCCCATCATTGCGGGCGCGAGCGCACGGCACATGAGGAATGTGCCTGTCAGGTTGATCGCTATGACACGGTCCCATTCCGCGCTTCGAAAGAGGTGAGAGGGACCGCGGACTGCAACTCCAGCCGCATTGACGAGATGGTCGACTCGCTCGTGTGTGCGCATCACCCAATCTGCGAACTCATTCACAGACTCTTCGCTGTCCACACGGATCTCGCGAACAGCGCACGACTTGGCTTCGGCGGTGATCTCACTCTCGAGCCTCGCCAAGCCTTCGCCGTCGCGGTCACCGGCAACCACTAGAGCGCCGGCCCGCGCGAACAGCGCGGAGACGGCACGCCCGATACCACCGCTCGCTCCAGTAATGGCCACGACATGACCGCGAAAAGAACGCTCCCACTCTGTCAACTCAGCCACGTGCGTGTGCACCTCTGTTCCGGGTAGATTCGGTATCGAGTTCAGGGTCGAGCTCGAGGCGTAAGGGCTGCACGATTGCAGCGACGAGGTGATACCAGGCAACAATGACCGCGAGTTCCACCACCTGTCTCTCGGAAAATTGTGTCAGGAGCGCGGCAATCGTTTCGTCTGCAGCATCTCGTCGAAGTGCGACTTCAGACGCGTACCTGATCACAGCCTGCTCGATGACACTGAAGTCTGTCCAATTGGCTGCCTTAAGCGCTTGGATCTCATCGTCCGTTAAGCCCGCCTGCCTGCCTGCGACAGTGTGCGCCGCGATCTCGTATCTCACGTCGAACGTTGTCGCCGTTACCAAGATTGCGATTTCCCTCAAACGCGCGGGAAGCTCCGAGTCATCGCGAACGAACTTCGAAAGAGCGAAGAAGGGCTCGAGGGCGGGAGGACAGACGGCAATCAGGCGAAAGAGGTTGCTGACGTCACCACGTGTTCGACGTATTTCGTCAAATGTGGGATTGACACCCCGCGGGTCGTCTTGGAGTGCTGTGAGCTCTATACGACGCCTCGTTTCACTCACGGCTGACCCTATTGGAGTTGCGCGTCATTGGGTTCAGCGGCGAAAACGTCGAACTGGCTCAACACGTCTTCCTCAAGGAGCAACGCAGACCGAGCTTGTGTCCCGCGGCGCAATGCAACCGCCGCCACGAGCGCCTGCGCCAAGCTCGTGAATGCGGTCAGCGAACGCAGGACGGATACACTCGAGCTGTCGACATAGAAGACGATATCGGCGTATGACGCCAGCGGCGAGGCGCGATTGTCCGTCAATGCGATCGTTGTGGCGCCCCGCTGCTTCGCAAATCGCAGTCCCTGCACAGTTAAACGTGTGTATCGATGGATTGACACCGCGACGCAGGTGTCTTCGGACGAGATTCGGCGCAACGAGTCCGGAAAGAGCCCCGCCTCCGGGCTGACCTGGTGCACGTCCTCGCGAATCAGTCCGAGGAGGTATCGGAGCAGGTAGGCAATGGCGTAGCACTTCCGTAGACCGATGACGTAGACGGACCGCCCAGTCGCGCATGCGTCGACTGCGGAGGCCCAGTCAGCCTTGCTGATTCGAGCGAACGTTCGCACAATATTCGCCCTATCAGTGCCCGCGATGGACTCGAGCGGCATGAACGATCCCGCGGTATCGGGCGGCGGCGGCGTCGGATCGGCGCTCGCGAGCTCTTGGAGCCTGTCCAACCGGCTCACCGTCTGTGCCTGCTCTCTCAGATGTTCCCTGCAGAGCCTTGCCAATGCCGGGTAACCGGGAAGACCGATCTTGGATGCGAATCTCGTTACCGTGGACTGATCCACCCCCGCGACGGTTGCGAGATCGGATATCGACATGAAGGCACACCCCTCCGGGTCGGTCAGGATCTCGTTCGCCACCGAGCGATGCCCCGGGGAAAGAGACGCGAGTGTCAATTGAAGCCTGTCTGCAAGCTCCCGAAACGTAGTAGGCGGGCGCGCAGCAGGCGGATCAAACGGTTCCGACTTGGGCTTCCTACTTCTCGACGAAGACGACGCCGCACCCGGGCCCGGTGGATCCGGTGGCTTACGAGTTGCTGTCCGGGGCATCAGCGGCGCTTCATCAGGAGCGACATCCGCCCTGCCGAACCTCGCGACGGACCCCGTCAGATACCGGGCACATGTGCTTGTTGGATGGCAGATGACACGGCGCTCTCGAGAAGGTCTAGATCGTCGTCAGTCATGACTGTGGAGACGCAACCCAGCCCGCCGGGATCGAGGAGCACGCCATTGTTGAGTAGTTCAGCGGTGAATGCCGTCAGATAACCGGCTGCCGGACCAAATTCACGACTGGACCTGTATCCCGTTAATGGGAGGGGAGTCGGCACGATCCGGAACAGGGAACCAAGTCCGGAGACCTGCCAAGGGACGCCAGCGGCATCGAGACGAGCCCTTATGCGGCCACGAGCCGAGTCGCCCATGCGATTCAGCTCGTCGATCGCAGCGGGCGTCAGCAGCTCCATCGAGGCAATACCGGCACTCATCGATATCGGGTTTGCGTTGAACGTTCCACCATGGGGAGCACGAGGCCTCCCGCCGGTCGGATCGAAAACGGACATGACGTCTCGGCGGCCCCCTACAGCACCAACGGCGAATCCGCCGCCGATTACCTTGCCAAATGTTGTCAGATCCGCTTCGAAATCAAAGACCCGTTGGGCTCCGTGAAACCCAATGCGAAACGAAATTACCTCGTCAGAGATAAGGACCGTGCCGGTCCTGCTGCAGTAGGCACGCAACACGCCTATGAACTCCCGTGATGCCGGGATTAGCCCGACACGGTTGGGCAGCGGATCGATCACGACCGCCGCAAGTTCACCGTCGTGCCCGGTCAGGATTGCTGAGGCGTTCTCTGGATCATTGAAGGGCAGCACCACAACGTCGGCAAGCACTCCCGGCGGGGTACCCGCTGAGTACGGCACCGAGTTCGGGCGTGAAGCGTCACCCCATTCCGCTTCTGAGGGATCCAGGCTCACTTCCACAAAGTCGTAACTGCCGTGGTAGACGCCCTCGCATTTGGCAATCTTGGACCGCCCGGTGTAGGCGCGAGCCGCCTTGACGGCCATCATCACTGCCTCCGAGCCGGAATTCGTGAATCGGATCGTGTGGCACGAAGGAACCCGATTACACATGATCTCCGCAAGTCGTATCTCTGATTCAGTGGGGAGGCCGAACGAACTACCCTCGTAGAGCGCTGCCATAACCTTCTCGAGGATCACTGGATGGGCGTGCCCGTGGATCAATGCCGTGTAATTGTTGAGGAAGTCCACGCGTACGACGCCATCAACGTCGGTGACGCGGCTCCCTGACCCACTCCGCGCATACACCGGATAGGGGCGGCGAAACACGGTCGTCCGCGTATTGCCGCCGGGCATGACCGCCAGTGCTTCCTCGTATAGCGCCGCAGAGTTCGGCAGATCGTCGGGATATCGATGAGATCTGGTGTCCGCCACATCTACTCGAGAGACGTGTGTACTCACGACGGCACCAGCACCGCACGTTCTGCGAGATCACCGGCGTCAAGCATTTGGAGAACATCGCCGGCGCTCTCGAGGGGATACGTTTTGTAGGAGGATTGAATCTTGCCGAGGCGCTGCAGCTCGATGAGATCCCTGAGGTCCTGGTAGCTTCCGGCGAGACTCCCCTGGATCAGTAACTGACCCTGCACCAATTGGCGGCTCGAGATCGCGGCCAGGCCGCCGTAGCCAACCACACAGCACATCCCACCGCGGTCGAGAGCGGACATCGACTCCTGGATCGTGTCGGCAGCACCCACGAAGTCCATCATGACATTCAGGCTTGCGCTACCTGTGACCTCGCGCAGCGCCCCGGCGAACCGGCTGTCAACGGACAAGACAGACAGATCTGCGCCCAATGCGCGAGCTTTGGTCAACCGCTCCTCATCCACGTCGATCGCGATCACTAGCGCCTGGGTCAGTAACTTGAGCAGCTGAACCGCGAATTCGCCGAGGCCGCCGATACCCACGACACCCACGGCGGTAGCCGGAGACAGCCTGTTCACTACGGCTTTCACTGCGTGGTAGGCGGTCAGCCCGGCGTCCGCGAACGGCGCCACCGATGGCATCTCCTCCACCCACGGGATCGGAATAGCACACCGGGCGGCCGTGACGAACAACTCGGCGTACCCACCGTCCAGGGAATGGATGCCCGGTTCGCGACCGTGGGCACAGAGCATCTCGTTGCCTTCCCGGCACGCTCTACACCACCCGCACGCCCTCATGGGGTAAAGGATCACCTTTTCACCCACCTCGACTCCGATCGCCTGGGCGCCCTCCCCAGCCTCCTCGATCCACCCCACATTCTCGTGACCGAGAATATGGGGCAGCGCGACGGGCCGACCAAATGCGTCACGCCACTCGCCCTTCCACATATGGACATCCGTGTGGCATACGCCGGCGCCTGCAACCCGAACAACGACATCGTCGGCGCGCCGACGTGTAGGGCGCGGCACTTCCTGTAGCCGGAGCGGCTGGCCGAAGGCGTTCATCACTGCCGCCTTCACCGGTGTTCGCACCGCCGCAAATTCGTCATGGCCTTCTGTTAGACGACAAAAACCGCTCGCAGATCGTCCTGCGGGATCACCTCAACCTCGCGGTACAGCTTTCGGCCGAGCAGGGACATCAGTGAGGTCGCCGCGAGCAGTTCAGTACGCCAGCTCCCGTCAATGTCCGGATCGACTTCACACATGTCGACCCCGGCGATTTGCGGAGCTAGAGCCAGCTCGCGGATAGAGGCGAGATACTCATTCCCAGTCAGGCCTTCATACACGGATGAGCCCGTGGCCGGGGCATCTCCGTTGTTGACAACGTCGATATCAATGCTGATGTAGAGAATATCCACGCCGTCGGTAACGTAGTCGAGAGCCCTTCTGACAGACTCCACGGGCCCGACGCGGTGGGTGTAGAAGGAGGTAAATGCCTGAAAGCCGCGTTCTTTCATGACGGCGTATTGATTCGGCTCGCTGGTGCTGTTGAGCCCGAACCACGCCACACGCTTTACTTCGGGGATCTCACTGATACGGCGGGCGCAGGTGCCGTGGTTGTACCTGCCTTGCCCGATCCGGTCGTCAACGAAGTCCGTATGCGAATCAATGTGGAGGAATCCAACTTTCAGATCTGGCTTGCGCTCACGCCAAGCGCGAATGACCCCGTCCGCGGCTGGGTACGCAACCATATGGTCGCCACCCAGAGTGAGGGTAACACCACTAGTCAACGACGCTAGGCGGATGTAGTCAGAAGCAGCCTTCATCTGCCCTTCCACGTTGTGATGCACGACGGGTGCATCGCCGGCGTCGACAATCGGCATCCGATCCTCTGGCCAAGTGGTTATCCGGCCGCTTCTGATATCCAGGAGACCCACATCCGGTGAGCTAGCGTAGTACCGGACATTTCGCAGTGACGCTTCGCGTATTCGCCTTGGTCCCCAACGCATGCCACTGCGTTGGGACGAGGTGGCGTACTCATCAATTGGCAGTCCAACGACGGCGACATCGCCCTCGGGTACCTCGGTCGGAAGCACCAAAGGTGCACGCGCGAATGACGGCGACCCAGCGTACCATGGCGCGTTCAGGTCTCTGACTCCGAAGCGATCCCACTCGCCCACAAATGGTGCCGTCTCGGTTACCGGTTCACTGCTCATTTACTGCCTCGCATCTGTTCAATGCATCTCGACGGATAACGCCACGGAGCGCGGTGTCGAACGGCGAACAGCCGGAGTCACGTCAGCGGCTCGCTGTCGGCGAGACTGCCTCGACCACCCCGGGCTCCGCGCTGCTCTTGCGAATACCGACTGCATACACGACGTATACGATCCCGAGCACCACCATCCCACCGAAATACTCCCACGCACTGGTGAAGCCCGCGCGGAAGATGGCGAGAGCGAAGAGTAGCCAGAGGATGGCAATCGTAACTACCGGCCATTCCCAACGTCCCAATCCGAAGCGACCTGCGGGGAGCGGGATGCGCCGCCCGGCAAAGGCGTAGATGACCATGACGAACAGATACACAACGATGGCGCACAGCCCGCCGGCAGCAATGAGGTTGTTGAATGCGGATCCGTTGAAGCCAAAGAAGAGCAGTACGACAATCAGCAGAACGAAGCACAGCAAAGTTACCCGCAACGGAGTGTCGAACCGTGGATGGACGTCGCGAAAGTAGCGGGCCGCTGGGAACCGATTGTCGCGCGCCATCGCCCAGGTGTATCTGGTCATCTGCAGAAAGACGACGAGGCCGCACGCAAAGACATTGAACACCGCAACCACAAGAAACAGCTTGGTCACAACAACTCCGAGGACCGCCGTCACGATGTCTGCCATGGCAGTGGGCGAGGTTGAGAGCGCGACCGTATTATGGCTCACAAGAATCAAGGCGATCATCAGCAGCATCTGGATGCCCGCCGTGTAGATGAGCGTCTGCATCATCGCGCGGGGCACCACCCTTTGCGCGTCCTTTGTCTCCTCGGCGACATTCGCACAGCCTTGAAATCCGTCGGAGATTGAGAAGAAGGATATCGATATAAGCAGCCAGAATGCGCCAACCGTCGAAAGGCCACCGAGTGAGAAGTAGCTAGGCCCTGCTGCTGCACCCTCGCTGACCAGGTTGTGTGGCACCCACATTCCGCGAATGGCGCCGACGACCACCAGCAGTACTACCAGTCCGACTACCAGGACGACCTCACTCACAACGACCCAGCTGTTGAGCGCCGTTGTCAGGCGAGTGGACAACGCTAGAAGGGCGGCTTGGAGGACGAGGACGATGGCGGTCACAATGACAGTGAGCGCGCTTGAGCTTTCATAGGCGAACAGCGCCGGCAAGACCGTTGCGGCCAGCACGTAGTCCACAGCTACAGTGCTGACTGTGACGACACCAAACGCCAGCCACCCAAGTAACGACCCAACCCACGCGTTCGTCAAGCGGGTGCCCCATTGGTACTCCAGTCCCGCGAGAGGAATCCGAGCGGACAAGGTGGCGTACACGAGGCCGACGAAGAGCATCAAGACCGCGTTCACGAGGAAGACCCAAACGCCTGCGCCACCTGCTATGGCGAAGATGCCAGCTATCGCCAGAAACGTTCCCGTCGTAACCGAGGCGTTTGAGAATGAGAGCGCGAAGGATGCGAATCCGCCCACAACTCGCGCGAATTCTTGTTTGTAACCAAAGGTCTCGACAACAGCAGCTTCGGCTGCGTCGCTCGACGATTGGGACGTCACCGCAACAATCGCGGGGCCGGTCTCCGGGCTCGGGGTTCCCAGGCTAGGACCTGCCATGAGCTTGCTCCTCCTCAGCTACGTTCATGAACCGAATGGTTGCTTGTTGCCGCGATCCAGGGGTTGAGCGATCAACCCAGCTCGGTCAGAATTGCTTCCCTCACCGGCGGTATCACTTCACCCCACAGACGAGCGCCTTTCTCCGGGGTGGCACCCATTACCTTCCAAAGGACGCCGCTTCTGGGCACAATCTCTGGGGGAGCCGGGATGATGTCGTACCAGGGACGCCGCTCTGCCGCGTCGTCGGCCAGGCGGTCAAAGTGCACGAGCTCAGGATGCAGATGCATCATCACCGACGTCTCGTAGGTTGCCGCATGTTCGATCGCTCGACCAAGGTATCCGCCGTCGAAGACGACGTCGATCGTCTCCTGCGAAAGTTCTCTCAGGCAGGTCTCAAACACGAGCAATCTCGCATTGGAGCCGGTGATAGCCTCATACGCCGCTTCGTACAGAAAGTTGCCATTCTCATAGTGCCAATTGACGATTGCGAAGCGCCTGAAGCCGTGACGCAGCAGCTCCTTGAGGACGTCGTGCACGACCCCCATGAAGGTCTGTGGCCTGAGCGAGGTAGTTCCCACGAACCCTTGGCCACCGCCGGACAGTGGGCGCGACGGGCAGCCGTATGTCAACGGCGGCGCCACCAGCATCCTCGTCTCCTTTGCGACCGCCCGACCGACCGCCGTCGCGCACAGATAGTCCGTGCCGAGCGGGAGATGAGGACCATGCTGCTCGGTCGCACCCACGGGGAGAATGACCCCGAGATTCGACTCCACTGCGGACTTGACCTCCGGCCACGTGAGCTCGGCTAGGTGTCGCCCGCTCAGATCGCCTGCCGCGGCCAGCGAAGATGCATCTGCGGCCATTACGTCCATCTCCTCAGTCAGTTCGGGTACCAGAGGTGTCTGCAAGCAATCATGCAGAAAGTTGGTTGAGCGCAAGAGTAGGCGGCAGGATGGGGGATGTCAAGCTAGACCTCCGACCCACCCGCGGTCGCACGCCGAGGCGTCCCGAGTAGCAGTTGAGCGCTTGTAGCGGCAGAGATCGATCGGATGATCGGAGGTCGGCTTGGCGGAGACGGCGCATGCGGTCAACTTTTCCTGAGCGATCGCGGTGAAGCCGTCATTTGGTTGGTCGGCGGCGTCTGCATCGGTACCCGCCAGCACACACTGGGGTCGGGTTGAATGAGAGAGCCGGGCCAAAGCCCTGCGGACGCACCTGCAAGGTCGTCGCTCCGGGGCTAAGAGGGATGTTTTTGCCTGTTGCCCGGCCCTCGGCCTCCAGCATAGGCTCGTTGGCGAGACTAATGGGGAGCAAATTCGCTCGCATCACCTCGATGAGTGACCCTGGCTCGAGTTGTCCGTGCTCCGCCGCTTCGGGATTCGCTGACGCGGACACGCCGGCCTCGAGCAGGGTAAGCCCCGGTTGGAACGCCGTCCAACTCGCCGCATGACGCGCCTAGGATCGAGCGCCCGTCGCCGCAGTCTTCAGGATTGGCTGGGCGGCCCGCGTGCATCCGGGTAAGAATGCCAGCACCAGTAGGGCCGCGGTGCCGATCACGAGCCGGCGGCAATTCCAAGGGATATCCTCCGCAGCGGTCAACGGCGTGTGCCCATAGCTCTTACGGTGCAGCTTCGACGCGCCACGCGGTGGAGGACTTCAGGGACGCCCCGACAGGCTGAGTCTCCGGTCTGCGTCTACGCGACGGGAACCGCAAGCGGCTCAGCCGCGTTTCATGAATGGATCGGTTGATTCGCGATCGCGCACATCTGCACGCCGGTTCTGAAGACGCAGGTCCAAGCCCGATCATCTGAGCCCTCGACGCAGCTCATGTCCAGCCTTTCAGTTGTCGTGGTAGCGGGATCACCAGCGCCCGCGCCATTCTCCGCGCTCGGTCATACGGTCAACCCTGCCGAGCCCACATGTTCACGACAAGACGGGCTTTAACTGCCGCGACAAGCAGCCGAGCTCATGGAGTTGCGACGTTCTGCCCCGTGCGTATCATCGACTGATTTTGTATTTGTCGATGTCGACCACTCGCTCGAGGCTCAGTAGATGGCGTCCGTCACCAATGGGCATCAGGCAACCAGATCAGACGATGTTCATGAGCGGGTGATTTGGAGTGGGCTAGTGCAGAGAAGCCGAAGGAGTTTTCGGTTTAGCGTGGTCGAGGATCTCATCGGCTGACTTGACGTATGCGCCATCTTGGGCTCAGCCGTGACCCCGGCATCGCCCTGGGGGCTCGGCGGCTCTAAACGAATCGGTGCACACGGGCAGCCCTCAGTTATCGGCCGCCATGCCCTTGCCAGCGGTCGACCCCCGGCCTCGCTCAGTTGCCGTCAAAGCCGGTTCCTCGACCGAGGCGTTGGCATCGGGGTGCGGATCGGTCACGGCTCGCAGGGGGCGGTAGGTGACCGAAG
>DATLRQ010000147.1:0-21186 GCA_035534555.1 Candidatus Micrarchaeaceae archaeon
ATAGATGCCTACCTGGAGCCTCTGGGATGTGACCTCGTTCATGCGTCCAGCGGCCAGGCCGCCCTGGAAGCCGTGGAGGCAGCTGGCCTCGATCTGATTCTCCTCGACGTGCAGATGCCGGGGCTGAATGGCTTCGAGGTCTGCGCCCGGCTCAAGCGGGAACCGTCGACCCGCCTGGTACCGATCGTTATGGTGACCGCGCTCAGCGCCGTCGACGACCGGGTACGGGCACTCGAGGCCGGCGCCGACGACTTCCTGACCAAGCCGGTCGACCGGGTGGAGCTGGTGGCGCGCGTTCGCTCGCTACTCCGGCTGAAGGCCACCTACGACCGACTGGAGGACAGCGAGCAGGTGATCTACTCTCTTGCCCGCGCGGTGGAGGCCAAGGATCGGTATACCCAGGCCCACACGGCCAGGGTGGCGGGAAGCGCACGCCGGCTGGGAGAGATCCTCGGACTCGGAGAGGCGGTGCTCGAAGATCTCTACCGCGGCGGTGTGATCCACGATATCGGCAAGATCGGCGTGCCCGACCAGATCTTGCTGAAGGCCCGTGCGCTGAGCAGCAGCGAGATGGCGATCATGCGAGAGCACCCCAGTATCGGGGAGGAGATCATCCGGCCGCTGCGCTCGGCGACCTCGCTGCGCGCCATCGTCCGCCACCACCACGAAAGCTTCGACGGCACCGGATACCCTGATCGGTTGCGCGGGAGCGACATCCCGCTCCTCGCGCGGATCGTGGCTGTCTGTGATGCCTTCGACGCCCTTGTCAGCGACCGTCCGTACCGCCGGAGGCTGGCTTCGGAACAGGCGCTCGAGGTGCTTCGCCGGGGTGCGGCAAGCCAGTGGGATCCTCAGCTGGTGGAGATTTTCACCACCCAGGTGGCTACGGTGCAGGTTGCCTAAGCACTCGGCATGAACGCACCCCAGCTGATCACGGCTATGACCCAGGCTGCCTTCGTCGCTATTTTCGTGGTGTCTCTGGTCCGAGCCATCCGGAGACCCCTGCGGTCGAATGTGGACGCAGCCCTCTTCTTCGGGGCCGTCGCCGCGGCCATCCTCAACGGTCTGATCCTGTCGCTTATCGGCATCAAGCCAGGCTGGATCATCACCGGGCTTGAGGGCGGGGTTGTGATGAGCCTCCCCTATCTGCTGCTGCGCCTGCTCAATGACTTCGCCGGCGTGCGGACATGGTTGATGCGCCTGGCCGAACTCGGCCTGGTGCTCTGCGTCTTGGGGCTGCTCTTCCTACCCCGCCAGCGCGGGGTGACAATCGCCTTGGTCGCCTACTTCGCGACGCTGGCCGGTTACACCGGGATCAGGTTCGGACAGTCCGCCTTGCGAACGAGAGGTGTCACGCGGCGCCGAATGCTGGCGGTCGCCGGTGGCTCGCTGCTCCTCGGACTGGCGATCCTGACCATCGGTCTACAGACCGCTCTCCCCGGCGTCTCGGCCTGGCTGACTGCGGCGGGAACGACTCTTCCGTTGCTGAGTGGTCTTGCCTACTTCGTGGGCTTTTCGCCGCCCGCCTTCCTTCGCCGCGTATGGCAAGGGCCGGAGATGACCTCCTTCCTGCGCACCGTCGCGGCCAGTTCGGCCATGTCCGACGTTAGTCAGGTGACACGGACTTTGGAGGAGAGGGTGGCGGCGGTGGTCGGTGCCGACAGCGCCTCGATCGCTCTGCTCGATCAGCGCACCGGCAGGTTGCATTTTCTGACGCCAGCCGAAGATGGGGGCAAGGAGTGGGGTCTGGATGAGCACCTGAGCCAGGAGGTGCTCGCCGACTCCCGATGCCGGCTGGTGGTGGAAGGCAACAACGAAAGGCCGGCTGGACAACTCCCATCCGCCGCCGTATTGGTCGGACCGCTCATCGCTGGCGACGCCACGCTGGGCTTACTCGGCGCCTTCAGCAAGCGCGTCCCCATGTTCGCCGAAGATGACCTCGACCTCTTCGAAGTGGTGGCTGAACAAGCGGCGCTCGCCATCCGGAGCGTCCAGAGGAACCAGGAGCTGCGCCATCAGGCCGAGCTGCTGGACCTCGCGCACGATGCCATCGTGGTTCGAGATCTGGAGTCGAATGTGCTGACCTATTGGAACCACGGTGCTGAAGTGCTTTACGGATGGGCGCCGGAGGAGGCGATCGGACACGTCAGCAATGACATTTTGCAGACCCAATATCCCGAGCCCCTCGAAGGCATCATGTCGAGCTTCCTTCGCCACGGCCGATGGGAAGGGGAGTTGATCCAGACTCGCAAGGACGGCAACGAAGTGGTCGTGTCGAGCCGCTGGGCCCTCCAGCGCGACCAGTCCGGGTCACCGAGCGGAATCCTCGGGATCAACACCGACGTCTCCGAGCGGAAGCAGGCGATGGAGGCCCTACGCACCGCCAACGCCGAGCTTGAGGAGGCGAGCCGCCACAAGAGCCAGTTCCTGGCCAACATGAGCCACGAGCTGAGAACTCCACTCAACGCGATCCTCGGTTTCAGCGAGATCCTGATGGACGAGCAGCCGGGAACTTACGACGCCGACTCCCGACGTCGTTTCCTGCAGATGGTGAACGAGGGCGGACACAATCTGCTGGCGCTGGTCAATGACATTCTCGACCTCTCCAAGGTGGAGGCAGGCCAGATGACTCTCCGGCCAGAACGGGTTGCGATTGCTGACATGATCGGCCTGGTGCTGGAGACGGTGAGGCCTTTGGCGGCCACCAAGGAGATCGATATTCGGTCGGAGGTAGACCACTCTCTGTTTGTCATCGCCGACTCCGCCAAAGTGCGTCAGATGCTGCTCAACCTGATCTCCAATGCGATCAAGTTCACTCCCGAGAAAGGCAGCGTCGTTGTCAGCGGCCACCTGCAAGGGGAGCAGGTCGAACTGGCCGTTGCCGATTCGGGAGTTGGGATAGCCGCCGAGGACCTGGAGCGCATCTTTGTCGAATTCCACCAGGTCGATTCGGGCCCCGCCCGCAGCCAGCAGGGCACTGGGCTCGGACTCGCGCTCACCAAGCGGTTTGCCGAGTTGCACGGCGGCAGCGTCAGGGTGGAGAGCGAGGTTGGAAAAGGCAGTCGCTTCGTGATCAGCCTGCCGCTGGAGCCAGCGACCGAGCAAATCGAAGCAGGCTTCGAAGTTGAAAACGAGACCTTCCCAGATGATGGGCGCCCGTTGGTGCTGGTGGTCGAGGATCACCCTCCGACCGCACTCCTGATCTGCACCCAACTTCGGCTCGGCGGCTATCGGACCGAGGTGGCCAAGGACGGTCAGGAGGCGTTCGAGAAGGCGCGGCGGCTGCAGCCGGTGGCGGTGACTCTTGACATCCTTCTCCCAGGGATCGACGGCTGGGATGTCCTCCGGGCTTTGAAGAACGATGAATCGACCCAGAGCCTGCCCGTGATCGTGGTCACCGTGGTCGAGAACGAGCCTCTCGGTCGAGCGCTGGGTGCCATCGATTACTTCGTCAAGCCGGTGGAGAGCCGGACCCTGTTGGCCAAGTTGGAAAGCCTCACCCTCATGACCAAGGTCGCGCAGCGCAAGGTGAGGGTGCTGGCCATTGATGACGAGCCGCCGGCCCTTGATCTGATCGAGAAGACGCTCCAACCTCTGGGCTTCCAGGTGATTCGCGCTTCCGGAGGTGGTGAGGGGATCGAGATCGCTCTGAGTCAGCTGCCGGACCTCATCCTCACCGACCTTCAGATGCCAGAGATCTCGGGATTCGATGTTGTCGTGGCGCTGCGAGCGGAGCCCGCCACCCGTGCCACCCCGATTCTGGTTCTGACTGCCAAAGACCTGACCGCAGCGGACAAGGCGGTCCTAAACCACAGTGTGGAGGCGGTTCTCCGCAAAGGGTCCGACGCATCAGTCGACCTCGTTTCCTGGGTGAACCAGGTCAGTGGCCGCGGTGGCGGATCCGAGGAAACGTCGTAAGTGACAGCGAGTAGATCGCCCGCGACGATCCTCGTCGTCGATGACAATCCGGCCAATCTCCTGCTCACCAAGACGCTCCTTCACACAAGTGGATACCTGGTGGAGGAGGCAATGAACGCTGAGCAGGCCCTGCTTTTGGTCCACGCTTCGAGGCCCGATCTGATCCTCATGGACATCCAGTTGCCGGGCCAGGACGGCCTCACCGCAACGAGACAGCTCAAGTCCGACCCGGCCACCTCATCAATCCCGGTGATTGCACTCAGCGCTCACGCGCTCGCCGATGAGACGGCGGCGGCCCTCGCCGCGGGCTGTGACGGCTACCTCACCAAGCCGATCGACACTCGCGCCTTTCCTAGCCAGATCGCTGCCGTGTTGGACGGTGGCAGCGCCGGTCAGACACGACTCTGACACCAGCGATCCTGGTCGTCGATGACGAGCCGGCGAACCTGCTCCTTCTGGATACTCTCCTTAAGAGCCTCGACTACTCGGTCACCACGATGCAGGATCCCGTCGAGGCGCTTGAGCTGGCAGAGACATCTCCGCCGGACCTGGTGCTGGTCGACCTTCAGATGCCAGGCGTCGGCGGCCTGGAAATTTGCAGGCGTCTGAAAGCAGCGCCGACCACCCGACTCGTTCCGGTGCTCGTAGTCACCGCGATGGACTCGAGAGAACATCGTCTGGCCGCGCTCGATATGGGCGCCGACGACTTCCTCGCCAAGCCCGTCGATCGAGTTGAGCTCATCGCCCGAGTGCGCTCCCTGCTCCGATTGAAATCGGTCATCGACCAGTTGGAAGATGCGAGCCTGGCAAAGAACGAGTTCCTGGCGAACATGAGTCATGAGATGCGAACGCCGCTCAGTTCGATCCTCGGCTTCACCGACCTCCTGCTCACAAGTTCGCAAGTGCTCGCTGACCAGGAGCGCGTTCGGCGGTACCTCCAGAACATCCATACCAGCGGAAAACATCTGATGGCGCTGATTGCCGATGTGCTGGATCTAACCAAGATCGAGGCTCGTCGCGTGGACCTGAACTTCACCGAGGTTGATCTGAACGAGCTCCTGGCTTCGGTGCATGAGATGATGCGCCCGATTGCGGCAAGCAAGGGCGTAGAGGTTCGATTCCAACCGAGCGGCCCTCTATGGGTATCAGGTGACGCCACGCGGCTGCGCCAGATCATCCTTAATTTGACTATGAATGGCGTGAAGTTCACGCCCAGCGGAGGACTCGTTTCAATAACGGCGGCAAGCGCTGCGGAGTATGTCGAAGTCTCCGTCGCTGACACCGGCGTCGGCATCGGTACTGGGGATCAGAACCGCGTCTTCGAGCCATTCATACAGCTGCGCGCTGTCGCCGGCTCTGACCAGGGCGGAGCCGGGTTGGGGCTGGCCCTGGTCAAACAGCTGACCGAACTCCACGGTGGCCAGGTAGGAGTCGAGAGCGAGCTTGGGCGCGGTACAACGGTGCACATCCGTCTGCCGTCGACGCATGTTGAAGCGCATGAAAATTAACGGCGACCTGTGCGGTCGGTACGATTCGGGCCACGCAGCTGTCCCTTTAAGAGGGGTCGGGATCGAAGGTCGCCGCTGGGTGTCGCGCAGTAATTCGCACAAGCCGGGCCGTTAGGCCGGCCGCGAATTCACGGAGCGTGACCAACTCCGGCACATCGGGGTGGGAAATGGCCAGCGAGGCGCCCGCCTCGGCCGCCTGACGGACCTGGACGGAGTGGGGAATGCGAAGATCGACCGACCGGCCCAACTGCTCATCGGTATCGGTCGGCGAGTGCTCCTCAACGATCAAGTTGAGGACGACGAACTGCCGCTCGGCGGGAATCCCGAGCCGCTCCAGAAGGTGGAGCAGGACCTGGGTCGAGCGTAGCGAGGATGCGCTGGGCGTCGTTACCAGGCAGACTAGGTCTGCGGCGTCGAGGACAGCTAGAGTCGGCTCGTTGTAGAGGATTGGGGAGTCGACAACGACGTACTGGAATCGCGTCCGAAGCCGGGACAAGGCGGTCTGGACGGCCGGCACCGTGATCAGCTCAGCATGCTCCGGCCGCTGGGCAGCGACGACCAGGTGCACCCCGGGAGGCCCCTCGGCGAGAAACTTGCTGAAGACCCGATCGTTCATGACCTCTGGCGGCTGCAGCGACAGGTCAGCGAGGCTCAGGCGGGGCTTTGCCCCCAGGTGCCAGGCCATGTCGCCGAAGCCGGAGTTGAGGTCGAGGACGGCGGCGCCGGTCACAGTGAACGGCTGCAGGAGGCAGGCGAGGTTGGCGGCCACCGTCGTCGCGCCAACCCCTCCCCGGGCATGGAGGAAGAGGATTACCGATCCGGCTTCGACACTGGCGGCTGAAGCCTTGGTGTGCGCCAGCAGGACCTCGATCCGGGCGCCCAAGATGGCGAGATTGACGGGCTTGGCCACGTAGTCGTCGGCGCCCTCGGCATAGCCGGCGAGCACATTTGGTGCCTCCGACGCGGCCGAGAGCAAGATGACCGGGATGGCGGCGGTGTTGTGGTGGCTGCGCAGCCTGCGAACCAGTTCGAGTCCATTCATCTGGGGCATGTTGACGTCGGTGATGACCAGGTCCGGCCGCCTCTCGCGAATCAGCTGAAGCGCATCGAGGCCGTCGGCGGCGACGCCTACCTCGTACCCCCGCGATTTCAGGAAATTAGCCAACAGGACCTGGCTGGGTGGGTCGTCCTCGGCCACCACGATGGTCTTGCCGGGCATCAGAACCGGTTCCTCTCTCCGGTCGCCGGGTCGGCATTCAATATCGCTGCCGAGTTGATCGCTGCTATCGAGATGCGACGGGTGAGAGCTAGGGGCCCCCGTTCCTCGGGCACGCAGTCAGTTTACTGGCACCGGCGACAAGTACTGGTTCGGGCAGGGCCACGCTTACTCGGCGAACCACACGAAGTCGGCGTTGGTGCTGCAGCCCATGTACTGGTTGTCGGCGCTCCGGTCGAGCTTGACCGCCAGGGTGATGGTCACGCTGTCGCCCGGCGCCCAGCGGTCGGCGGAGCCGGAGTGGCCGGGCAGAGCCAGGCGGCTGGCGGGGTCGGAGTGGCTGGCGGCGAAGTCGGCGAGGGTTCCCTGGTAGAGGACCTGACCCTCGGCGCTGACCGTGAAGTTGAACTTGGAGGCGGGATCGGCGGCGGTGCAGATCGGGTCGCTGGAGTTGGAGCGGGAGCTGAAGTTCTTGAAGTAGAGTCCGGCGGCGGTGCTGGACTGGGAGCCCTTGAAGGTGAGGGTGACCTGGCGGCTGACGGCGGGACCGCCCGGCGCCATCGGCTGGCCGCCGCCGAAGAGTGCGTCGCAAACCTGCCCGGTTGTGGTTGTCGCGCAGCGGGGGCCGGTCTGGGTCAGCGAGGGCCGGGTGCTGATGAATCCGGCCTGGGCGTTGACGGCAAGGGTGGCCGCGGCGAGGGCAACAAAGGCGGCTACGAGCTTGCTGAGGGTGGCTGCGTTGGGCATGACCTCAAGGTGGGGTCCTGCCCGGGCGTCTACTGGCCGCCGGCCGGGCGCTTATAAAACCGGCTTCTAACGCTTGACCGTCATCTCACCATCATCAAGGTCGATCCTCATGCCCCCCAAAGGATGGGGGCTTACCGACCGCCCTGGCGTAACCGCATCACGCCTTCGACGGTTTGCAGGAGATCCGCTCGGCGGAGAGGCTTTGAGACATAACCGTCGCAGCCTGCGGCGATGGCCTCGGCCTCGTCACCCGCCATGGCCTGGGCGGTCAGCGCCACGATCGGCAAACCTGCAGTTACCGCATTGGAGCGCAGCTTTCGAACGAGTGTGAGCCCGTCGATGCCTGGCAATCGAATATCCATCAGGACCAGATCGGGCAGCTGGGCGACGATCAGCTCTTCAGCTTGCTCAGCGGAAACAGCACCAAGGGTTCGGTAACCAGCCCCTTGGAGGACCTCCTCGGCCAGCAACAGATTGACGGGGTTGTCCTCGACCACAAGTATCGTGAAGGAATTGTCCGCCGCATTCATGGCTTGGGGGCTTCCCCCTTACTTGCATCGGCTCGTGCGGCCGGCACAAGTTGGGCAAGACTCGCTAGCAAGGATTCGCGACTGACCGGCTTGAGGAGCTTATCGTCAGCCCCCATCGAATAGGCGATGCCTGGTTCGTCGACAACCGTAATCACGATCACCGGGATTCTGGCCGTGTCAGGATCTCCCTTCAGCGCCGTCAATACAGACCAGCCGTCCCGGTGCGGGAGGAGGATGTCGAGCGTCACGGCAGCTGGCTGCAGTGATCGAACAGATTCGAGAACGTCCGCGCCGGTCCGGATCTTTTTTACGTTGTATCCCCCGCTACGGATGTAGCGTTCCAGGAGGTCAGCGGCGGCCCAATCGTCCTCGACCACGATCACCAGCGGCTGCGCACCTGATGACTCACGACTCGCGTGGCCCGCAAGGTCATCCACCGCCTCTGGCAACGGCAGGATCACCGTGAAGGTGCTGCCCACGCCGGGCTCGCTCGCCACCGTAACCCGTCCGCCGTGCAGCTCCACCAACTTCTTCGTCAATGCCAGCCCGAGCCCGGTGCCCTGGTTCTCCCTGTTGGCCGAGCTCTGCGCTTGCCAGAATTCCTCGAACACATGGCTGAGATCCTCAGCGTTCATTCCGATCCCGCTGTCGACGACGGAGATGGTCAACTCCCGATCGCTGCGGTCTGTACTGACCTCGATCCCTCCGCCCTCGGGCGTGAACTTGATCGCGTTCGACAGCAGGTTGTAGAAGATCTGCCGGAGCTTTGCGGGATCGGCGGTCATTTCGCCTGGGGCAATCCGCTGGACGATCCGTATGGTCTTGGCACTCGCCAGGGGAGCCACCGTAGCGATGACCTCTCCGATCAGCCAACCCAGCTCGATCGATTCCGGCAGCAGCACCATCTGACCGGCTTCCACCTTGGAGAGGTCGAGGATGTCGTTGATGAGCGATAGCAGGTGCGCCCCGGCATTGTTTATGTGCTTGAGGAAGGTGGCCTGCGAGTCCTGGTCGCGACGGTGGGCGTCAGGGTCGAGAAGCAACTCGGAGAACCCGAGGATCGCGTTAAGAGGCGTGCGAAGCTCATGGCTCATGTTGGCAAGGAATTCGCTCTTGGCGAGGCTCGCTCTTGCCAGTTCCAAGTTGGCGGCAGCCAAGGCCTGTGAATGCATTTGCAGAGTTTCGCGTTCAGCCGCCAGCTGGCGGTTGGCTTCGCGTAACTTCTGCTCGCTTCGGGCGAGACCCTGATACGCCTCCTCCAGCTCGGTTGTTCGGCCCAGCAGGAGATTGATCATTCGCTCGTGAGACCCGGTTTGCCCATCGCCGCCGGCGAACAGGTCCTCATGGAGCACCGCCGCGATGCGAGCCCGCAGCATGGGGGCCGTCCATGGCTTGCTGATGAAGTCGTCCGCGCCCGCCTCCAGGCCGCGGGCAATGTCAGCGAGATCGTCCTGGGCGGTGAGCAGCACAAAGGGAAGAGCCCGCAGCCGCCGGTCGGCCTTTACCTGGCGGCAGAGCTCGAATCCGCCCATCGCCGGCATGTTCACGTCGGAGAGCACAATGTCGTATTCGTTCTCCTGGACGAGGTTCCAAGCGACCTCGCCATTGGCCGCCACCGTCACCTGATAGCCGGCGTCTTCTAGGACCAGCTTCGCCTTCTTGGCCTGGGTCGCGCTGTCCTCGACGACAAGAACTCGCATCACTGCTCGCTGCCGGAGCTTCCGACGGACATCGCGACAAGACTTTTCGCCAGCCCGCGCGGCGGAAGCGCCAGGCTGGCTGCGCCAAGCCGCAGGGCACTACCCGGCATGCCGAAGACGACTGACGTCTCGGCGTCCTGGACCATCGTCCTTCCTCCCTTCTCTCGCAGGCGCCCGAGTCCGGCGGCGCCGTCTTCCCCCATCCCGGTCATGAGAATCCCGGCACTGGAACGCGGCCGCCACGCCGCCATCGATTCGAAAAGACAATCCACCGAGGGCCGGTGCCCGTTTCGTGCGGGGCCAGGTTCCAGACGAACCCTGCCGTGGGCGATTGTCAAGTGGGCATCGTCGGGACCGACTAGGACGCCGTGCCAGGGCAGCTTGATGCCGTCGCGGGCCAGCTCCACCGGCAGCGAACTGCCTCTTTGGAGCCACTGCGTCAGGCTCGTGACGAAGCCTGCCGTTATGTGCTGCACGAGGAGGATGGAGGGCCTGAAATCGACCGGCAGACTACTCAGGAGCTCCCTCACCGCGGCCGGACCACCGGTGGAAGCGCCCACCCCGACAAGTTCCATGTTCGCGGGGTGCGACCACGCCTTGCGCCGGCCCGAACGATCAGATGGGTTGCGCCTCACCAGTGCGAGCCCGGCAACCGATCTCAGAGTTTCCAGCAGCTCCTCGCGGCGTTCGCCGAAATCGGGATCGGCAGACGCCGGCGGCCGGCGGACGACAGCAAGCGCGCCGGCCGCCATCCCCTCGAACACGTTGGGATCGGCAAGCTCATCGGCGAGGGAGCTGACGATGACGATCGGGGTTGGGTTCTCGGACATGATTTGCCGGATCGCACTCACGCCGTCGTGAGGCATGAGCAGGTCCATCGTCACCACGTCCGGGCGCAGCCGGGCGGATTGGGCCACGGCCGTATCGCCATCGGCGGCCTCGGCCTCGACCGTGAAATCCGCATCGCTCTCGATGACGCGCCGAAGGTGCGCTCGTATGGTCGGCGAGTCGTCGACGATCAGCACCCTGATCACAGAAGGGCGCCCCTCACGTCCACCGGTGCTGCGCCCAAAAGCCGCTCCACGGTTTCGACCAGGTCGGACTGGCGGAAGTCATTCTTGATGATGTACGCGTCGGCGCCCGCGTGGAGACCCCGCAGGCGGTCCTCCGGCCTCGCCAGCGCCGACACCAGCACGACTGGAAGCGACTTGAGTTTCATGTCGTTGCGAATCCTCTGGGTCAGCTCGATCCCATCGATCCCCGGCATGTCGACATCGCTCACCAGAAGCTCAAATCCCAGCGTCTGCAACGCCTTCCAAGCCTCGGCCCCATCGGGAACTACGGTGACGTCGTACCCGGCCGACTGGAGGATGCTCCCCTCCAGCGTCCTGGTCGTCAGCGAGTCGTCGGCCACAAGGAGACGCGGCCTCAGCGCCGTCGCAGCGGGACCCCCGATCTGCACCTCGGGTATCTGCCGCCGGCCCAGCAGCGCGCTTTGGACCAGCACGCTCGGATCCAGCACCAGCACCACCTCGCCCGAGGCCAGGGTGGCCGCGCCCGCCAAGTTCGCGATCGGCGGAAAGGAGGGTGGAAACGCCTTCACCACCAGGTCGAGCTCACCGCGGATTCGATCGCAGGCGATGGCCACCAGGCCCGAGGGCGATTCGAACACAAACGTCGGGAGCTGATTCGCCACCTCGACCTCGGTGCGCCGGAGGATAGCCGCCAGATGGAAGAATCCGGCCGCATGCCCATCGATCGCGATCGCGGGCTGGCCTTCGACCGATCTCAGCCGCGCGCGGTCAACGACGGTGATCCGTCTTACCGAGTGGATGGGGATCGCATAGGTCTCGGAGCCGGCGGCCAGGATGAAGCAACGGGTCGTTGCGAGTGTCAGTGGCACGGTGATCGTGAAGCGGGTTCCGAGGCCCGGACCCACGCTGTCCATCGCGAGCGAACCCCGCAGCCGGTCTATGGCCTGGCGGACGATGGCAAGGCCGAGGCCACGGCCGGACACCTCGCTCACCTCGTCCTTGGTCGAAAAGCCGCTCCGGAAGAGAAGCTCGGTCAATTCCGCTGGGGTGGCGCGGTTGGCCTCCTGCCGGTTCAGCATCTGGAGCTGGACGGCTCGCCGGGCGATCCGGCCATGGTCGAGCCCAGGTCCGTCGTCCTCGAGTGTGATGACGACCTGGCTGCCCCGACGTACCGCCGCCAGCTGAACCTTGGCCGACGCTGGCTTGCCCGCGGCGGTCCGCTCCTCGATCGTCTCCACCCCATGGTCGACGGCGTTACGCAGGAGATGGATCAATGGATCGCGGAGCTGGTCGACGATCGCCCGATCCAGCTCGGTCTCCTCGCCGGTCACTTGCAGGTTGACCTCCTTGCCGGCCTGGAGCGCAAGGTCGCGGACCATGCGCTCGAAGGAGAGGAAGAGCGGTTGGATGGGCATCATGCGAAGGCCCCGGACGTCATCGTCGAGGGCCTGGATCTGACGATGCGTCTCGATGCGGAGACCCTCAAGCGTCCGGGCCGAAGCCAGCTGTCGCTCGCGAAAATCATTCAGCTCCATCCGCACCGTTTCCACCGAGTGCCCGTGACGATCGAGCCGCGCGGCCATCGTCAGCTCTCGCGACAATTTCGAGAGCCCGGTCACGGCCTCGGCCGTAGCCTGTTCGGACACGATGAGGCTGCCGAGGTCCTCCATCAGGCGGTCGAGCCGCTCGGTGGCGATCCGGACGCTGCCGCCGGTTGATGAGCCTGTCGGCACGACCTCCGGATCGGCCGGCGCAGCTGGGCTCGCAGCACCATCGCCGATGTCCCCGGCGATCGTCGCCCGCAGGCGATCAAGATGCTCGAACCAGGCCGCGATCCTCGGCGGGGAGACGGACGTTGCGCCGCTGGCCTCGGCGAGCTCCTCTTCGAAATTGTGTGCGGCGGCCTCGGTCGTGGCAATCCCGATCGAGCGCGCCGCGCCCTTTAGGCTGTGCACCTCGCGATAGATCAGCTCGATGTGGGTCGCCGCCGGGACCGTCAAGCGATCGTGCTCTAGGTCGAGGAGAAGGCGTGTCACGACCTCGAGTCGCTCCTGCGACTCGGCCCTGTAGGTCGTCGCCAGCTCGCGCGCGAGCGCCTCCTCATCCACCCTAGAGGACGTAGGACTCGGCCAGCTTGGTCATGCGCGCGCTCAGCTCGTTGATGTCCTGTGCCGATTGCTGGGTTTGCTGAGAGCCGCTCAGCGCCTGGATGGTGGCCTGATTGATGTCAGCCATCGCGGCGGCGATCTGCTCCATTCCGATCGTCTGTTGTTGGACCGAGAGCGCGATCTGCTCCGCGGCTGCTGACGCACTCCGGATCGTTGCCGAGAGGGCAATGATTGCCGCGCCCGCCCGGTCGACTGTCTGAGCGCCGGCGTCAACCCCCTTGATCCCTTCCTCGGTGACCATGACCGCGGTATCCGTCGCCGATCGGATGTCGCCGAGCAGCTGCCGAACGTCGACCGTCGCCGCCTTGGATTGCTCGGAGAGGTTGCGCACCTCCGAAGCGACCACGGCGAACCCCTTGCCGTGCTCGCCCGCTCGGGCCGCCTCGATGGACGCATTCAACGCCAGCAGGTTGGATTGCTCGGCCAGCTCGTTGACGGTGGCGATGATGTCGCCGATCTTCTGGCTCTGCTGGCTCAAGGCGAGGATGTTCTGCGCGATCGTCTCGACACGAGTTCGGATGCCCGCCATGCTGTTGACTGAGGACGCGACCGACGCCTGTCCCTCTTCGGTCGCCCGGACCGACTCGCGTGACATCTCGGCGACCTTCGACGAGCGCTCCGACGTCTGCTCGATGGTGGCGCGAATCTCGTTGATCGTCGCGGTTGTCTGTTGGATGGCCGCCGCCTGCTCCGCAGCGCCCGCGGCCTGCTGGCTGCTGGCTGCCAGAATCTCGGCCACCGACGAGCTCAGCTCTTCGGTGGCGCTCTTGGTCTGCTCGGCCAGCTCGCGTAGGTTGACGGTCATCCTGTTGAGGTTCTGACCGAGCAGGCCGAGGCTACCATCACCGGTCACCGCGAGGGTTCTGCTCAGATCGCGGTTGGCCACCACTTCAACGAAGGCGATGTACCCGGCGACTGTGCTTTCAAGCTCTTCACGCGTCGTTCTTTCGCGATCGTTCAGTGCGCGCAATGATGAGACCATCCCCGTTATCGCTGCCGACAGCACGCCGATCTCGTCCTTTCGTTCGAGCCGGGGTGGATCGACGATCTCGCCCGCACTGATCCGCTTCGCCGCTCCGGTCAAGCTTCCGAGAGGTGAGGAGATGCTCCGAGAAATCACGACTCCGGAGGCGATCGTCAGGACGATCGCCAGCAAGAAGATGATCGCGATGCTTATTTGCGCTGTTCTGGCTGCGGATCCCGACAGGGCGGTGAGGCTTGCCACGAACGAGTTGATCTGGCGCTGAATCTCAGCGACCGTCTGCCGGATGGCGTCGAACTGCTGCTTTCCATCATTGATACGCTGAGACGCCTGCAGTTGCCCATCAGCTCCCGTCCGCGTCAGGGATATCTCCGAAGCCCAATACGTCTGCTCCGCCTGGATCTGCTGCGAGAGAGTCCCCAGCGGCGCTGCTAAGCCGGGATTGCTGACGGCAAAGCGGTTAAGGACCGCCAGATCGTTGGGCAGCGCGGCCAGGCCACTGTTGTAGGGATCCAGGAAGGCACCCACGCCGCCGGTCGTGTTGCTGCCCGAGATGACGAAGCCTCGGACCCCGGTCTCCTCGTTGAGTAGTTGGGTCAGGACGTCCTGGCTCGCATGCTGCGCCGGAAGGGCATCCAGGACGATGCTGTTAGATGCTCGCTGCATCTGGTCGATCTGCACGAACGTGACCGCCGCGATCACCAGCATCATCAGAGTCGGTACCAGGTAGCCGGTCATGATCCGGGCGAATATCTTCATCGACACGTCTTCAGGCCTCCGAAACAGGGTTGCTGGTGGCTGCCGCAAGGCGCGCAGCTTGGATCAGTTCGGCGAAATCGATCACTCCGGTTAGATCGGCGGTGCGTCCGACTAGGCCGGGCAGAGTGCCCGATTGGGTCCCCTCGAAGTCGTCGGGTTCGACTCGGATCAGGCCCTCGACCCGGTCGGTCCAGAGGCCGACGGGGCCGTCTTCAGTGTCGACGACGAGGAGGGGATGGCGGCCATCCGGCCGGGCCGCCGGCACACCGAGTAGCTCTCGAAGGTCAAGCACAGGTATCAGGGCACCGCGAACGTTGGTCAGCCCGATGAACGGTGGCAAAACGCCGGGCACGGAAGTGACGCTAGCCGTCGTGACAACCTCGCGGAGGGCAGTCAGCGGAGTAGCGAAGCTCTCCTCGCCCAAGACGAACCGCAGCATTTCCTCGCCCGGATCGGATACAGCCTCAAGCGGCCGAGCGAGGACTCGTGCCCGTTGAAGCAGGATCTGCTCAATCGGTGGCTCCAACTCAGATGCCTGCCTGCGCGCGGTCAGCGGCCGAGCTGACCTGCGCCGTGGTCTGCGTCCTATCTCGGGCTGCGTGGTCGATCGGCAAGGCATCGAGGAGGCGGTCCGCGGCACGAAGCGAGAGCCGAGCACCACGCAGGTCGCCGGTGAGAAGCAGCAACCGGCCCAGGCTGTAGTGGGCAAGAGCGAAGCCGGGCTCGAGGTAGATCGCTTTCTTCAGCATTTCGACGGCCCGGTCACGGTCCAGTTGCTCGCTATGGATCGAACCGAGCAGGAAGTATGCCTCGGCATTCGCGGGTTCGAGCTCGAGAACTCGAAGGCACGACTGGATGGCGGCGTCATGCTGGCCGGCGTCAGCCGCGACCCTTGCGCTACGCAGACAGTTCGCCGCATCGGGTTGGGCAATTGGGCGCGTCAGCCGATCCGGTCGCGCGGCGGTCGGAGCCGGCTCCCCATCCCCCGCGTATTGCGCTGCGGGGCGCTCTGGCGACGCCGAGCGTGCCCGGACCGGGAACCTGTACTCGGGCCGGCGATAGCTGGTGGCCTGAGTTCCGCGGACCAGTTCGAATTTCGTGAACAGGTCCGGCCTCGGCTCCGCCGGTCCGACCAGGAGGGCGCCGCCAGGCCTCAGTGCACCCCAGAGGTGAGCAACGGCCACCTCGGCTGCGGCGTCCGCGAAATGAACGGTGACGTTTCGGCAGAGGATCAAGTCAAAGGCCCCGGCCCAGCCAGGATTGATCTCGTCGAGTAGGTTGTGCTGCGCGAAGGTGACCGTCTTTCGGATCTCTCCACGGACGACGAGGCGATCTTCATCCGGAATGAAGCAGGAATCCTTCAACCTTTTCATGGGTTCTCGAAAGGACCACTCGCCGTAGCGGCCCGCGATCGCCGCCTCAACCGCCGCCGGATTGATGTCCGTGCCGAGGATGAAGATATTCCAGCGATCCAAATCCGGAATCAGCTCGCGGACGAGGATCGCCAACGAGTAGGCCTCCTCCCCGGTCGAGCAGCCGGCGCTCCAGAGCCTGAGCCAGGGGGAGGACTCGCGCCTGCGCTCGACGATCAGCGGCGCCAGGATGTCCTGCCGAAGATGATCGAACTGAGGTCGATGGCGGAAGAAATGCGTTTCACCGATGCTCAGGTTCGTGATGGCCGCGGCCCACGCCGAGCCGGTCGTCGGCTCCCTTATCAGGCGCCGCGCGAGCTCTTGCCAACCAGTGCATGCGGTGGCTGACCGGAGCCGCTCCAGCCGCAGTCGGTTGTCCGCCCGCTGGGGATCACGGATCTCGATCCCAAGCCGGCCCTGGACGATCCGGCAGACCTGCGTCAGATCGGCGTCGGTCGCCCCGTCCGCCTCCGGCAAATTATGCTTGGACAACGCCGTCCTTCCCGAGCTTTCGGATGACTCGGTCCGCGACCGGTCGCGCCTCGATCATGGCACCGGCATCGAGTACCAGAAGGAGCCCATCCGCGTCCCGGGCGAGGCCCAGCAAGAAGCTGGTCTTGGACCGGGCCCCTGGCGAAGGCTGTACCGATGTCCGCACCAATCCATCCACGCGGTCGCAACGGACCGCCAGCCGTCCACCGGTGCCTGACAGGATCAGGAGGTGTTGGTCAAGTCGGATTCCGACCGGCGGCCGGCCGAGCAGATGGTGCAGATCGACGACCGGCAGTGCGGCACCATGGAGGTCGACGGCGCCCAGCAGATGGTTAGCGGATTCGGGCAGCGGAGTCACGCCGGGCATGGCGAGGACCTCTTCGACCTGGTTGAGGTAGATCGCACAAGCGAGGTCTGCCACGGCGAACCTGACCAAGTCCGTCGGCATGGACATTTGAGTCATCACCGGCTGCGCTCCCATCGAAAGCCATACCCGGGCACCGAAACGAGTTGATCATCGCCGCCCAACTTGTTCCGGACCCTCTTGACCAGCATGTCGATCCGATCCGTTGAGTTACCCGATCCATAGCCATAGACACGCTCCAATATCTGATCGCGCGAGATCGCAACCCCGGCGTTCTCCACCAGGTACTGGACCAGCTTGAACTCGTAGGGTCCGAGCGCGACCGGCTGTCCCGCCCGCCTCACGAGGCGAGCCAGCAGGTCCACCTCGATGTCCCCAAAGCGCTTGGCCTCAGAGTTGAGGGAGGGCGGAGTCGCCGCCCGATCCCGGGCGGCCGCAAGGCGGACCTGGGCCTCGATCCGAGCGATCAGCTCGACCGCGCGGAACGGTTTGACGATGAAATCGTTAGCACCGGAGTCCAGGCCGCGAGCAACCGACGCTTCGTCGGTTCGGCCGGTCACGAAGAGAATCGGGACGCGCTCGTCAATCGCTCGAATTTCGCGACACACCTCGAGACCCGGACGGTCGGGCAAGCCCCAGTCGAGGACTACCGCTACCGGGCGGTTGATGAGAGCGCCGAGGCCCTCCGCGGCCGTCCCGCAGACGACTGGTTCAAATGACTCAGCACTGAGGAGGGCGGCCACCAGCTGCGCCGACTCGCGGCCGTCCTCGATGACCAGCACCTTGCCTCGATTCGCGGCGGCCGGGTTGTTCATTTCCCCTAGCTCGCCAGTCCCTTCATCCGCGCCGACGGCAGGACCTGATCGATGAAGGTCTCGACCAACCGCCGATCCCATTGTCTCCCGGCCCCCGCCAGCAACACGCCTACCGCGTCTTCAGCCGACCTTCTCGGCCTATACGGACGATCGCTGACGATGGAGTCATAAGCATCCGAGACCGCCACGATCCGGGCAAGCAGTGGGATTTCGTCCGCTCTCAAAGCGTCCGGATAGCCGAACCCGTCAACCCGCTCGTGGTGGTGGCGGATGACCGATAAAAAGGGGGCTGCGGTTCGCAGTGGGCGCGCGATCTCTTCACCGATGAGCGGGTGCCGTTGCATGACCTGGAGCTCGCTTTCGGTCAAAGTCCCCGGCTTGAGGAGAATCGCATCTGGGATCCCGATCTTCCCGATGTCGTGGACCAGAGCTCCCCGCTGCAACTGCTGGAGGTCGTCGTCCCTGAGGCCGATAACCTCTCCCAACGCGACCGCCCTCTCAGCCACCCGGAGCGTGTGCGCCTCCGTGTGGGCATCCTTGGCCTCCACCGCTCGGGCGAGGGCGTAGATCACCCGATCCGAATCGTCTAACTGGTCGTAGACGGCCTTGAGCCGGAGCAAGGACCGGACTCGGGCCTGAAGCTCCACTCGATCGACGGGCTTGCTTAGGAAATCGTCGGCGCCGGCCTCGAGGGCTCGGACCCGATCGTCGACACTGGTCAGCGCAGTCAGCATGACGACCGGGACCAGGCGAGTCGAAGTCTCCCGCTTGAGCCGTGCGCATACGTCGAAGCCGTCAAGGTCCGGCATCTGTACATCCAGAAGGATCAGGTCGATTCCGCCTTTGGCCACGGCTTCCAGGGCCGCTCGACCGCTTGAGGCGTGAAGGAGTTCACAGTCGACCGGCTGCAGATAGGCATCCACGAGGGCGCGATTCGCTGGTCGGTCATCGACTATTAGAACCTGAGACCGAAGGGTCACTACTTAACAGTGCCCAAATCGAAGCGACCGAAGCACGCGACCAGCGATAAATCATTGTCGCGCTACCGACAACTCACCGACGGAAAGTAGTCTGACAAAAGGCAGGGGCAGGTATTGGTGCGTACGGTACTCCTCCGGCTCGTTCAGGCTTACCTGTCCTCCTCGAGATCTCCTCTTCTCGGCTCGGAGTTATTGTCGGAGACCTCGCAGTAAGACGTCGCTGCCGTGGATGGCGAACGAGGAGGTCGTCCTCGCCGAGGCAATCGGGGCCCGCTGCGTGAGGAAGGCGCTGGACGATGCCATCACCGATGGCGTGTTGCTCGCGCATGCGACGGCGCTCCTCGGGTCGAGTGGGCCAGCTGACTGAATTTGGCCGTCCCATCACCACTGCTCTCGACGCACTGGCCGAAATCGGCCTCGTTGGGGAGTCGCGAGGTAGGCCGAAAGGAGCACTACGGGGACGTGCTGTCCTAACACGCCCACCTTCATCGCCTCAAGGAACTCCACGTTGGCCCTTCCCCGGGCATGCATCAATCCAAGGACGACGACCGTTGGATGGGTCTTCTCGATCCACGCGAGAGCTGCTGCTGCGTCAGTGATTAGCGTGACCGAGTACCCGTCAGCCTCGAGTCGGGCTCGGTGGGACTCATTCAGGCGCAGGTCGTCATCGACAAGAAGTGCGCTGGGTCCGAAGCGAATCGCCATGTGGCCTCCAGTCCCCCTCCAATAAGGGCAGCGGGGGGACTGAGGGGAGAGCGGGCCTCATGAGAAGGTCACCAGGAGCGTCCCTACGCAGGATCTAGCCTAAGGCGCCACCACTCGCGCACAATTGAACCTTCTGATCGACTGCGAACTGGCCATCAGCCTCAGATTGGAAAATCAGGGCTGTCCTTCAGGCACAGGGGCCTTTAGCTCGTTGGTAATCTGCTCGACGGTGTCGCATGAGTCACCCCTGCGCGCACCCACTCCAGGGCCGCGGCGCGCATTGTGTGATCGTCGTTATCTCAGCTGGTTGGCCAGTCCTCGAATCCTTGTCTGCGCCGGTCCTCCATTGGGGCCGCCCGTCCAACCACGAGCGCATAAGGAAGTAGACCAGATAATGGGTCAGCCAACACCAAAAGCTCCCACCTGTTCGACCAACGTCAGGGCGACAGGCTCGGTGGAAGCCGCGCAAAGGGGCCATGTTGGCTGGCCATTGTCTCTCAGTCCGTCGGTCGGTTGATCTGGTCCAAGGCGCGTCTCGCTACTACGTCGATCTCGGCCAAGGCCCGTCTCAGCGCGACCCTAGAGATCCGGCCGAAAAGTCCTCGCGCGCGCGCGTGCACGTGAGACAATCGGGGTGCTCGCCAACATCCCTGAATCATCGCAGCACGCGTCGGAGCACAACATGCTTGGAAAGCGAGATCCCCAAGGCAGCCTGTTCGACGGAGATCAGGTCTACGTCGACCATGTTGGTCGGCGCACGTTTTATGCCTACCTTGCCGCGGCCCTCCGTGTCAACCTTGTGCGAGACACCCGCCCGGCCGTAATTGATGAGCCGAGAGGGCGGCAAGGAGACAATCGGAGATGGCAACTATGCTCACAGCGGTGCGATCCGCGGAGCCAGCGCGTCCCCCGCTGGAACCCGACCCGGAGGTGCCCGAGCGGGCGCGCCAGCGCCGCTTCAGTGCGCCCTACAAGCAGCGGATCCTGCGCGAGTACGAAGGCCTGGGCAAGGCGGACAAGGGTGCCCTACTTCGGCGCGAGGGCCTCTACTCGTCTCTGATCAGCGAGTGGCGTAAGCAGCGCGATCAGGGCGCCTTGGCCGGCCTGGCCCAGAAACGAGGTCGGCCGGAGACCGATCCCCGCGACCGCGAGGTGGCCCGGCTACGCAAGGATCTGACCCGCGTCGAGCGGGAGCTGGACACGGCCAGGAAGGTGATCGAAATCCAGTCAAAACTGTCCGCACTCTTGAAGGGGCTCGCAGCCGAGAGCGCGGGGGACGAGAGCGAGTCGCCGCGATGATCGAGGCTGCCGTGGTCGAACTGACCGCCGTGGCGGGCCCCACCCAGGCCTGCCGCGCGGTCGGTCGACCGCGGGCGACCCATTACCGCCGCCGACATCCGGCGCCGCCTCGGCCAGCTCGGGAGCGGCGGCCGCAGCCGCGGGCGCTGGATTCTGCCGAGCGGAGCCAGGTGATCGAGGTCCTCCATTCCGACCCCTTCATCGACACCGCCCCGCCGACGGTCTTCGCCAGCCTCCTCGACCAGGGCGTCTACCTGGCCTCGATCTCGACCATGTACCGGATCCTGCACTCGGTCGACGAGGTTCGAGAACGGCGCCGGCTCGCCCGCCATCCGGCCTACGTCAAGCCGGAGCTGATCGCCTGCCGCCCGAACATGATCTGGAGCTGGGACATCACCAAGCTTCTCGGACCCCACAAGTGGACCTACTACTACCTCTACGTGGTCCTCGACATCTACAGCCGCTACGTGGTCGGCTGGATGCTGGCCGCCGAGGAGTCGGCGGCCTTGGCCGAGCGCCTCTTGGCGGAGACCATCAGCAAGCAGGGCGTCGACCGC
>DATLRQ010000148.1:0-33063 GCA_035534555.1 Candidatus Micrarchaeaceae archaeon
AAGGCTCGTCTTCTAGAGCTCCGCGTTAACGATGAAACCGGCGTCGGCCAGGATCGTCGTGCAGGTCAGGTAGCTGGCGTCGTCGCTGAGGAGAAAGGCGATCACGCTGGCCATCTCCTCCGGCTTCCCGACGCGATGCAAGGCGATCCGGTCCTGGTAGTACTTGAGCGCGGGCGGGTCGTTCAGGAGCGAGGCGGACATCGGAGTGTCGATGGCGCCCGGTTCGACCGCGTTGACCCGGATGCCGTGCTCGCCGAGCACCGCGCCCAACCCCTTCGCGAGCATGCTCACGCCGGCTTTGGTGCCGCAGTAGGCGACCTGGTAGGGCGAGCCGACATGAGCCGAGAGCGAGCTTGTGCAGCAGATGGCGCCCCCGTGCCCTTCTTTGACCATCTGCTTGGCGCCTTCAGTACAGACGAGCCAGGTGCCGCGAAAGTTGGTCTCTGACAGCGCATCGAATTCTTCGACCGTGGTCTCGTCCCATTTCATGAACGGGTTGATGCCGGCGTTCGACACCACGTAATCGAGACGGCCGCCGCGCTGCGCGACGCGCTCCACCATCGACTTCACCTGCTTGGGATCGCGCACGTCGGCGGCGACCGAAAAGCCTTCGCCTCCAGCGTCCTTGATGCGGCGCAGCGTCTCGGCCGGATCGTCCGACGGCCGGTGGTTCACCCCGACGAGGGCGCCTTCGCTCGCCAACCTGACGGCCGTCGCCTGCCCAATGCCGGTGGCGGCGCCTGTCACGAAGGCGACCTTGCCGTTGAATCGCTTCTCCATTGCATCCCTCCTGTGGTTATTGCCCTGATTGAGTCGGGGGCTATTCGGGCGGGCTCTGCGGGCTGCGGCGCCAGGGTGGGAGGCCGTATACCGTCCCAGGTCGCGGGTACGACTTGCCTTCGGCGAGCCGCCGCCGGTAGCTGTGCACGGGCGTCGCCATCGGGTCGGTTCTCACGTCGACGACGACAGGCCTGGTGGCCGCGAAGGCGGCTTCGAGCGCGCCGGCCACGTCATCAGGCCGCTCAACGCGGATCCCATCGCACCCCAGACCCCGCGCGACCTCCGCGAAGTTCGGGCTGACACTTTCGCCTTCGAGGTCAACGGACTCGCGGAGCCCGTCGAAGAACAGGCGCTGCCAGATCGCGAGCCAGGACAGCGTCCCGTTGTTGAGCACGATGTTCACTGTGCGCAGCCCTTGCTGCGCGTGCGTCGCCAGCTCGCCTACGGAGTAGCTGAAACCCCCGTCTCCGCTGACGGTGACCACGCGGGCGTCGGGCCGGGCCGCGGCCGCGCCGATCGCGGCGGGGACCGAGTAACCAAGACCGCCCTGACCCCGCGCAAACAGGAATCCTCTACCGGGTCTTTTCGCCGGAATGTGAGAAGAGATCCAGCCAGCCGAGAAACTCGCGTCGCTGACGACGACATCGTCCGGGTCCAGCCTTGCAGCCAGTTCTCGCATCAGCCGCGAGGGATGAATCGGCGTTGCGTCCGACGACTCGAACTCGGCGCGCTGTTTCGCTGCGGTCTTCTTAGCCTTTGCGGTCTCGCGGCGCCAGTCCGGGCGAGGCTGCTCATCCACCACCTCGAGCAATGCCTCGAGCGTGGATCGGACATCCCCGTTGAGGGCGACCGTAGGTCGGAAGGTGCGGCCAAGCTCGGCGGCGTCGACGTCGAGATGGATGGTCGCTTGCTCGGCCAGGGGCAAGGTCCAGTTGTGGCTCGTGTTCTGGCCGATCTTGCACCCGCACCAGAAGATGACATCGGCGCGGCGAGCCAGCTCGAGCGAGTCCGTCGTGCCGAGGGGGTTGAGCACGCCGGCCGCATATGGAGCTGACTCATCCACTACTCCCTTGCCCGAGAAGCTGGTCACCACGACCGCGTCGAGTCGCCGGGTTAGCGACTCGAGCTCTCTGGTGGCTCGGGATGCATGAACACCACCGCCGGCGACTATCACGGGTCTCCGCGACCCCTTGAGCAGCGCGGCCGCGGCCAAGACCGTGTCGCGCGACGCCACGGGCCGGTAGGCCGGCGCACGTGTGTATCTGTCGTCGATCGCTACGTCTGAGGCCTCACTCGCCCAATCCGCGTCCATCACGTCGTGAGGGATGACGACCGCGACGGGGCCTGGCCGGCCGCTGGTCGCGATGCGGAATGCCGCGCGGATCATCTGTGGGAGGGCGGCCGTAGTCGGGACGTCAAGCGTGGACTTGGTGATCGAAGACAGGAATCGCACCTGGTCAAAGCCCTGCGACGCCACACCCATCTCCCGATACGGGGCCCAATCCCTGGGCAGTTCCCCTACCAACGCGATGACCGGGACCGACGCGTTGAGGCTCTCAACTAATCCGTCCGTGAGCTTGGTGGTGCCGGGCCCGACCGTGACGTCGCATACCCCTGGCCGGCCGGTGAGCCTCGCGAAGGCGTCCGCGGCATAAGCCGCCGAACGTTCGTCGCGAACAAGCACGTGGCGGATGCGAGGGGCGCGGTGCGCGATGCCGTCGTACAGCGCCGCGGTCTGGCCGCCGGGTTGACCGAAGACGTGGATGACGCCATAGCGGAGAAGGAGCTCTGCCACGAGGTCGCCCGTGTGCGGCATCAGCGTGCGGCGTCGCCTTGGCGGAAGACGCGGGTCAGCTCATCCAGGTTCGCCAGAAGATCGTCGTCCAGGTCAACTTCGACGGCGGCCAGCGTGTCGTCCAGCTGCTCCGGCCGGCTCGCGCCGATGATCGGGGCTGTCACGGCGGGCTGTCTCATGACCCACGCGATTGCAAGGGTCGCGGGCTTCAGGCCGGCCTCTTCGGCAATCTTCAGGAAGGCGTCCACGGCGTCGAACTCCCGCTCGTGGAAGTAACGCTCCTGGTACATCGTGCCCGCGTTGGGGATGGTGAAGCGTGTGCCTTCGGTGGCCGGCTTGTCGCGATCATGCTTGCCGGAAAGCATGCCGCCGGCCAGTGGGTTGTAGGGGATGACCCCGATGCCCTCTTCGAGGCACAGCGGAAACAAGTCGCGCTCGAACTGCCGAAACAGGAGGTTGTAGCGCGGCTGCGCCGAGTCAAAACGGGCGAGGCCAAGCGTCTCGCTCCTCCCGAGGGCGCGCGCGAGCCGATACGCGAGGAAGTTGGAACATCCGATGTAGCGCACCTTGCCTTGATGGACCAGCTGATCAAGGGCCGCCAGCGTCTCGTCGATCGGGGTATCCGGGTCGTCCTGGTGGAGCTGGTACAGGTCGATGTAGTCGGTGCCAAGTCTGCGCAGAGACGCGTCGATCGCGTCGAGGATGTGCCGGCGGTTGTTCCCGACCTCCCAGGCGTTGGGGCCGGTGCGCCCGAAGCACTTAGTGGCCAGCACGAATTGGTGGCGTTTGCCTTTGAGCCAGCGGCCGAGGATCTCTTCGGTCCTGCCGGTCAGGTCGAGTGCCCCTCCGAGCGGATAGACGTCGGCCGTGTCGATGAAGGTGATGCCGCCCGTGGCGGCCCTGTCCAGGACCGACCTGGCGGCCGGCTCGTCGATCTGCAGCCCAAAGGTCATGGTCCCAAGGCAGAGTCTCGAGACCTTCAGACCAGTGCGCCCAAGTCTTGTGTGTTCGATGGCGATTTTGGATTATGCCCCGTCTAGGAACTGAGCTCTGCAAGACCATGCATGAATGGCTTCGTCGCCCCATACAAGTCGGTGTAGATCCCCCGATAGCGTTGGTAGAGGAGGTGTCGGCCAGGGTCTGGCAGGTCTGGCTCGGGGTCGACCTGGATGATCGTGCAGGCTTCGACCACATCGGCGTAGGCGCCGGCGGCAACGCTTGCCAGCAGAGCCGCTCCGAAGGCGGGTCCTTCGTCGATCCGAGCTCGGTGGATAGGCAGCCCAAAAATGTCGGCTTGCAACTGCCGCCACAGCCGGCTTCGCGCCCCACCTCCCGTCGCCCTGACTTCCGCTACCGGGCTCCCGAGCCCAGTCACCAGATCGAGGCAGTCCAGGAGGCTGTACGCAACCCCTTCGAACACCGCGCGGGTCATGTGTGAAAGCGAATGTCTCAAGGTGAGGCCAAAGAATGAGCCCCTCGCGCTGGGGTCCATGTGCGGTGTCCTCTCGCCGGAAAGGTACGGCAGAAAAAGGAGACCTTCCGAACCGGGTGGGGCCTGCTCCGCGATGCTCGACAGCGCGTCGTAGTCCAGGCCCGCGCCCAGCGTGTCACGCCACCAGCGCAATGAGCCTCCAGCCGAAAGGGTGACGCCCATCACGTGGTAACGGTCAGGTACGGCGTGACAAAAGGCGTGAAGACGACCACTGGGGTCGATGACCGGCCGGTCGGTGTGGGCGAAGACCACTCCGCTCGTCCCGATCGACGAGCTGACGAGGCCAGGGCGAACGATCCCGTTTCCTACCGCAGCGGCGGCGTTATCACCACCTCCGGCGATCACAGGAAGACCGCTCGGGAGCCCGGTGGCCTCCGCCGCCTGCGGTGTGATCGTGCCCGTCACCACGGGTCCCTCGTACACGGCCGGCAGCCATTCTCGCTGGATCTCCAGGGCGTCAAGAAGCTCGTCCGACCAGTTGCGGCTGCGGAGGTCGAGCAGCAGGGTGCCGGATGCATCCGACGGATCGGTGGCATATCCGCCAGTCAAGAGAAGACGGATGTAGTCCTTGGGCAGGAGAACGCGCCGGATGCGCGAATAGGCGTCGGGCTCGTGATCGCGAAGCCACAGGATCTTGGATGCCTGGAATCCTGTCAGCGCAGGGTTGCCCGTGATCTCGACCAGGCGGCCAGCGCCAACTTTCTCAGTAATGAATCGGCATTGAGTCGTGGTCCGTTGATCGTTCCAGAGAAGAGCGGGCCGGATGACGCGATCGTGACTGTCCAGGAAAACCGACCCATGCATCTGTCCCGTCAGCCCAAGAGCAAGAGGCGCCTCTTTGACCTGTGCGACGACGCGCTTCAGAACTGCCTGGCTCGCGACCCACCAACGCCCCGGATCTTGTTCGACCCATCCCGGTTGAGGGGTCGAAAGGGGGTATTCTTCCGAGGCCGTCGCCAGGACGACGCCCGATGCATTGATGGCTATGGCACGTGCACCGCTCGTGCCCACATCAAGTCCGATCAACGAGCCGTGACCGTCCAACCCAGCAGTATTAGAGCTGGTTGGGCGGCTGATGCGCCATCCGTGGGATTATCGGGAGCCGGATCGCTCCTGCAAGCCTCCTTGGAGCCCGGCATCCCGGGCCCTGAAATCGGGTAAGGGGGTCGGGTCTACCGACCCCCTCCCACACCACCGGACATGCGGGCCCGCATCCGGCGGTTCATCAAGCGAGCCGCGAACGGCGGCGCCAGCGCTGACTGAATCCGAGCAGGCCGAGTTGCTGCCAGTGAGCATTGGGTAGAGCGCGGGTGAGTGCCGGCGACCCTGCCATGCGCCAGCAGCCTTTGGAGGAGCCCGCCCATTCGCGAGCGCTCCGCGGCGTAATGCCGAGTGCAAGCAAGTTCCGCCATCGCGTCCGAGGACGCTTCCACTCCTTCCACCTCACCTGCCGAAGGCGGCGTCGCAGCCAGCTATCCAAGTCTTCGAAGACCGAGGGCGTTTCGGCCATTGCGAAGTACGCGCACCACCCGCCGATGTAGCGGTTGAGGAGCTCGATTCGCTCCGGCATGGATATCCGCCAGCTGCGTCCGGTCAGCGACCGTATGCGCCAGCGCATTCGCTCCAGCGCTTTGTGTGCCACCCGGATACCGACTGTTCCGTTGGCGCGAAAGTAGAAACCGAAGCCCAGAACCGTGGCCCTAGCAGCGTGCCTGACCGACGACTTGTCTTTGTTCACCTTCAGCTTCAGTCGCTTCTCGATGAACTCCACCAGCCCGTCGAGCACCCGTTGCCCTGCCCGCTCGCTTTTGACATGTACACGAATGTCATCGGCGTAACGGACGAAGCGATGACCGCGCCGCTCCAGCTCCCGGTCAAGGTCGTCGAGCATGATGTTGGCCAAGAGCGGTGAGAGCGGTGAGCCTTGCGGCGTCCCCTCCGTGCTGGCTTGCTTGACCCCGTCCACCATGACCCCGGCTTCCACGTACCGGCGAATAAGTCGGAGGAGGCGTTTGTCGGCCACCTTTCGCGCCACCCTTGCCATCAAGGCGTCGTGCTGTACGCGGTCAAAGAACCGCTCCAGATCAACATCGACCACCCAGTCCAAGCCCGCGACCACATAGCCACGCGCCATCTGCACCGCCTGTTGGGCGCTGCGTCCCGGTCGGAACCCGTAGCTCCTCTCCGAGAAGTGTGGGTCGAATACCGGCGTCAGGGTCTGCGCGATTGCCTGCTGGATGAGCCGGTCCAGCACCATCGGCACTCCCAGCTCCCGCTCCCCACCGTCTGGCTTGGGGATGCTCACCCTGCGTACGGGCGCGGGTCGGTAGGTGCCATCGTCGAGTGCTCGTCGGACCTCCGGCCAGTGGTCTTTGAGCCAGGGCCGCAATTCGGCGACTGACATTCTGTCCACTCCGGCTGCTCCTCGGTTGCTCTCGACGCGCCGCAACGCCCGGAGAGGTTGTCACGAGAGAACGCGACCTCCCATAGGTCCTCGACCTGAGCGGGCTGAGCCTCCCTGTCGTTCTGCGCCGGTTGGCCGCTACGCCTGACGGGTTCTCGTCGGAATTCACCAACTTCACCCCCACCAGCCCCGCGTTCGCGGGTTGGCAGCGATTACAGCGACCAGCACGAGCTCGACCCTCGGTCCGCTCGCCTGACGTTTGGCCCTTCCCGGCATCGCATCCCCGCCGGTACTACGGCCTCTGCTGACTTCTTCCAAGTCAGCCGCAGCCTTCCGACTGCGACCGTCACCTCGCTGGCGACACCTCAGCAGACCTCCCCGGATAAGAGCATTCACTTTCCCTCTACTCCCGCCGCGTTTACCTGGCGACCCTTTGGTGGTGTCGGGCTTTGCCGTCTGTTGCCAGCCGACCCAAGTCGTCAAGCCTCATACGCGGTTCGCGTTCCTCGGTGCAGAGATTCGCCTCGGGCTTCCTTTCGACCCCGCCTTGCGGCGACGCCGTTGCCTCCGGCTCGGAGTTAGCACCACCGCTTCCTCCAGAGGACTTCCACCTCCAAGTGATTGCCCATGCCGGGCGTACAACACGAAAACCCGGTCCGAAGGACCAGGTTTCGAATACAGGCTACCCTTCAGAGGCCTTAGCAAAAAGAGTCTTGGGTTGGTGGGCCGGGACAGAATCGAACTGTCACAGCTTTCGCGGCGGTTTTACAGACTCAGGCCTGGGTTTTGTATTCGAAATGATCCGCGCGGACCGAAATCGCGACGGTCTGAAAACCGTAACGGTTGGTTTTCACGCGACCCGTTGGCGATCAGCTTACGTCCTGAGGCGAGCCAGCACAACTGCTGCGCGGCGTCTATATGGGGACGCGCGAGCCTCTTGGTTGATGAGGCGAAACCTCAAGAATTGGGGACCTGGCTTTCAGCCCGCTGACCTTCTGAATGCCATGCACAGGGTTGACCGTCCGCCAGAGTCCACCAGAGTCGTTTGCGAGTTCAAACCTGACAGTGATTACAGGCGATCAGTCCACCAGAGTCCACCGAAGTCCACCGGATAGGCTGTCACCACCGTCGCTGAGCCGGTTGCTATCCGCCCGCCTCCGGCTCCAGCAGTCGCTGTTCCCAACTGGCAAGACCGGATCCCCATCGACGTCGCTCTGAGACGTGCCGAGATGAGCCCAGGTCAACGTCGAGTTGTACGGACCTCCCGAAGACTGGCGCTTTCGAGACTCGGACATGTGCTCGGCGGGCAACCAGGGCCACGATGAATCCCAAAACCTCCGATGGTGAAAGCCCGTCAATCACATAGTCGTCCAGCAGGAGCCTCGCTGATTCCCCCCTTGGGTCGAGGCACACCGTCATTTCCCAGTCGCCGTGCGCTACTTCAACGTCGTACATGTGCGCATCGGATCTGACCGAGTGCAGGCGAATATTGTTCTCGCCGACTACACCTTTTAAGCGCTCAACGAAACCTTCTGCTACCTCTCGCGAGCTCATCGGTAAAGCCTACGGAGCGACATGCAATTGCGGGTCCCAGGCTTCCCTGAAAGATGCGCGGGCAGGGGTTCTGCGCTTCGGGCTCTTTGCGGAAAATGACATCGAGAGCAAACCCGTACTAGGCGTCCTGACTCAGCTTGAAGTAGGCTTGCGCTGAAACGAGCTCTTCAGTCGTGGAGGCCGGTCCGTCCGCCTGGCCTGATCGATCGCCGCTCGGGCTGCGCGATCCCTCCCTTCCACCAACAGAAAGAGCGCGAGGTTCTTCGCCGCTAACGAGTCGCCGGTTAATCCCCAAGATCGCCCGGGCTATTCCAGGGAGGCATCGCGTTTCCATTCCGCCAATGACCGACCCGCGCGTTGGCGAGGGCTTGTGGCCCTGAGAGTCGCTCGAGAATTCGTCAGCCTTGGCGTTCAGCGTGAACTAAGTCACGAGCTGCATCCATAATTCCGGCTGCGAAGGACATTCGATCTTCAGGGCGCTCTTCCCACTCACTCGCCCCGTAGACAAAGGTATCGAGTTCCGACAAGTGTTCGCGGGGCAACTTCCGAACGATGTTCCAGATTTCCTTTGCCCCGTCATATGGCGAGATAAGGCCTTGTGTAATTCGAAGAGCAACCTCTGCTGCGACCAGCATTGCCGCTTCACGAGGCGTTGGGCTCTCGATGCCTAATTCGCGGAGCGCAGAGCCGAACACAGTTCGCACCTCATCGCTCTCTTCGCCTGTCATGCCCGCCAACCGCCGAATCGAGGGCGAGTCCATGCCCGCCTGCAGCGCCCTCGCTGCCTCGGCAGTAAGGGCGTCTGCACCAGCGGTATCCAACATAGTCTTGGCGGCCACTAGTCGCAGATTCGCTGCCATCAGTCCTTGAACTTGAAGCCGAATCGCCGGCCCGTCACGAGATTCTGCCAATAGTGGATTTCCGTCGTCACTCCGCCGGGGTGTACGTGAATATGGGACATCTTGGCGTACAGCCACCCGGGATATCTCAGATCTTTGATCCTACCTTGCATTATCCGCCGACCAGCTCCTCCCATCGCCTCCTTCAGGGCCAGCTTCTCGGCGAGATTACGTGCCGTGAATCGGACGCCCAGTCTCGCGGCGATCCCAATACCTTCGCCCGGACCGGGAACGACAGTACCGACGGTCCACACGACCTGAAGCGTCGCCATGCCCACACGCAATGGATCCCCGCTGGTGAGGTCAGCGTGTTCTTGACCTGCCCAGGAGCCAGTCCCAGCCACGGCAGACCCGTACGCGCCGCGGGCCCCCCCGGGAAGCGCGCGGCCGATCGCAACCATCCCACTCTGGAGGCCGCCCCAGAAGTCAAAGGTCCCAGCGAGGTCTGAGCGGTTGATCGGATCGCCGAAGCAGTAGTCATAGTCGTTGGCGCTCCCTCCAGCCACGGGGTCCACCTGCAGGAACCGCCCCAGGGTCGGGCTGTACAGCCGAGCGCCCATCAGGACGATCCCGGCCAGTGCGTCGCCCGAATCGCGGCGCTTCCCGCCCAGCCAGGCGTATCGGGGGTCGGCTGTGTTACTGGCTCGCGGCACCCCGAACTCGGTCGACTCGAAGTAGGCGTCGATGCCGGCCGCATTGCTCACATTCGGAGCTGTGGCCACCACATCGCCGTGCAGGTTGGTCAGCTGCAGCTCGTCTGAGCCCGTGCTGCTGACGATCGCGGCCAAGTTGCCGCCGATGTCCTGCACGTTGCGTGTCCAGCTCCCGTCGGATACCGAAATCCAGGCCGGGCTATCCGATCCGCCGGCATAGAGATTGGTCTGTACTGAAGCCCCGGTGGTAATGGTCGTCAGCCGCTCGGTGGGATCGAGGCCAAAGCTCTTGCTCGAAGTGCCCTGGACCTGGCTGGCCACCATGTCATTGACGTAATAGCCGTTGGTTAGGGCATTGGTTCCACCGGCATCAGAGGCCGGCACCGACGTCGTCCGACCCATCGGGTCGTACGTGTACCCGGAACTAGAGATCCGATCCGCCTGGTCGTACGTGTGGCTGGTCACGGTCGGAGTGGTCGATGTGCTGCAGACCCCAGGACTGGACCCAGGGTACGAGGTCAGGCTGAGCCGGTTGCTGTCCGCGTCGTAGGCGTAGACCCGTGTCGTACAGGCGATCGGGTTGACCGTCTGATCGGTGTCTGCGACCTGGATAAGCCGTCCCGCATTGTCGTAGCTGAAGAGCTGGGATGAGCCGTTGCTGCTCTGGGCCACGATTTGGCCATGGGCGCTGTAGCTGGCGCTGAAGCTGAGCCAGGTGGTTGAGCCCATGGCGTACGCCAGCGACTTGGTTTGCCCGATGTCATCGAAATGGTGCGTCGCCACCAGGCCGCTCGGGTAGGTCTCGCTGACGATCCCGCCTTCGGCGTCGTAGGTCGCATTGAAGGTGCCAACCTGGCTGTCGGTCAGGCTGGTCAGAAGCCGCCGGTGTTCGCCGCTGACCCCGTCGTACGTGTAGGTGACGCTGCCCTTGCCGTCGTTAATAGTCGCGATCAGGCCGTCGGCGGTGTAGCTAACGCTTGAAAGGTTGTTGCTGGCGTCGATGTAGGTGCTGACCCGGCCGTCTGAGTCATAGGTGGTCAAGATCCAGTTGCTCATCGTCGGTGGGCTCGCTGGGCAAGTCGCCGGTGTCGAGCCAGAGATGTTGCCCGTCTGGGTCACCGCGCCGGTATTCGGCTCATATGCTTTGTAGACGGCCGGCAGCGCTGCGTCCCCCACTCCGGCGGTCGTGATGCTGTGCACGCACTCGCGCTGCGCCGGGTCGTAAAGCGTCGTCGTTGTTCGGGTCCCCGTGCCGTTGCTTTCGGTAACGGTGAGTGGCGCGCCCCACATGTTGTAGGTCGTAGTCGTGCTCAAAAGGTTGGGTCCCGAGGTGGGCTGAGCGGCGGGTGTGGTCTGGCACACGAGCCCGGCTTCGGCAGCGTTGACGCAGTTCCCCGTGCCGGTGCCGCTGTAGTAGGTGCTCAGTGTGGCATGCGCATCGCCACCAGCAGTGTTGGCAGGCATCCTGGTCTCGATGACGCGACCTTGCGCGTCGTAGCGGGTTATGGAAACGATGTTGGACGCGCCGCTCATGACGGTGGTCTGGCTCGTCGGCTGTCGGAGCGTCCAACCGCTGGTGTCGCCGGTAACGATCGGGTCGTACGCCTGAGTCTTGGGGTGGTGGGCCGGGACAGAATCGAACTGTCACAGCTTTCGCGGCGGGTTTGCAGACCGTCGCGTTTTCGGACCGCGCGGACCATTTCGAATACTAAACCCGGGCCTGAGTCTGCTCGACTATCTCGCTCGCGCCGACATCTGAGAGCGCGGATCACGGCTTCCACGTCCGACGCAACCCCCCAAGTCCCCTCGCGCGCGTCCTCTTCATATTCATATGTGCCGACGATTGCATAGGACGGCGGCGGCGCGCTTCCCCCGGCGCGCTATTCTCGTCGCTGTCGGTAGCAACCGTCAAACGGTTTGCAGGATCGTGGCGTTTTCGGTCCGCGCGGACCACTTCGAATACAAACCCGGGCCTGTGTAAAGCCGTCGCGAACCCCAATTGGGATTCGTTCAGTACCTACGCGCAGCATGCTCGACATATCGGCCTGATCGGCGATCCGGTTTACCAGATCCCCCCGGTCGCCCCTCCACTCCACCACAAGAGGTTGGCCGGTTAACTGCAGTCGCTTCGGGCCGAGCTTTCCCGGAGAACGTTGTCCCGATCCGTGCTTGGGCGTTTGCTACTTCGCCGCTGACATTGGGTCCATTCTCCGTAAAGAATGGAGTCTCAAGAAGCGGGTGGCCGAGAACGCTCGACGGGATGGCCTATCCTCTACGGAATGTGCTATTCGGACAAAGCGCTGCCACCGCTGCCACCGATCAGTGGTGCCGCCAGCGACCATGGCGACTTGCGGCTGAAATCCGAGGACGGCGCCGAGTTAATGGCATACGCCGCACGATCCGCCAATCCGACTGGCCGCGGCATGGTCATACTGCCCGACGTCCGCGGTCTTTTCCCCTTCTACAAGGAGCTCGCCGTCCGCTTTGCTGAAGCCGGGTTCGAGGCGATCGCGCTCGACTACTTCGCTCGCACCGCGAAGACCGACGACCGCAGCGAGTCCTTCGAGTTCATGCCGCACGTCCAGCAGACTAAGCCCGAGCAGATCGCGGCCGACGTGCGGGCGTGCATCGACTACCTCAAGACACCGGACGGTGGCCGCCCTGGCGCCGTGTTCACGGTCGGGTTTTGCTTCGGCGGGGCCACCTCCTGGCGGCAGTCGGCGAACAACCCCGACCTGGCCGGTTGCATTGGGTTCTACGGCGGCAAGCCGCTGGAGCGGGTCGGGCCCTGGATCCCTCAGATGCGCTTACCGATCCTAATGCTGCTCGCCGGCGTGGACAGCACTACGCCCGAGGAGTTCGCCGAGTTCGCGGAAAGGGTCCGGGCGACGGGAGTGGAGGTTGAGTCGCACGCCTACCCGGGGGCGCCACACAGCTTCTTCGACCGAACCTTCGAGGAGCACAAGGAAGCGTGCGACGATGCCTGGCGCCGCATCCTTGACTTCACCGAGCGGTACTCGCAGGTGGCCGGCCGAGTCTAGTCCGGTCCCTTAACATCTGAAAAGCGCCGGAGAATCAGCGTCCCGCGAGGAGCGGCTTGGCAATCACCCTGAGGGCAAGAACCTCCTCGGCTCCTTCGAAGATACTGAGCACTCGGGCGTCAACGAAGTAGCGCGAAACCGCGCTTTCCTCGCCGTAGCCCATCCCGCCGTGGAGTTGGACGGCGTCCCGCGTCACCTGCTCAGCCATCCGAGAGGCGTATAGCTTGGCGAGGGAAGCCTCCATTTGCCCGACGGCCTGACCCTCAGCGAGCAACCTGGCCGCACGGTAGCTTAGTCGCCGCGCCGACTCGACCTGCACGACCATCCGTCCAAGCATGGCGCGTGGTAGACCGAACTCGGCGATAGCGCGGCCGAAGACGCGGCGCTCGGATGAATACGCGAGTGCATCGTCGAGCGCAGCCTGCATGACACCGACCGCTCGCCCTGCGGTCTGGAGCCTTCCCATGGCGAAGCTTTCTATCTGCAGGTAGAACCCACGGTTCAGCCACTCTTCACCACCCACCAGGGCCCCAGCGGGCAACTGAAAATGGTCGAAAGAGAGTTCGAACGTGTGCATGCCGCGGTAGCCGATGGTCGGGATGGCTCGGCCCTCGAGGACGCCGCCGCCCGGCTGCTGGTAGGTGAAGTGGTGGCCCGAGAAGGCAGGCTTCTCGAGGACGAAGACCGACAGCCCACGGTGGCCGGCGTCCGCGGTCCGGGCGAGCAGCATCATGATCTCGGCGCGCCCGGCGAAGGTGCACCAGAGCTTTGTTCCGTTCACCACCCAGCTATCGTTCGCTCGCTCTGCGCGGCACTTGATGCCGGCGACGTCGGAACCGTAGTCGGGCTCGGTGGTGGCGATAGAGACCAGCTCCTCGCCGGTCGCGATCACCGGCAGCCAGCGACGCTTTTGCTCCGGGGTGCCGCCGCGGACCAGCGCCCGGACGAGGATCTCCGGCCGCGTCACCAGGCTCCCTCCGGCGGCCAGCGACGCGCGCGCGAGCTCCTCGGTGACGATCAGCATCGTTTCGAAATCCTCGCGGTCGCCCTGCGAGCCACCGTAGGCCTCCGGGATCGAGAGCCCGAAAGCGCCCAGCTCGCTGAGGCCGCGCAGGATGTCCTCGGGGATGTCGAGGTCTTCGCGGTGGATTTGGTCGGCGCGCGGCCTGATCACTCGCCGCGCGAAGTTGCGGAAGGTTTCGCGGATGAGACGCTGATCTTCGCTCGCGCCAAGGTCCTCGACGGGCCTGTAGCCGGTCGCGATGCGCTCGAAGAGCGGCGCCTGGTCGATGACGTCGAGCGCCGAACGCCCGTCGATCGAGCTGCGCGCGTCAGCGATCACCGCCTCGGCGATGTCGTTCGCGAGCGGATTGCCGGTCGTCTGTGCCCACTCAGCGGTGGCGACCGCGGCATCGGAACGCGCCACCGCCCACGCCAGCTCGTTGGCGGCGGCCTGGTGGGCGTCGACGTCGCCGTCGGGGATGAGCTCCGCAACGCGCGTGCGGAGGACTTCGACCGCGCCCCGCAGCTGTTCGAGCGGCCGTGCGAGGGCGGTCGCCATTATTCGGCGACCTGGACCCGCGGGATCTTCGGCGCATTCCCTCGGTTGTAGATCATCGCAGTGCGCTCGAACGACCTTCGCGTCTTATATCCGATGGTCCTCACCGTCACCAAACGGACCTCGAAGTCCCAGGTCGACGGATCACCTGCAGCGAGGACCTCAGAGCGCGAGTAGATAATGTCGCCGCTCGAAAAGCGGGTGCGGCATATCCACCTCGTCCCAGGGCCAGGTTGCCATGACGAGTGACTTCGCGGCCGCCGGCACCTTTGCTCGGCACAGGACAGGGCTGGCTCAGTTCGACTATCAGGGGCTTTAGCGTCCTATGTTTCGTTGTACAGGACGGGCGTTCACGTGTCGGAAGATCGTAGCTGCTTTAGACGGAGTCTCCATCCCATCCTCATCCTATGTTCGCCAGGGCCGGTCGAGGGCGAATTGGTCCTTCCCCTGACTGCCGCACCTCGTTGGATATCGCAAGAGTTCACGCTCTTCGCTTGGGCGCGGGAGACCGGAGTCGTCCCTGGTGCTCTAGCTGCCCTGCTGCTTGCAAACCGGGTTCCGAGGGCCCCGTCGTGTCTGCTGTCCCCGCCGTTTCGATCATCGCCACTATCACTTTGCAGGGGACGACAACGGCGAGGCTGGCGCGCCAGCTCGGATTTGCGAAAGCGCCACCGTGTGTCCGCTTGAACAAGACACAGGCTCCGCCTCGCGGTTGACATACTTTCGGCGATGCGCTACTGTATAGAACGGCTGTACGCTACAACGGGACGACCGGAAGCTGAAAACGGGAGTGCAGATGACCCTCGCAGGCGAAATGGCTCGGGACGCTGGGCTTGAAACCGGTTGGATCGAGTTGGCTGGTGCGGTTAGCTCGACGCGCTGCTACCGGGCCCGTCCCAAGGAGCCGGTACCGGTTCCAGGGCTGATCGTGCTCCACGAAGCGTTCGGGATGGAGGACCCCAACCCGTCACCGGAGGTCGCCAGCGAACTGTGTGCAGAGCTCGAACGCTTAGGGCAATCCGTCCAGCTGAAGGTCTTCGAGGGCGCCCGGCACGCGATCTTACGCGCCTGCCATCCCACCTACCGAGAAGTGCCCGCACTCGAACTGGGGGCAGGCCTCGACCAATTCTTTGACAGGTGGCTGGGATGACCGGCACTAACGTCGCGTCTCCCCTTCTGGCGCTGGGTGAGCAGGCCTCATCGATGACTGTCGCCGATCTTCCGCCCAAGGCTCGCTCAGCGGTCGACGATGCGGTCCGTTGCTCGCTTCTCTGCATAGGACTGGGCGCGCTCGTGGAGCGCGAGATGGCACCCGGACTCGCGGAGTCGTCATCGGGAGCGCCGACCGTCGGAGACGTGTTCTCAGTGATGAGAGCGGCGCTGTTTGAGGGAACTCTCGGTGGCGCCGCCGATTTGGACCCACTCGACCTCGGTCCTGCGCATCTCGCCCTACCAGCGACGCTGGCCGCCTGCCTGGCTGCCAAGAGATGGGGCGGCGACGATGGAACTGTTCTCGACGCCGCCATCGCTGGAATGGAAGTCGGGGCGCGCCTGCGCCGGTCGCTTACCGGCGTCCGGCCAGGAGCCGGCTTCCACAGCGTCAGCACCTTCGGACTCTTCGCCGCCGCCGCCGCCGTGGCACGCGTGCTCCGGCTCTCGCCGACTGCGTTCGCGAACGCGATCGGGATAGCGCTCACTCGTGCCGCCGGGCTCTCGCTTAACAACGCCTCGACCCGGATCGGCCTTACCCACTTCGGTTGGGCGGCGGCACATGGCCTGGAAGCGGGATGGCTCGCTGGCGAGGGCGTCGACGCATCGCTCGACGTGAAGAGCGCCTTTGACGTGCTGTTCGCCGGCTCGACGGTTGACTTCGCCATCCTCGAGCCCAATCGCTCGCACCTGCTTGCCAGTGCACCAATTGTGTTCAAACACTACCCGTGCAACATCTATCTGAACCTGATCGCGCGAGCGCTTAAAGATCACGCGGGGACCGGAATCGACAGCATAAAAGTCGTAATGCCCAGCATCCCGCATCTGGATCAGCCCGACCCCAAGGACGTCCGCCAGGCGCGGAACAGTGCTCAAGCGGTAGCTGCTATCGCTGCTCTCTATCCGGCTACCTATCGGTCGTACACCAAGCAGTTCCTCGACGCTAGTGCGAAGGGGGGATGGCGTGACCTGATGTCTGCTGTCGCCGTGGAACAGGACGCCACTCGAGCGACTGGACTCGAACGGGCAGTCATAGACATTGAGGCCTCTCGCGGTCGACATGTCGTTGTCAGTGAGTCACACCGAATGGCTGAGCTAACGCCGTGGTCACGCGCCCACGCCGAACAACTGATTGGCGACTTAGGTCCTGACCGCTGGGTCGCAGCAGTCTATGAAAACGGTTATCTCGAAGCACATGACTTCGTCGCAGGATTTCTCGTAAGCCACGATGCCTAAATACGTGAATCTGAGGAGGTTGCTGCCATGAAGACCACCGGCGCGAACCTATTGGCACATGTGCTGCAGGAGGCTGGCATCAAAGTCGTCTCCGGCATCCCAGGCCACACCATCTTTCCATTCGCGGTCGCCGTCGGTGATCAGGAGGGCCTTTCTCCGTTTCTGGTCCGGCATGAAGCGATCGCAGCTTTCGCCGCCGATGTCTACTTTCGTGTGTCTGGCGACTTGATGGCGGTCTTCACGCATACGCTGCCCGGGACTTCGAACCTGGCCGTCGGCGTCGCCAACGCCTACGCGGACTCGTCGGCAATGCTAGTCATCGCAGGTGAGACCGCGCGCGATGCGGGGGGGCGGGGTGCCTACCAAGAGCTGGCGCGCGGGATGGACAGTGACGTTCCCGGCTTCCTTCGTCATGTCACGAAGAAATCCTGGATTACGCACAACCCACTCCAGTTGGTCGAGCAGGCGTATCGCGCGATCAAGATCGCCCGGCTCGGCCGCCCCGGCCCGGTCGCCCTGCACGTCTACCAGGACGTTTGGGAGCAAGAGGTCGAGATTCCTGACTGGCCGACTTCCGAGGGATATCTCATCGGAAACGCCTTTCGGCCAGACGCCGCCGACGTCCAGCGCGCCGCCGACCTCCTCGCCCGTGCTAAGCGTCCGCTGATCGTGGCTGGCAACGGCGTCAACTTGGGCCGGGCGCAGGATGCGCTCCTCCACCTCGCGGAGGGCCTGAATGCGCCGGTGGCCACCACGGTTACCGGCAAGGGTGCCTTCCCTGAGAACCATCCGCTGTCCGTCGGCGTGATCGGTTGGGTCGGGACGGCGGCTGCCAACTGGGCTGGGCGAGAGGCCGACGTCGTTTTGGCCGTTGGCGCGCGACTGAGCGAAACGGCAACCAGTTCCTGGCAGCCCGGGATTACATTCGACTTCGGTCGCACCCGCTTGATCCAGTGCGACGTGGACCCGACAGAGATCGCCAACGTTTTCGCAGTCGATGTCGCGCTGATTGGCGACGCAAGCCGCGCACTGAATGATCTCGTTGAGGCACTTCCGGTATCGCGCCGACGGCCGGAGTGGGAAGTTGGCATCCACCAGGCCAAAGTGCAGTGGGCTGAGGTCGTCGCCCAGTCGGCGGCGGCCTCCGGCCGGCCGCTTCCGGTCGGGCCAGTGGTAAGGGCGTTACGAGAGGCGACTGTCGGCCGGCCCGTCAACATCGTGTGCGATGTCGGCAAACACCACAAGTGGGTGGCGCAACAGTTTGAGACCCATCCCGGCGATGCGGTTATCAGCAGCATGGGTGCGGGCACGATGGGCATCGGTCCCTGCGGAGCAATCGGGGCTGCGCTGGGGCGGCCAGATGCGAGAACGATCGCCTGGACCGGCGACGGTGGCCTCTCGATGACGCCATTCGTGCTCCCCACTGCCGCCGAGCACCAGTTGCCGATCCTGTTCGTGACGATCGACGACGGATCGTTCGGTGAGATAGTAAACATCCAAGAGCAGAAGTTCGGGCGAACCGTCTTCGCCCAATTCGACGGCAGCGGCAAGAACCCCGGCTACCGGCTCGCCGTGGACCGGCTGTCGGAGGCTTGCGGGGTCCCCGCGCGCAGGATTGAGACGGTCGACCAGCTCTCGGAGGCTCTCCGATGGGCTGATGGCCAATCTGGACCTGCACTGCTCGATGTCGTCGTTGACCGTAAGTCCAGAGTGCCATCAGGTGGCGGCACCAAGCTCGGTGACATCTGGAATCACCCGATCTATCCGTGGGTCAAGCGACCGGTGTCGATCCCCGCGGGCAACACCGAAGGAGAGAATTTGTGAGCAAACGTGTTCTTGCAATCGTCGGGACCTTGCTTATCACTGTCGCCTGCGGCGGCGTAGCCGTGGCGCCGAGCGCCAACAGCTCGAGCACCACCGTCGCGCCGTTCTCGCTGCGCGTGGCGGGCGGCCTCGCCTTGGCGACCAACAATGGTCAACAGGTCAAGATGTGGGCAGATGACCTCTCAAAGATGTCGAACGGTAAGATCACGGTCGACGCGCATTATGGTGATCTGGGCGCCGACGTCGAGGTTCTTCATGGCCTTCAGAACGGAAGCATCGACTGCATTTTCGACGGCACCGACATCTACGCCAGCCTGGATCCAAAGCTTGGCGTCTTCTCGCTTCCATTCATGTTTTCCAACTACAACCAGCTCTATGCGGCCGAGGATGGTAAGGCCGGCCAAGATCTTCTGAGCGGGCTGGCAAGCCAGGGCATTGTCGGCCTCGCCTACAGCGACCTCGGTTTCCGTAACTTCGCCAACAACGTCCGCCCGATCAACACTCCAGCGGACCTCAAGGGCCTCAAGTTGCGCACTCTTCAGGGAACCATTCCGGTCGCCACCGTGCAGGCTTTTGGCGCGATCCCGGTCCCGCTTGGAGCCAACGAGATCTACACGTCCTTGCAGACGCATACCGTGGACGGGCTCGACATGCCTGTGCCCTACTTTGTCTCGGCCAAGCTTTACGAGGTGGTCAAATACTATTCGCTCTCGCTGCACACGCTCACCGCGATGGCCTTCGCCTGCTCGAAATCGAAGTGGGACTCACTCTCTCCAGCCCAGCAAGACCTAATCACGAAGGCGACGTTGGCGGCGGCGAAAGCTGGCCGGGCGTATGACAAGAACCTGGAGGCTAGCGGCCTTCAGGACCTGAAGTCGAAGGGCGTTCAGATTAATGATGTGTCCGACCTGGCGGCCTTTAAGCAGCTCATGCCGCCGGTCTACCAGCTTGCGGATGGAACGATCGGTGCGAGCACCATCCAGGCGATCCAGCAGGCAGCTCAGTCCGCCCACTAGGCCGTCGTGGGAATCTCACACAACTGAAAAGCGAGGACAAATTATGACGATGACTACAGCTGCCTTCCTCGGCCTCGATATTCCGGCACGCAGCGCCAAGCCGCGTGAACAGGGATTGACGATGGTCATGGACCAGGGATGGTCGGTTGAGTTCACGGCCGGGATCCTAGACCAGTTCGGCGAGTTTCTCGACATCGCGAAGCTGTGGGACCCGCTCCTGTTGGCCCCGGCAGATGTTGTGCGCAAGAAAATCCAAGCCTACCGTGACCATGACGTTCACGTGCAGCCGGGCGGACTCTACATCGAGATCGCGCGCAAGCAGAAGCGGGAGCAAGAGGTTCTGAAGAAGCTGGCGGACCTAGGGTGCGACACGATCGAGGTGTCGAGCACGACCTCCACCCGGAGCGATATGTCGGACGAGATGGAGTTCGTGTCGTACGCGAAAAGCCTGGGCTTCGGTGTCATCGGCGAAGTGGGCCGAAAGTTCTCAGACGGCGATGAGACGCGGCTGACCGAGAATACGCTCAATGTTGACGTCACGGTCGGAGAGTTCAAATCCCTCCTCCAGGCGGGTGCCTCGAAGGTCTATTGGGAGGGTCACCTGCTGCGTGAGGTGATGGGTGAGACGCCCGAAACCATCAAGGAAAGGGCCGGGAGCGGGACAGCGCAAGTGCTGGACGTTGCTCGCCAGGTCGGCGCTGAAAACATCATGTTTGAGGTTTCGGGCCTCCGTCCCCGCATGAACCGCCAGTGGCTGCAGTTCTGGTTGGTGCGCCTCTTTGGTCCGGACGTGAATATCGGCAATGCCCGCATCGAGGAAATGGCGAATTTGGAAGCCATTCGGCGTGGCAACCACCCTATTTTCGGGTTCGGAAGTTCCGGCAACTATCCCTGGGTCCGCTCGCTCGAGAGCGGGAGCGAAACGGGTGACTGGTGGCGGACCTGAGCGAAGGGCATTCGCGTGTCGTGATGGTGACGGGTGCGGCGCGCGGTATTGGCCGAGCGATCGCCTCTCGCTTCGTTAACAACGGGGACGAAGTCTGTGCGACCGACATCCTTGAGGATGCCCTTCGCGAGACCGCGGCTGTGATTGGCGCGCGAAGCTACCCGCTCGACGTAACCGATGGCGCGGCCGTGAAGCGCTGCGTGCGCCAGATCGAAGCGGACTGCGGTGACATCGATGTGCTCGTCAACAACGCAGGGGTAATGTCGCGCTACTCGGTCGAGGAGATGTCTGAGGCCGAGTGGGACCGCGTCATGGACATCAATGCCAAGGGAGTCTTCAACTGCTGCCACTCGGTGATACCCGGTATGCGGCTTCGGGGACGCGGGTGGATCATCAACATCGGTTCGATATGGGCCGCCCACGCTTGGCCGAGCCGCTCTGTCTATGCCGCCAGCAAGGCGGCGGTCGAACAGTTCACGCGATGCTTTGCCCTCGAGGTCGCGCCTGACGGCGTCCTCGTCAATGGCATCTCGCCCGGCATCATGGCGACCGACATGACGCGCCGGATTGTCGAGGACGATGTCTTCCGCGCCGCATTTATGACGAAGGTGGCGCTCGGCAGCGTTGGGCAGCCAGACGAGCATATCGCCGGCGTGGCGCTCTTCCTCACATCGCCGGCGGCTGGCTACATGAGCGGGGAGGTCCTAGAGGTTCACGGCGGTTACTACTGACGCGACCATCGGAGACCTTCATTCCGACCTAGCTGCTGTCGCGCCGCAGCGACCGGCGTCACTCTTCGAGCACGCGCTCGAGGCCGTACTTCTGGTCGCCCTCCTGGGTCCACTCGTCATAGTGCTCTCCAATGTCATAGTCCGCTCCGCCTTCCATGGCTCGTTTGTGTGGACACCGGAGGTGGCGCGGCTCGGCCTCACCATCCTCGCCTTCCCTGGCGGCGCACTGGCGTATCGGCGCGGCCAGCACATCGCGGTTGAGGTCCTCATTGACCGGCTCCCACCGTCGCGGCGGGCGACGCTCCAGGCGGTCGTCGACTGGATTGTGCTCGAGTTCGGGGTGGCGGGTGCAGTCCTCGCTGTGCCGGCCGTCATCCGCGGATGGGCCGAACAGTCACCGATCCTCGGTATTCGAGAGACGTGGTTTGCGATCCCGATTCCCGTGGCAATGCTGCTAATCGTCGCCTTTGCGGCGCAGCGACTCTGGCCGCGCCCGCTTCGTGAAGTGGCGGTCGCGGGAGTTATCGTCCTCGCGTTCACGGCCGTCGCCGCCGTCTTCCGTACCGTGCTCGGCTTTGAGTTGCTCGATCCAACGGGGCTCATAGTCGTTCTAGTTCTGTTGGCGGTCATGCTAGCGATCAGCGTGCCGGTCGGTTTCGCCCTCGGGATCGGCGCGTTTGGCTACGGCTATTTAAGCGGCTCGGTTCCGCCTTCGTCGGTGCCATCAACAATGCTCGACAGTGTGAACAACTTCGTCCTGCTCGCGCTCCCATTCTTTATTTTCGCCGGCTTCATCATGACCACCGGCGGCCTCAGCAGACCGATGGCCGAATTCGTTCGCATGCTGATCGGTCGCGTCCGCGGCGGCCTGCTGCACGTGGTCATCGTCAGCATGTATTTGTTCTCGGGCATGTCTGGATCAAAGCTCGCGGACGTCGCGGCTGTCGGCTCAACCCTGAAGGATGTCCTGCGGCAGGCTGGTTACGAGCCGGAGGAGACGGCTGCCGTGCTCGCGGCGTCGGCGGCCATGGGTGAGACCGTCCCTCCCAGCATCGCGATGATTGTCCTAGGGTCGATCACTTCGCTGTCGATCGGCGCATTGTTCGCGGCGGGTCTAGTCCCTGCCGCCCTGATCGCTGCCTGCCTCATGGTCATCGTCTGGCTGAGAGCTGGCAAGTTCCCAACCGCTGCCACGCCGCAGTGGTCGCGCCGGGTCGTCGTGGCGACGACAGCGCGGGCCATACCAGCCTTCATCCTCCCCGTCATCCTGGTTGCCGGCATCGTCACCGGCGTCGCCACGCCCACCGAGGTTTCGACAGCCGCCGTCGCCTACGGGCTGGTGGTCGCCCTCTTGTACCGAACGCTGGGGTTGCGCAACTTCTGGGGCCTCGCCATCCAGACCGCGACGATGGCTGGAATGATCCTTTTCATCACTTCAACTGCGTCAGCCTTCTCGTGGATGCTCGCAATCGCCGACGTACCGCAGTCTATTGCTGCCTTGCTCAACTCGCTCCCCGGCGGCGGCTGGTTGTTCCTGCTGGCGAGCATCGGCGCGGTGACCGCAATGGGCACTCTACTGGAGGGGCTGCCAGCGCTGCTGATCTTCGGTCCCCTGCTACTGCCGGTGGCGGTGCGGGTCGGAGTCAACCCGCTCCAGTACGGGATCGTCCTCATCATCTCGATGGGCATCGGAGCCTTCGCCCCGCCGCTTGGTATTGGGGCCTATGTCGCCTGTTCCGTCGCCGACGCCGACCTTGCGCGCACCACCCGCGCCGCCGCACCGTACATGATCGCACTGGCCGTGGGCGTCGTCCTGATCGCGATCGTGCCCGGGTTGAGCCTCGCGCTCCCCGATGCCCTTCACCTGGCGCCCTGATGCTAGAGGTGGGGCTGCGCACGCTCGATCAGCAATTTCTCCTTGGCCCGAGGGCGGCTGGTTTACGCCTTGCGGCCGCGAGTTCGGAGCGGCGGTGGAAGTCCGTAGCCGTCATCACGAGCCCTTCGGTGGCCGCGGGAGGCCTGATCGAGCGCGTCGCGCACGTCGGCTGGGAGGTGGTGGCCTGCGCCAGCTCGGTCCGTCCCCATGCGCCGGTCGAGGACACCGAGGCAATCGCCGCCAGCCTCCGTGGGCTGGTGCTGGACGCGATCGTTGCGGTCGGCGGCGGCAGCGTGATCGACACTGCCAAGGCGGTCGCGCTCCTCCTCGCCTGGGACGGCGGCCTGGAGGATCATCTGACTTCCTTCGAGCCACCGGATCGATACGTCCAGCCCACCGGCCCAATGGTTGCGATTCCCATCGTTGCGGTCCCGACCACACTCGCCGGGGCCGAGGTGACGGGTAGCGCGGGCGTGCAGACTCGCGATCAGAGGAAGCGGACCGTTGCGCACCCTTCGCTGGCCCCGCGGCTAGTTGCCAGTGACCCCGAGTTCCTAGCGACGACCCCGCGCAGCGTACTCATCACGACCGGCATGTGCGCCCTGGCCCACTGCGCTGAGGCTCTGTGCTCGATCGGCGCCAACCCGATGTCAACGGCGCTCGCCCTCGAGTCCACGCGGCTCCTATTCAGGGGGCTGCCTGCGGCGGAGCACGATACGCTGGGCGTGGCCGCCGTGATGGCTGGCCTGGCGCTTGCCAGCGCACCAGGCGGGCTCGAGCACGCACTGTGTCATGTGGTCGCCGCCCGGGCGGGGGTCTCACACGGCGTCGCTCACTCGATCCTCTTACCGGCCGTGATGGCGTATAACCGCGCGAGCACGACAGCGGCGCAGGAGCGCTTCGCGGAAGCGCTCGGGGCCGGACCGACCGCGGATGCGGCGGCCGCCGTCATGTACTTCCGCGGCCAACTCGATGCTCCCTCACGGTTGCGTAGCGTTGGCTTTCTGCGCGAAGACCTATCGCGCATCGCTGCCGAGGCGATGCACGAGCGAGGCACGTATTGGAACCCGCGCCACGTGAGCTCGGCAAACGAACTCGTGGCGGTGTTGGAGGAGGCATGGTGAGTCAGAGCGAGAAAAGGGTCGAGTTTTATAGCAATGGATATCGACTGGTCGGCGTGCTCCATGTGCCGGACGGCGAGGAGGGGAGAGTGCATCCGGGGGTGGTAGTGTGCGGTGGATTCGGAGCTGTCAAGGAGCTGCGCACGCCCGGGGTCTGCGAGTGGCTCGCCGCCGCCGGCTTCGTCTCGATGCGCTTTGACTACCAGGGCTTCGGGGAAGCCGAGGGCCCGAAGTGGCGCCTGATACCGCTTGAGCAGGTCCAGAACATCCGCGATGCACTGACCGCGCTCACGGAGCAGCCGGAGGTCGACGCCACCAGGATCGGCGTCTTTGGAAACAGCTGGGGCGGAGCGCCAGCCGTCGTGGCGACAGCTGCCGATCCCCGCGCACGCTGTGTCGTTACGTGCGGTTCACCGATGAACGGTGAGCGGTGGATGCGGAGCCTGAGACGCCACTACGAGTGGCTCGAATTTCAGAAGCGAGTCGAGGCGGACCGCCGGCGGCGCGTTCAAACCGGCGAGTCACAGTACGTGCCATCCGATGAGGTGATGATTCCCGACCCGCGAACCGACAAGGAGCATGTACAGTCGGACGAACTTCTCAAGTGGCGCTTTGAGCTACCACTCGAGACAGCTGAGTCGATTATCGATTTCCGGCCCGAGGACCACCTGTCGCGAATCTCACCCCGCGGCGCAATGTTCATCCACACCGGGTTCGATTCGCTCGTACCGGTCGAGGAGTCGATCGCAGGGTTCGAGCGGGCGATGGAGCCGCGGCGGATTCACATCGAGCCCGGCGCTCAGCACCACGACGTCTATTACAGCCCCTGGCGTGAACATGTCCTTACAGCAGCAACCGACTGGTTCCGGGAGCAGATGGCATGAGTGCCGAAGCGCCGATCGTTGAGCCCTATCCGCTGATCCAGTACATCCGTAGGAATGGAAAGACAATTGCGGTCGGTTCGGCGATCGCCACCTTTGTGATGGTCACGAGCAACGGGAACGGGTCCTCTAGACGACGCCTCCTTCGCGCGGGAGCGTTGGCGGCAGCGGTTGGCGGTGGACTTGCCTACCTCCAAGAGCTCACGGCCGTAATTGCGGAGACACTGCTGCCGCAGTGAAGGACCCGCTCAGCCTCCAGTCCGACGTTGTCGTGGTCGGCGGTGGTTTCGGCGGCCTCACGGCCGCGATCCGGGCCCAAGAGCTTGGCCTGCGGCCAACCGTGCTGGAGCGCTCGACCGTTCCCTTCGGTTGGAGCAACTCGCGTATGAGTGGGGCGCGGTTCCACATGGCGGGTGGGCCACCGTGGGCGAACCCGGTCAAAGTGGCGGATCGGCTGCTCGCAGACGGAGCTGGGCATCTCAGCGAGCCGCTCGTCAGAGCCTGGACGGCCGGGTGCGAACGGGCGTATAGGTGGACGCAACAGCAAGGTATTCGGTACGTGATGCTTCGCGGTACGCCAGTCATGGCGCCCGTACGGCCGAACCGCCGCGGCGAGGTCTGGCGCGGTCGGGGTGCGGATGTCGCGATTCGAAGGCTCTACGGGCGGTTCCTAGCCCGCGGCGGGCAGTATCTTGCCGGAATAGAGGGCGACGGTTTGAGTGTGGAGGGTGGCCGCGTCGTAGGTGGAACTGCAAGAGATGTCGATCGGAACCGAGCTGTTAAGTTCAGCTGCCGTGCAGTGGTCCTAGCCGATGGTGGCTTCCAGGCGAACGTCGAAATGCTTAGGCGACACGCTTCAATTCGACGGCCAGAGCGGCTCATCCAGAGAGGCGCCAGCACCGGGTGCGGCGCGAGCCTACAGATGGCGGAAAATGTGGGGGCGACTGTCGTTAATGGCGATGCGTTGTACGCGCATTTGATCCACCGTGAGGCCGAGCGGATACCCGATATTTGCCATTACCCAATGCTGGACGCTCTTTCGACCGCATGCCTTCTCGTTGGTCCCGACGGCCGCCGCTTCTGTGACGAGAAGGTCGGGGGCATCGCTTCTGCCAACCGCATCGCCCACCTCGACGACCCTGCGTCCACCTGGCTTGTTCTAGATAGGCGGATCTGGGAAACGGCCGGCCACGAAAACCAGATCGTGGCCCCAAATCCCAACCTGCCACTTGCTGGAGCGCGCATCGAGGAGGCGGACGATATCTCCGAACTGGCACGGCGCATGCGAATACCCGAGGAGCCCCTGCGCCAGACGATCAAGACGGCGGGGCTCCGGCTTTCGTCGCCCTATATGGCGATCCCGGTTGCCGTCGGACTCACCTTCACCATGGGCGGCCCTCTCGTCGACGAGCACGCACGCGTGCTCGGCGCAACTGGCCCGATCGCTGGACTTTATGCCACTGGTGGCGCGGCGGGCGGCCTCTCTGGGGGGCCGAAGCCGGCCTATGCAGCCGGCATCGCTGCCGCCGTTACACTGGGTCTCTTCGCCGCGGAGGGCGCTCTCTCAGCATGAGTGCCGGACCGGCCATCGCCCCCCGCAACCCCGTCGAAAAGGCCGTACACCTGCTGCGTTGGATGGTCGACGACAAAGGGACGGAATGGGGTGTTCGCGAAATCGCTCGGGGAATGGGTCTGGCCCCGAGCACGGTACATCGCGTCCTCACCGATCTGGAGGCCCAGCAGTTGGTTCGCGTAGAGGCGAACACCGGGCGCTATTCCTTGGGTCTCGAGTTCTTCAGACTTGCCTGGACAGGGACGCGGCGGTTTCCGCTTCGGCAGGCTGCGATTCCCGCGCTGCAGCGGCTCGTGGAGCAGACGAATGAGACCGCCTTCCTCGGGGTCTACGATCCCGATCGCCGCGAGATGATGTTCGCTGCGGCGATTGAGTCAGCCCACGAGCTGCGTTACGTCGTCACGCTCAACAAGTGGATGCCGCTCTACGTGGGATCGAGCGGACTGGCGATCCTTTCGTTTCTTCCTGAGAGAGATCGAAGCGCGATCCTCGGCCGGATCGGGCCGCCTGAAAGTCGGAATAGCCGCTCTAAGTCGCGGGCCGAGCTCAATGCCGTCCTTGCAGAAGTACGCCGCCTCGGGTATGCGAGGACGATGGGTGAGCGCGTCCCAGGCGCGGTCGGAATTTCAGCACCGGTGTTCGGGTCGGGTGGGGATGTCGTTGCAGATATCGGCCTAAGCATTCCCGTGCAACGGTTCTCGGAACATGATGAAGGCCACTTGGCGAACTACGTCCGAGATGCTGCCGGTCAGGTTATGAGTGCGATTGGAGGAATCGTCCCCGACGCGGACTCATCCGTCAATTCGTCGATCTCACAGTGACGGCATTTGCCCGGACCTTATGCGGAGCGGGGCGGGAAGAGTTTAGACCGCTACCCGCGGGTCGTCACCGTCGTCTTGAGGACCGGTTCGAGGCTAAACGCGACTTTACGGCTGGTGTCCTGCAAGGCGGCAAAAGTCAGTTTGCCGGCTCTGGTTCTTTGGACATCTGGTCCAACGAGCTCACCTCACGGTGCGTGACGCTGGTCGCGTCTTCGGGATCGCTCACCAGCGGATTGCCAGCTGCTCAAGGCAGGATTCGGCGAAGGTAGGCGCGCTGGCGCTCGCGCGGTCCGTACCTTCCCGACAACCAAGGTGACAGTCAAGCCTGCGGATGACTGCGGACAAAAACGGACGATCATGGATTGCCGCCCTTAGTAATCGAACCTGGGCGGACATTCATGGGCTTCAGCGGACGGCAGATCCGCGGTCTTCAAAAGCGCATGCGGGTTGGAAAAGCCGAGCTCCCTCGCGCCCGTCCCTTTTCATATGTGCCGACGATTGCATCGGACGCCTGCGGCCTCTATTCTCGTATCGGACGGCTGCAACCTCCGACAGTTTGCAGACCGTCGCGTTTTCGGTCCGCGCGGACCATTTCGAATACAAAACCCGGTGTAAAACCGCCGCGAAAGCTGTGACAGTTCGATTCTGTCCCGGCCCACCACCCCGAATCCGATCTCGTTCAGATCGGATCTTTCTATGGCGAAGAACGCAACTCCACTTCGCCAGTTCGCTCTGACTGGCAATTTGACTGGCAATCGTATTCGTTTCCGTGCCTTCAAATTGGTTGTCGAGGAGGTGCTGAAATGGCACGACGACGCTTTGGCTCAGGAACAGTAACGCAGCGGTCAGATGGACGATGGGAGGGACAGCTTCGTCTCCCCGATGGCAGAAGACGGTTCATCTATTCGCGAGATCGGCGGCGAGTGGTGGCTCGGCTGCAGGAGGAGAGGTGGCGCTTGGCGGCCGGCGTTCCGCGGCCGGCTGCCGGTCTGACGCTGGGCGAGTACTTGGAACAGTGGCTTGAGGTGTGCCGCGGGCGGCTGCGAGTCAAGACCTACGACTCATATGTTCTCTGCGCCCATCGCATCCAGCACGAGATCGGTCGCGTGCCGATCAGTCGACTCACACCGCTGATCCTGCAATCGGCGTATGCGCGCCTTGAGCGCAGCGGCCTTTCGCCGCGGACCGTTTTCCAGACCCATTCAGTTCTCCATTGCGCTCTGGATCAAGCCCTTCACTGGGGCTTGGTTAAGACCAATCCCACCGAGCTGGTGGCCGAACCACGTCCGCTGTCGCGAGAGATGACGGCGCTGTCAGCGACGCAGCTTGCAGCGTTGCTTCGCAGCAGCCGTGGCAGCCGCTGGTATCCACTGTGGGTGTTGCTGGGCACGGCCGGGCTCCGGATCGGCGAGGCCTTGGGTCTCAGATGGGAGGACATCAGCCTGGAACATGGTCGTCTCCAAATCAAGCGGGCCTTACAGCGTCAGCGGGGCAAGGGTCTGGTCTACGTGCAACCGAAGACGCCGCGCAGCCGCCGCCTGATCCACCTCTCAGGGATAGCTATCGAGGGGCTGCGCGGGCAGCAGGAGAAGGCGTGCAGCGAGATCGTCTTCGCCAACCGGTACGGTGAACCTCTGGAGTCGAGCTCGGTAACGGATGCGCTGAAGATCGCCCTGAAACGTGCTGGCCTGCCTCAGATCCGGGTCCGCGATCTACGCCACACGACAGCGACGGTCTTGCTAGAAGCGGGAACCCACCCAAAGCTGGTGCAAGAACTGCTCGGCCATAGCACCGTCGCCCTGACACTCAACACGTACAGCCATGTGACAGCGGGTATGAGTGACCAGGCTGCTCGCACGATGGATCATGTTCTCGGCTTGCCGACCACCAGCCAGTAGGCTGGTTGAAGTGCTTACATTTTTGTTAGCATAGGGTTAGCTTGGAGGTCGAGGCCCTGTCTGAGGCTGAGAAAGAGCTCGATGGGCTTCCAGCCTCTGAGCGCAAAGCAATGTTGAACGCACTTGAGAAGCTGCAACAGATGGGCTTGTTGTTGGGAGCGCCGCACTCGAGCCAGGTCAAGGGCAGCTCGCTGAGGGAGCTGCGACCGCGCCAGGGTCGCAGCCCCTGGCGCGCGCTCTACCGAAGGAGCGGTGATCTTCTGGTTGTGGGCGCGATTGGACCCGAGGCAGGAAAGGATCGCCGAGGATTCGCTCGCGCGGTTACCGCGGCTGAGAATCGGATCTCAGCCTTCGCGGAAGGATGAGAGGGGACCCGCTATGCCACGTTTGAACAAGGTCCTGCAACGCCAGCTCAAAGATCCAGAGATACGTGAATACTGGGAGCGCACAGCGCTCGCGCGCGCCGTGGCGAACGCAGTGATTCGCTACCGGTCGGAGAACGAGCTGAGCCAGCGCGCCCTGGCGGTGGGGCTAGGCTGGAAACCGTCCCAGGTTGCACGGCTGGAACTGGGAGAGCACAACCCCGGTCTGGAGACTCTTACTCATCTGACTCAGCGTCTCGGCTTGCATTTTGTCATCGAGATCGCTCCTACAACTCGACATGGTCGACGCCGTGGTGAAGCAGTCGAGGAGGTCACTACGGCTGGAGGCAGTCGAATCCTGGTGCGAGCGGGATAAGGTGGAGGCAGTGACGGATCAGGTCGGCCAGAAGGCAAGGCGGCGCGCAGACCAAGCGATGGTCGTGACTTATCACCAGGCGAAGCTTGCCGACCTGCTCGAGCATGTTCGCGAAGGCTTCGCCGAATACGACGCGGGCCGCATCGATGCTTTCGAGTTGGACGAGATCATCCACCATTACAAACGGGCTGCGACTGAGCTCTGGAAGTACTGCGCCGTCTCGGGATCGCGGGTGGAACTGGTGGCACGGAGGTTGGAGCGATTGCGAGAAGACAATGAGCTGCCAGACTGGTGGGAGCTGGGCGCTCCGAAGCGGCGGAGCTGATCGCTGAAGTCGGAAGGTAGACGCATCGATGGTTCGAGCTGCGGCTAGCCGCCCGGATCGCAGACAATCGAATCCAGTGGACCACGTCTTGCCCTTGCCGCAGGACCCGCCTCTTCGCTTTCGCCAGCCAGACGATGTGTTTCAGATCCGGATCAGCCTGCTGGAAATCGAGCCATCGATCTGGCGCAGGTTGTTGGTTCCGCAAGACGTTCTGTTGCCCCGTCTCCACTCCATCATTCAGGCGTGCATGGGATGGACCGATTCGCATCTCCATCAATTCAAAGTTGGCGAGGTCTGCTTTGGCGAGCCAACCCGCGAGTACGAGCCCGGGCCTATCGACCACCGGCGCGTCACACTCAATCAGATCTTGCCCGGGCGAGGATCAAGCTGTATTTACGAGTACGACTTCGGCGACGGCTGGGAGCACCTCATCGAGGTAGAGGACGAGGTGCCCGCCGGTGAGGTGACCGCAACGCTGCCACGCTGCCTCAGTGGAGAACGAGCCTGTCCGCCCGAAGACTGCGGCGGCCCACATGGCTACGCGGAATTCGCCGCTGCCATCCGAGACCCGCTGCATGAAGAACATGAGTCGTACCTCCAGTGGGTCGGCGGAGCGTTCAATCCGGAGGCCTTCGACGTCAATCGAGCGAACCGACTTCTGTCTCGTCTTGCGGTCCGGCCTCCGAAGCGAACACGCCACTGAGAGCTCGGCTGCTGGGTGCTCTTGCGATTGGTACCCGAGGTGGTTAGGCTGGGGGTCAGCGGTCGAGTGAAAGCCAACACATGCGGTTTTCAGGCCGTCGCGTTTTCGGTCCGCGCGGACCATTTCGAATACAAAACCCGGGCCTGAGTCTGTAAAACTGCCGCGAAAGCTGTGACAGTTCGATTCTGTCCCGGCCCACCACCCCGATTTCGTCCACTCGCTTTTGGCACCCCCTGACCCACGGATGGACTGTCGCCCGCGGAGCTTCTAGAGTTGACGCGCGTGGTTCCGAATGGTCTTGCGGCCCGTGAACCAGCCCTCGCTCTCGCAGGCGTGAGCAAGCGCTACCGAAATAAAGCGCTTGCGCTCGACGACGTCACATGGTCCATCGAACTTGGGGCGCGCGTGTGCCTGTTGGGACCGAACGGGGCCGGCAAGACCACGTGCATCCGCCTCTTCGAGGGCGCTCTCCAGCCCACGACCGGGCACGTCGAGCTGCTCGGGACGGCCGTAGGCAGTCCAAAATACCTCGCTGCGCGCCGGCGCACCGGCATCGTGCCCCAGGGGCCGGGCATGTACGCGGACGTGACGGTCGGGGAGTACCTGGGCCTGGCGCTGAGGCTTTACGGACGAGGGGACCTGTCCCGAGTGGTCGCAGTCTTCGACCTCGGCCAGCACCGCGACAAGATGCTGGCGCAGCTGTCAGGCGGCTACCAGCGCAGGGTGGTGCTGGCGGCCGCACTCCTCGGCGAGCCCGATCTGCTTTTGCTCGACGAGCCCACCGTGGGCCTGGATCCCGTCGCCACGCACGACGTGCACGCCTTCCTCAAGGAGGCCATGGAGGGGCGCACGACCCTTTTGTGCACGCACAACCTGGCGGAGGCTGAGGCCCTGTGCGACGAGGTGGTCATCCTGCGCGAGGGCAAGGTCCTGATCCACGCCCCGCTGGCGGACATGAGACAGCGGGCCGGCCCGCAGCTGCTTCTCGCAGCACGTCAAGGCGTCGAGCCGCTGCTGGCTGCGCTGCGGAAGCGGGGTCAGTCTGCGAGCGTCGCAGGCGAGGACGACGGTGTCCTGGTCCCGCTTGAGGACGCGCCGAGCCAGGCGCCAAACCTGCTCCGTGCCCTTTTGGCCGAGGGACTCGACATCTACAGGTGCGAGCCGAGCCGGGCGACCCTCGAAGACCTGTTTCTCGACCTCGTGAGGAGCAAGCAGTGATCTCCCCCCAACGGCGCGCGCTGGTGGCGAAGGAGTTCCGCCAGGTGCTACGCAGCAGGGGTGCCGTGCTGTCCGCCACCCTGCTCCCGGTGCTCCTGATTTTGATCATCCCCCTCGCCGAGATCCTGGGCATGCGAGGCTCGAGCACGCCGCTCAACCTGCCGGTGGGGACGCCGCTACCTCCGGGCCTCGAGGGCCTGACAGGCAACCCCTCGCAGTTCTTCGTCCAGGTCATGCTCCCGCTCTTCATCACGCTGGGCGGGCTGATCGTCCCTTCGATTTCCGCCACCTACACCGTCGTGGCAGAGCGGGAGAGTCGTTCGTTGGAGCTGCTCATTGCACTCCCCGTCCGCCTGCAGGACATCCTGCTGGCCAAGCTCGTGGCCATGCTGGCGCTGGCCACCATCGTGGTGGTGCCGCTGTTCGCCGTGGATGCGGTGGTGCTGCTGGCGCTGGGAACCGCTTCCCCCGGCTACGTCGGCCTGCTGTTCGTCGTCCTCGTTGCAGCCGTGACATGCTCGATCGGCATCGCACTGCTGCTCGCTCTGCTCGCCCGCGACTTTCGAACTGCCAACAACCTGAACGGCGCGATGTCCGGCCCGCTGATTCTTTTGACCCTGGCCGTGCTGGTCGTAGTGCCCGGGGAGGCGCGGCTGTTGGCGCTGACTGCCGTCCTGGCGGCGGCGGGCATAGGCGCTTACGTAGTCGGCCTGCGCTGGCTCACTTTCGAACGCTATCTGGCTTAGGTTCGGCGTCTCGGGCCGCGCGCCC
>DATLRQ010000149.1:0-2326 GCA_035534555.1 Candidatus Micrarchaeaceae archaeon
GGCAGAATTGATGCTGCCCCCGTAGCCCAATGGCAGAGGCAGCCGGCTTAAACCCGGTCCAGCGCGGGTTCGACCCCCGCCGGGGGTATTGCCACGGCAGTCCGCCTACAATCGTCCAGAGATGACCCTGCGTTTGGAAGACGATCCGGACGAAGAACCTGACGAGCCGTCGCGACCCGAACAGCCGGGCGACGGCGCACGGGCGATGGGCCCGCTGCCGTCGGTGGGCATGCCCGCGCGCGAGCTCGAGTTCTCGACCCAGGTCCTCACGGTGGCCCAGGTTGCTGACGGCGTCACCCTGGTCAAGCTCCTGCAGGAGGCCGGCGCCGACGGCTGGGACCTGGCCGAGGTGATCGACGGGGGGGACAAGCGCGTGCTCCTGATGCGGAGGCCGAAGCGCTCACCTCGTGAGTCGCGACGGGTGGGTTTCGCGCCTCCGATACGGAACTGAACAACCCGCCCACTCGCCGCAGGCGCCGCATCCTGGTAGTCGAAGATGACGCACCGATCAGGGTGCTCGTGGCGGAGGTCTGCAGGCTCCAGGGCCACGACGTGCTCGAGGCGGCCACGGGAAGCCAGGCCCTGGAGCTGGCGACGGGCGCTCAGCCCGACCTCGTGCTGGTGGACTGGGTGCTGCCAGACATCAGCGGCACCGAGGTGATCCGCGAGCTGCGCCGGCAGGGGCTGACCAGCCCGATGGTGATGCTGACCGGCCGCTCCACCAAGATGGACGAGGTGGTCGGGCTCGAGGTCGGTGCCGACGACTACATCACCAAGCCGTTCGACTCTCGCATCCTTGCGGCTCGCATCAATGCCCATCTGAGGCGCTCCGCTCTCGCGGAGTCCGGGGGCGGCAGGGAAGGCGTCCTTACCATCGGCGCGCTTCAGATCGACAACGCGGCAAGGCGGGTGAAGATCGCCGACGAAGAGATCATCTTGACCATGACGGAGTTCAACCTTCTCGCCGTCCTCGCAGCCAACCCCGAGCGCGTCCTGACCCGCGCGCAGCTGCGAGACAAGGTCTGGGGCTATCCGCACGACCTCGACGACCATTCGGTGGACCCGCACGTGCAGAGGCTGAGGCGGAAGCTGGCGGAGCACTCGAACACCGGGGTCAGCCTAGAAGCGGTGCCGGGACTCGGTTATCGCCTGTCGGTCAAGTCTGGTTGACGGACGTGCCGGAAGAGCCTCAAACGCTCTTCGGCCCGGTGACCGCCGATCTCGCGACGGTCGAGGCAAGCCTGCGCGCCGAGATCAGCGGGGATCCCAGCGTCGTCTCCGCTCCCATGACGGATCTCTTCGAGGCCGGAGGCAAGCGCATCCGGCCCGCGCTCGTCCTGCTCGCGGCTCGCTGCGGGCATTACGACCTCGCTGAACTGATACCTGCCGCCATGGCGGTGGAGCTCACTCACGCTGCGACGCTCGTGCACGACGACGTGATCGATCGCTCGGCCGTCAGGCGGGGGCGGCCCACCGTCGCAGCTGCGCGCGGCGACGAATCGGCAATTGTGATCGGCGATTTCTACTTCGCCAAGGCCTACGAGGTGGCCGCGCGTACTCGCTCCGCAGAAGTGGTCGGAATCCTGGCGCGCTCGGTGATGGAGATATGCGCGGGAGAGGTCAGGCAGCAAGCGATCCGGTACCAGTACACGACGGGAATCGACGAGTACATGACGAGAATCGAAGCCAAGACCGCCACGCTGCTGTCGGCGTGCTGCGACATCGGCGGGTTGCTCGGCGGCTTGGGCGGTGGCGAGCGCGCCGCGCTGCGTGCATATGGCCGCCAACTCGGCCTCGCGTTCCAGATCGCCGACGACGTGCTCGACTACATCGGCACCGAGGGAGAGCTGGGTAAGCCGACCGGGCAGGACGTCGAAGAAGGATTTGCAACACTTCCGTTGATGCTCGCGATGAAGGATGCATCGGTGGCCGAAGAACTGATGGCGGTGCTCGACATCGATCAGAAGCTGGATGTGAAGGACGCCAGGCGCGTCGTCGACGCAGTCTCGCGCAGCGCCGGTCCAGCCGAGGCATTGATGAGGGCGAGCGAACATGCCGCGGCGGCGAGGGAACAGTTGAAAGCACTCGCACCTGGTAATGCGACCATCGCGCTCGGCGCTCTGGCGGATTACGTGGTTTCCCGAAAGCTCTAATCTGTCGACGTGTCCCGGGTGGGGATGGTGGCATGAGCAGGGTCAGGCTCGTCGGCGTAGGTCCTGGACATCCTGGACTGGCCACCTTGCAAGCAGCCGAAGCGATCAGGTACGCAGACGTCATCCGCCACTGCGATGGTTGTGGTGCCGGACTGCTGCACCTTGCACCCGTC
>DATLRQ010000150.1:0-4423 GCA_035534555.1 Candidatus Micrarchaeaceae archaeon
GTCATCCGCGCCCGCATCCAACCCGGCGACCCGTTCCACCACCTCATCCAGTGCAGTGAGCATCAGGATCGGGGTTTCTTTGCCGGCCTGGCGAAGCGTCCTACTTACGGCAATTCCATCCTGGCCCGGCAGCATGACGTCCAGGACGATGGCGTCGTAATCGAACGCTGTTGCGACGGCGACCGCTTCGTCGCCGTGTTGGGCGATGTCTACATCGAATCCTGCGCGCTCGAGCCCTTTCCGCACGTTCGCGGCAACGCGGGAATCATCCTCCGCAACCAGTATTCTCAATGGCTGTGATCTATCACAAAACCAGATCTCGGCGGGTGTGCCGGCCTGGTCACCCCACCGACCAGGGATCGTCCAATCGAGCTCGGGCCATCCGCTCTGACAGCGCGCGAAGGAACGCTGACATGCCGTCTGGTCCGTCCACGACCAGGTCGCAATCCTGAAATTGAGTCGCGGGTCTCTCAGCTGAGCAGACACCGATGGACAGGTGCGGCCTCGGGAGGCGCGACACCATTTCGAACACCGTTTGATCGGGCTGATCATCGCCGGCGTAAATGACAGCTTTGGGCTCCAATCCGCCGATCAATGTGAGAAGGGCGCGCGCCTTATCTGCGCGGCGCGGCGCCACCTCGATCACCATGCGGCCCACGGTGGCGACGAGGCCGAAGCGATTGGCGATCGGCAGGAGGGCTGCGCGAAGATCAGGGCCCGAGTGCGGCGCATTTCGGTAATGAACTGACGTGGAGCCGGGCTTGGATTCCAACCAGACTCCGGCCTGCCGCGCGATCAAAGGACCTGCTTTCGAGTTGTAGCGATCAAGGGCTCGCCGTTCGTCAACGGTCGGCCCCCCGATACCGTTATCCCCAAGCAACCGGGAACCGGCAATGGGCAGTCGCGCGCGCAGGTCGTGTTGGGCGCGGCCGCTGATCACAGCCACATGGACTCCACAATCAATCAGGAGATCAATGATGGCCAGGTTTTCCGGAAGGGCGCTCGCGTTCTCCGGCTGTGCGGTGATCGGCGCGAGAGTCCCATCAAAATCGGTTGCCAAGAGCAACTGCCCCGGCCTTACGTCGCCCAACTTTGCGAGGGCGGGCTGCAGGTCGCCCCGCTCGATCCCTGCCTTCGGTTCACCGACCTGATGCAGGCCGACCAACGGTGGAAACAACTCCTCGAAGCGCTGCATCTTGTCGCGCGCGGGTCGTTCTCGATCCTGATCTCGCAAACGTTTCACCTTGGGGTGCGTTGTTGAACGCGAGCTAAACAAGACGGCCGGCCCCGTTCCACGTGGCCGACTCGCGGAATCAAAGTGCTGCCATCGCGGGACCCTGCTGACCAGCGTCGCACTTTTCTACTTTGCTGAAATCTCACTTGTCGCCTCCAGCATCGCGGACGGTGAGGGTTGGACCTTGACCTCTCGAGCCGGGGGAGCCCTCCTCGCGATATTATAGAGACCGACCAGTCGGTTTTAGGAGACGACCAACGATTGACGCCAGCCCGAGCGACCAGGATGTACGGACACGGACAGTTCATCCGGCTGAGTAGCCGTTCAGTCAGGAACCAAATTGGCGGCGCCAGCATCAGGCCCGCGCCCGATGTGTCATCTGGGGGAAACTCCAGTTGACCGGCCAGGTGCGGTATCCCAGTGGTTTTCACGCGCCCAGGGCCGCGCTGGTGCTCAAGCGACGCCTTACGGACGGTGTGCAAGGAGCGACGGCCCAGTGGTTGCGCCGGGGACGGACTGGTCTTTTCGCGATGGCGCTGACGACCGGCCTCGGGGCCGGTGTGGGAGCGGTCGCGTTCAGGAAGTTGATCGTCGGCGTGACCTGGGTCTTCACCGGTCAGTCGGACTACGGACTCGGAGGACGGCTGCCCAGTCCTCACATGCCGTGGCTTGGGCCCTGGTTCTTGATCGTGACGCCCGTGCTAGGCGGTCTCGTGTTCGGACCTCTCATATACCTGTTCGCTCGGGAGGCGCGCGGCCACGGTGTTCCCGAGGTGATGCTGGCGGTCGCCGAGAACGGCGGCAGGATCCGCCCGCGGGTGACGGTGGTCAAGGCGCTGGCCTCCGCAATTTGCATCGGCTCGGGCGGATCTGTGGGGCGCGAAGGCCCGATCGTCCAGATCGGTTCTGCGCTCGCGTCCACCCTTGGCCAGTTGGTGCGGATGCCCGAGAGCCGGCTGCGGGTCCTGGTCGCCTGCGGCGCGGCTGGTGGCATCAGCGCTACATTCAACGCCCCGCTGGCGGGGGCCTTCTTCGGGCTCGAGCTCATCCTCCGCGAGGTTTCGGCGGAGGCCCTGGTGGCGGTGCTTCTGTCGTCCATGGCGGCGGATGCGGTCGGCCAGGCCGCCTTCGGGCGTCAGGCCTTTTTCGCGCTGCCACCAGCGCTGCTCCCATCAGCCTGGGACTACTTGCTCTGTGTCGTGCTGGGTCTGGCGGCGGGAGTGGTGGGCGTCGCTTTCGGCAAGATCCTCTACAAGGTGGAGGATCTTAGCGACTGGGCCTGGCGTGGACGTCCTGAATGGCTGCGTCCCGCGGTCGGCGGCGTCCTCCTGGGGTCGCTTTTGTTCGCGCTCCCGCAGCTCTACGGGGTCGGATACCCGACGGTCCAGCATGCGGTCGGAGGCGGCTATGTGCTCTGGTTTCTGCTTGCGCTGATGGTCGGCAAGATGTTCAGCGCTTCGCTCACGATCGGAATCGGCGGATCGGGCGGAGTCTTTGCGCCCTCGCTATTCATCGGGGCCATGCTGGGCACTGCGTTCGGCCTGGCTGCGCAAGCCGCCTTCGGGGCTGCGGCGGTCGGTCCGATCGCGGCCTACGGCATGGTCGGAATGGGCGCTACCTTCGCGGGGGCAGCCCGCGCGCCGCTCACCTCGATTTCCAGCATCCTCGAGATGACCGGTGACTTCGGGCTCGTGCTGCCGGTGGTCCTTGCCGTGGCGCTGGCGACAGGCGTCGGCGCCGCTTTCGGGCGAGGCACGATCTACACGACCAAGCTGCTCCGGCGTGGCCTCGACATCGAGCGCCCACGGCCTTCAACCCTCATGCAGCAGATGAAGGTGTCTGACGTGATGAGGCTCGTTCCCCCGCACGTCTCAGGCGGCAAACCACTCGAGGAGTTGGTCTCGCAATTGATTGACGCGCCCGTCTCGGTGGCGGCTCGACGCGCCGATTCGGTGTCCGATGCCGAAATGGCGGCGCACAAGCCGACGCTGCAGGCCGTCTTCGCCGATGAGACGGTGGAGCAAGCGCTCAGGCAGCTGGTGGTTTACGGGAATCAGGGACTGCCGGTGCTGGCCAGCGATGGCGCCAGCATCGTGGGATGGGTCAACAACCAGGATGTGATGCGCGCTTTTGCGGCCAGGTTGGGGCAGACCATCCGCGAAGCCGAGCAGGGGGCCCGCACCGCCGAGTGGGCCTCTGCACATCCTGACGCTGAGGCACATCAGCCGCGAAATCCTCTCCTGGGGTATCGGCTCGTGGAGATCGATCTGACGAGGCCCCAACCGCTCAGGAGAGTGCGGGACGTCCAATGGCCACATTCCTCGCTCCTGGTCGCTGTGCGGCGTGACCATCGAAGCTTCACGGCGTCCGGCGATACTGAGCTCCGACAGGGTGATCGCCTGACCCTGCTGGTGCCTGCCGAGACTTCCCAGGAGGCGGTGAGCCTCATCTCCGCCGTTCCCGACTTGCAAGCGCGGGATGCGGTCGACGGCTCAGCCGCGCGTCCTGATGGCCAGGAAGACGGTGAGTCACCCGGGGACTTGAAGGTAAGACCTGCTTCCACGCCCGATGAGGTCAGCTTTGGTTCATAGGCGATCCCGCCGGTCTGTTCACGGCGGTCATTAAGTGCCTCGCATTTCGGAAGCCAAACGGGACGAGCGCCGGCAGCACTTCATCCAGGCCGCTTGGCGGTGCGCCGCGCGCACGGGCTATCGCGACACGACGGTGGACGACGTTTGTGCCGAAACGGGCCTGAGCAAGGGCGCTTTCTACGGTTACTTCGACAGCAAGCAGGCCCTCCTGCTGGCGCTCCTGGAGGACGACGCCGATGCGCTCGATGCGGTGCTGGATGACTCAGAGGCGAAGCAAGTCGATACTGCCGAACGCCTGCGCGTATTCACGCGCGCCATGCTTGCGCTCGGCGAGGACCCGGCCCATGTACAGGTTCGGGCCGACCTTTGGACAGCGATGATGACGGACCGGACCGTCCGCGATCGCTTCGTCGAAACCATCCAGCGCCGCAGGCAGCGCCTCCGCGGCTGGATCGAGACCGGCATTGCCGATGGCGAGCTCGAGGCGATCCCTGCGAATGCTTTCGCCTCGCTCTTGCTGGCCCTGGCTGACGGCCTGCTGCTCCACGGCGGACTCGATGCTTCCGGCTTCCGCTGGGCCAACATACGCAAGGCGGTG
>DATLRQ010000151.1:0-2259 GCA_035534555.1 Candidatus Micrarchaeaceae archaeon
GATGCTCAAGAACCTGCAGCCGCAGGACCTTTTGAAGTACGGATTCATCCCCGAGTTCATCGGCCGGCTGCCGATCATCGTGACCCTGCACCATCTCGACCAGCAGGACATCGTCCGCATCCTCACCGAGCCCAAGAACGCTCTGGTAAAGCAGTACCAGAAGTTCTTTTCGCTGGACAACGTCGAGCTCGTGTTCCAGAAGGGCTCGCTCGATGCCATCGCGGAGCTTGCACTTCACCGGGGCACGGGCGCGAGAGCGCTCAAGTCGATCATCGAGGAGGCTCTGCTCAACTCGATGTTCGAGATACCGTCCCGGCCTGACATCAAGCGCTGCCTTATCTCCGAACAGTCGATACGCGAGGCGCTGGAGCCGGAGTTCGAGCTTACCGAGGAAGGCGACGCACCCGCTCGCGTGGTCGGAGAGTCTGCCTAGCACCGCTTATGGTTCGGTCTGTGGAGGACTTGCGCGGGAAGACGGTCCTCCTCACCGGCGCCTCGTCTGGGCTCGGCCCTCACATTGCGCGCCGGCTGCATCGCGCGGGCGCGAAGTTCGTCCTGTCCGCTCGCAGCGAGCCCGCCCTGAGAAAGCTTGCCAAAGAGCTCGGCGAGTCCCGAGTCGTGGTGGCGGACCTCTCGCTGGCCGGCGAGCCTGAAAGGCTGGCCAGGGCGGCGGGCCACGTGGACGTTCTGGTGTCCAACGCGGGCGTGCCCGCGAGCGGGCCGCTGACCAGCTTCACCATCGAAGAGGTCGACCGCGCGCTCACGGTCAACCTGCGGGCGGGCGTGGTGCTGGCCCGTGAGCTGGCGCCCGCGATGGTGAAACGCAAGTCCGGCCACATGGTGTTCATGTCCTCGGTTGCCGGGATCGTGCCTACCGCCGCCGCCACTCTGTATCACGCCACCAAATTCGGAATCCGCGGGTTCGGCCTCGCCCTGCGTGAGGAGCTGTGGGGGACGGGTGTCGGCGTGTCGGTGATCTGCCCGACCTTCGTCAGCGAGGCCGGGATGTGGGCCGAGACCGGACTCAAGGTGAACCCGATGGCCGGCGAGGTCACTCCGCGGCAGGTGGCCGACGCGGTGTGGACCGCCATCGCGAAGAATCGCGGCGAGATTGACGTGGTGCCGATGGGGCTCAGGGCCAGCCTCAGGATCCAGTCCCTCGCCCCGGAACTGTTTGCGAACGTGGCCCGATCGACCGGCGCTTCCGCGGCAAGCGACGAGCTGAGCGAGCGGCAGCGCAACAAGCGCTAAAATTCGACGCAACATGAGCCGAACCGAGCGTGTATCCGTACCCTCGCCGGCTCAGTCGCGCTAGAAGCGACCCACATGCCGGCGCATTCGACCTCCACCGAGCGATGAAACACGCCCTATGAACGAGACCGAAATGCCGAAAGCGTTTGATCCACAGGCCGTCGAGGCCGGCTGGTACGCGCGCTGGGAGGCTGACGGCCTGTTCGTCGCCGATGCGCACAGCAAGAAGCCGAAGTTCACGATCTGCCTTCCGCCGCCCAACATCACCGGCGAGCTGCACATGGGGCACGCGCTCAACCACACACTGCAGGACATCTGCGCGCGCTACCGGCGGATGGCCGGCTTCGAGGTGCTGTTCCTTCCCGGCACCGACCATGCGGCCATCGCGACGCAGAACGTGATCGAAAAGCAGCTGGCTGCCGAGGGCATGAGCAAAGAGCAGCTCGGTCGAGAAGCGTTCACCTTGCGAGTCGACGAGTGGTATCGGACGGTCGGAGAGACCATCGTCAGCCAGGACCGCATCCTCGGCGTATCGCTGGACTGGTCGCGTCTTCGCTTCACCATGGACCCGCGCTATGTGCGCGCGGTCATGACCGCGTTCGTGGCTTTCTACGAGCGAGGTTGGATCTATCGCGCGCCGCGCATCGTCAACTGGTGCCCTCGAGACCAGTCCGCGATCTCGGACCTCGAGGTGGACTGGCAGGAGCACCAGGACGTCCTGTACTTCATCCGGTATCCGATCGAAGGGGGCGGCGACGTAGTGATCGCAACGGTCCGTCCCGAGACGATGCTCGCCGACACCGGCATCGCGGTCAACCCGACCGATGAGCGCTATCGCAGCCTGGTCGGCAAGGTCGCCGTCCTGCCCCTGGTCGGCCGCAAGCTGCCCGTGGTCGGCGACGCGGCCGTCGAGAAAGACTTCGGCACCGGCGCGCTCAAGGTGACTCCCGGGCACGACCCCATGGACTACGACATCGGGCAGCGCCACTCGCTGGAGCTGATCAACGG
>DATLRQ010000152.1:0-4070 GCA_035534555.1 Candidatus Micrarchaeaceae archaeon
ATGAGCAGGGTCAGGCTCGTCGGCGTAGGTCCTGGACATCCTGGACTGGCCACCTTGCAAGCAGCCGAAGCGATCAGGTACGCAGACGTCATCCGCCACTGCGATGGTTGTGGTGCCGGACTGCTGCACCTTGCACCCGTCACAGCCGACATCGCGCCGCTCGAATCGCATGAGGAGGTCATCCGACTCGCGCGTGCCGGCCGCAGCGTGACGGTGCTCTTTCCCGGCAATCCATACGCGTTCTCGAACGGGAGCGCTCTCGCAGAGAAGCTGGAGCGGGCCGGTGTGGACTACGAAGCGCTGCCCGGTCTGATCGTTGAGCTTGCGGCTCCCATGATGAGCGGCATCCCGCTGACCATCGAGGGCCTGTCCGCTTCGATCGGACTCGGTCTCGTCAAGGGCGCGGAGACGGTGGTCCTCAGGCTCGCTTCCGGATGGTGGGAGTCGGGCATAAGCGCCTTGCTCGCGGAGGGCCGCTCGGCCGAAACGCCCGCGGCGCTGCTGCTCAACCCCGGGTTGCCGGGCCAGCATCGGGTGAGCGCTCCCCTCGGCGAGCTCTTACGCAAGGCCAGCACGTACGGCGTTCGCGGTGACGCGCTGCTCGTGCTGGGTCCCGGCGTCGAGATGGCCGAGCGGCTCGACACCATGTCCAGACGTCCGCTGCACGGGCGTCGCGTGCTCATCACGCGCGCGCGCCACCAGGTCGATCCGTTCCGGCGCGAGCTGGTCGACCTCGGCGCGGCGGTGATCGAGGTCCCGACTCTCGAGATCCGGCCGATGCCTACCGACGAGCGCGTCCGCAACGCGATCAAGGGCCTGGAGCGCACTGCGCTGGTCATCTTCGCTTCGGCCAACGCGGTCGACATCTTCTTTCAGATGCTGCTCGGCACCGGCGCCGACGCTCGTGCCCTCCACACCTCAAAGCTTTGCGCCATCGGCCAGGAGACGGCCGAATCGCTCGAACGGCACGGCCTACGACCCGAGCTGGTGACGTCCGAGTACACGGCTGAGGGCTTGGCCAAGGCCCTCGAGGGCTGGGAGATGGATGGGATGCACGTGCTGGTGCCGCGTGCGGAGGTCGCGCGCGACGCTTTACCATCCCTGCTGGCCAACCGTGGTGCAGAAGTCGAAATCCTTCCCGTCTACCGCTCGATGTGCCCGCCAGAAGCAGGTCCTGCTCTGCTTCGGCTGTTCAACGCTGAAGGCGTGGACGTGATCACCTTCACCAGCTCCTCCACCGTTTACAACTTCGTCAAAGCCTTTCCCGATGACCGACTGCCGGCGATCCTGGGTGACGCCGAGGTGGCCTGCATGGGCCCCGTCACCGCCGACACGGCGCGCAAGCTGGGACTGAGCGTCGCGATCGTGGCGCGCGAATACACGACACATGGCCTGGTGCAGGCCATCGCCGAAGCGTCGGCCCGCAAATGAGCAAGGCGCGCGTGAGGCGGCCCGCCCCGAGCGAGGTCTCGGAGCATGACCTGTCGTGGGGCAGCCGCCGTTCGTGGATCCCTTTGCTGGTCATGGCGATCGTGGTCGTCGCAGTGCTCGGCTCGGGACTCCTGGTCGATAAGGCGCTGCAGACGCCGGCGCCCCCAGCCCTGGCCGGATGTCAGACTTCGGTCCAGATCGCGCCGCATGAGTTCATCGGCCCGCAGCCCATGTGCATCAACGCAAGCCAGAGCTTCGACGCCACGATCAACACGACCCAGGGGGCGATCGTCGTTCACCTCTACCCGGAAATTGCGCCGGTGACGGTCAACAACTTCATCGTCCTGGCGATTCACGGCTATTACGACGGCCTGACCTTCTGGAAGAGCGAAGACTGGGTCGTGCAGTCGGGCGATCCTCGAAACGACGGTCGCGGTGGGCCGGGCTACAGCCTGCCGGACGAGCCCAACACCGCGCCGGACTGGGGCCTGGGCGCGGTCGGCATGGCGCGGCCGCCGGACGGCTCGGTGAACGGAAGCCAGTTCTTCATCCAGAAGGCCGCCTGGCCCGCCCCAGGCCCGACCGCCGTCTACAATCGCTTCGGCACCGTCACCTCTGGCCTGGACAAGGCCCAGCTGCTGACCGCGACGGATACGATCACCTCGATCTCGATCAAGGTCTCTTGACCCGGTTCTGATCTTCGTTTTACGGATCGGAGCCTATAATCGGTGAAATGTTCGGCATCCACCCGGTGTATTTCGTCGTCCTGCTTGTGATCGTCTTGATAATCTTCGGGCCCGGCCGCCTGCCGGAGCTGGGAGGTGCTGTGGGCAAGGCTATGCGCGAGTTCCGCAAGGCCACCAATGAGCTGACCAACGAGGTCACCAGCGCGACCCAGTCCAAGCCCGAGCCGACGGCTGCATCGGCCGCGTCCACGCCGGAGAGCGCCGCCACGGTCTCGACGTCCGAGGCTGATCCTTCGAAGAACTGAGGCTGGTCTCGTGGCCCTTCTGAACAGGGTCCTCCAGCGCGGTCCGCGCGCCGCCGCCCCGGCTGTGAACGACCGCATGTCCGTGATCGAGCACCTCGAGGCCCTGCGCCGCGCCCTCATCGTCGCGCTGATCGCCTGGGGAGTGGCGACTTTGGCGGCCTTCTTCATATCCGGGCGAGTGATCACGTTCCTGGTCGACCGCGCTGGGATCGGACACGCGATCTACCTTCAGCCGGCGGGCGGCGTACTGCTCGAGCTGAAGGTGGCCATCTACATCGGCGTGGTTCTCGCGTCGCCGGTGGTGATCCAGCAGGTGTGGTGGTTCGTCAGCCCCGGGCTGCACAAGCACGAGCGCAGATTCATCTTGCCGCTGATCGTCGCGACGATCTTCTTCTTCGCCATCGGTGTCGGCGTCGCGGTGTTCGCCATGCCGCTGTACATCCGAGTCCTCAACTCGTTCGCCCCCGCGGGCGTCACCTACCTCGCCGATGTGAACGCGTTCGTCAGCTTCGTGTTGCTGATGGTGATCGGCTTCGGCATCGTGTTCGAGCTGCCGGTGGTGCTGTTCGTGCTGGGAATGCTGCGGATCATCAATTCGCGCTGGCTGCGCAAGAACCGGCCGATGTGGTTCCTGGGACTCGGTATCGTGGCGATGTTCCTGACACCGGGCACCGACCCGGTGACACCCTTGATCATGTTCGTCCCCCTTTACGTGTTCTACGAAGGAGCCTCCCTTTTGCTCAGAATTCTCAAACGATGACGACAGCCTCTCGTCCCGACGGACGACAGCCCGATCAGCTCCGCCCCCTCAAGATCGAGCTCGGCGTGAACGTGCACGCGGAAGGATCGTGTCTCATCGAGATGGGTCGCACGCGCGTATGGATCACGGCTAGCGTGGAGGACCGAGTTCCGCCGCACCGCCGCGGAAGCGGCCAGGGCTGGATCACGGCCGAATACTCGATGCTGCCTCGCTCGACCCACGACCGCGGGGCCCGCGAGGCGATCCAGGGCCGGATCGGCGGCCGCACGCACGAGATCCAGAGGCTCATTGGCCGCTCGCTGCGGGCGGCGGTCGACATGGGCAAGATCGGCGAGCGGACCATCACGCTCGACTGCGACGTCCTCCAGGCCGACGGCGGCACGCGGACCGCATCGATCACGGGCGCGTTCACCGCGCTGTACATGGCGATCAAGCGGATGAAGGACGCGCGCATGGTCGAACAGGTCCCGGTGCGCCAGTACCTCGCCGCGGTCAGCTGCGGAATCGTCCAGGGCACGCCGATGCTGGACCTCGATTACACGGAGGACTTCCAGGCCGGGACCGACCTCAACTGCGTGATGACCGAGGACGGGCGCCTGGTCGAGCTGCAAGCCACCGCTGAAGGTGCGCCCTACACGCGCGAGGAGCTCGACTCGATGCTGGCGCTCGCGGGCAAGGGGATCAAAGAGCTGATCGTCGCCCAGAAGAGGGCCATCGCCACGCTTGGCTGAACGCCCGCGGCTCGTAATCGCCTCGGGCAACGCGGGCAAGGTTCATGAGTATCGAGACCTCCTGTCGGGTGCCGGCCTCGAGCTGGTCGCCTTCGACAGCGAGGTCGACGAGGTGGGGGATACCTATTCCGAGAACGCGCGCCTGAAGGCCGAAGAG
>DATLRQ010000153.1:0-25980 GCA_035534555.1 Candidatus Micrarchaeaceae archaeon
GCGGCAGCTGATCAAGTTCGCGTCGATGGCCGATACGGCGTCGCGCGCGCTGCGTAGCCGGGGCGTCAGCGCCGACGCGGCCGTCCTCGCGGCCGAGACGGGGATGACGGTCTTCCGGGTCGCGACCGCCCGTTGGCTCGATGACACGAGTGACAGTACGCTTCCTCAGCTCATCGCGGAGGCGTTCGCACAACTGCGGGCCGTAGCGAGCGCCTGAGTCCGGGCGGATTCTGGTGTCTTATGGTTCCGCCGCGTTCGTGACTCCCCGGACGATATTTGCTCCGCGGCCTCACTCGGATTAACGCTGGCGCTAAAAGAGGTGCTCGATGCGCGCCGGCATGACCTCGACTACTCCAAGAATTAGAGAAGCGGCTTTCCGCCGAATGCGCACTAGGCGCTTCGACACCGATCGTCATCACTCACGATGAAAGGCGGTTGTTCGCCAGGTGTCCACAGGGCCATCTCTGCTACTTCCCGGGGAAATTGTGATACGGCTGTGATCCGGCGCACTGTTTGCACCAAGCCGCGACGCCAGATCGTATTCGAAAAGTGGTCGGGGGCCCGGGATTTGAACCCGGGGCCTCACGGTCCCGAACCGCTGTAGCGCCCGGAGCGCGGTGTGCCGCCAGAGGCCGTTTGAGTTCACCCCGTCGGCGGCCTCAGTCCGCTAGCGACCGCTACGTGACGCCCGAAGCCGCCTGGGTTGCTACATGCGTTGCTACACGGTATCGCCTCACGACAGTCCCAGCGTGCCGACCGCTTGGCAAGAAAGAGGTAGTCGATTGAGGTACCGAGGCGGCGGATTGGGGTGTTTTCCGCCTTATAGGTCCGCCCTGGGATTCCTAGCGTTGACCTCACGGCCCGGCACCGAAGGTCGGCCGAATACATCTGGAGGCAGTCAGCGATGGAAGCGAGGAAATCGTTTCGTAGATCGGCGATCTCGAGAAGCATGGTGGCGGTCGTAGCCGCGCTGCTTGCGGCATTGGTGCTAGCGGCGATGGGAGCCGTGCCCATCAAGACGCTGAGGGTGCCGGCCGCAGCTCCGGCTCAGCACATCTTCGCGGGGCAACCTGGAGCCGCGGGATTTGGTTCGGCGTGGAACTACAACACGCAGCACACTGGAACCCAGACGATCGAGGGCCCCGCGTCAACGACATTGTCACCTAGCGCGTCGTTCCGAGAGCCCGGGAGCCGGCGGGGCGGACCACAGTCCTAGCTTGGTCGCCGTTGACGGCTAGAGGGGGACCCGCGGGGGGTCCCTCTCTCTTTTGTTGGAGGCGCTACCAGGCCGTGCACTACGGCCCAAGTTGCGACCTCGGTTCGGGATCGAACCCCCAGCTTGTTCCGAATCCGCTCAACGTGGCCCTCGGCGGATCGCTCGGCGATGAAAAGGCGCTCGGCTATCTGGCGGTTCGTTAGGCCGGAGGCAATCAGCGTCGCAACTTCTCGCTCCCGCCGGCTCAGTGGGCCAGCATCGATCCCAGGTTCTGGCTCGCTTTCATCAAGGGCATAGTCGATCGCCTCATCCAGGGTCATAGCCCACCCCACCTTCCAGGCCTGTTCACTCTTACTTGGCCCGAGTCGGGAGCGAGATCGAAGTTGCGACTCTTCAGTTTGGGTTTCGGGCCAGCTGGCCGACCTAACCGACCAATCGCCGGACAGCCGGTTGGCAGCGCCTGCGAGGCTCAGCGCGCGCTGGTGATTCCCGCTTACACCGGCGACGCACAGTAGGCCCTGAATGGCCTCGATGAGATCCTGCTTATCCATGAAGCTGCGGGCTATGGCGAGGGCCTCCTTGAAGCTGGCTCTGGCCGCCGGACCGTCATGTAGGCCCAAATGCACCCAACCGAGGCTGTTGAGACACGAGGCACGCAGTATGAGATCGCCCTCCACCCTGGCGGTGACAGCGCATTCGAGCAAGATGTCGCGCGCGCCGATATGGTCGCCCTTCAAGAAACCCAGCCACGCCAGGTTGGTCCTTATCTGGGTTAGTAGCGGACGGTTGCCAGAATCTCTGAGGTGCGAGTTGGCCTCCTCATACATCTCGATCGCGGTATCAAACTCGCCGAGCATCTCGTGCGCGACGGCCGTAAACGTGAGCGTGTAAGCCAGCACCTCGAGATCACCGAGTTCGCGGGCCAATGCGAGGGCGGCTTCAGCAGCACGAACGGCCGCCTCGCTATCGCCTTGGATGTGAGCAAGGCTGGCTGCAGAACGGAGGGCGTAGACGCGAGGCAACCCTTTCTCGGCCGAGTGTTCCAGCACGTCTGTCAGCAAGGTCCGTGCTTGCGCTACGTCTCCGAACGGGATGCGTGACAGATAGGCGGCAAAGGTGAGGCCAAGGTCGGCGGCGTTATCTCGTGCCCACCCCATTGCGGCCCATAAATTGGTCGACTCGCGAGCAATCCACCGTGACTCGACCGGGCCCGGGGGCGGTCTTGAAAGTGCTGGATTCCTCGTCCTGGCGACCAGGCCGTCCAGGAAGTGCTGGTAGTGGCGCTTCCGCACCAACTCGAGCTCCCCGCTCTCTTGCAGCCGGTCCTCCGCGTAGTCAAGTTGGGACTCGAGGAGTCGGTAGCGGCTGCTCGAGTCTTCGGCCCGCTCAGCCACCACCATCGATTTCTGGACTAGCCCGCCAAGGCAGTCCAGAGCCCCACCCGTGATCTGATCACCGCACACGGCCTGCACGCTCTCCAAAGTGAAGCCGCCCCGGAATACAGACAAGCGGCGAAAGAGCAAGGCCTCCTTTTCGGTGAGGAGGCGATAGCTCCAGTCGATCGTCGCCGTCATTGTCTGATGTCGCTCAGGGGCGGTACGGGCGCCGCCCGCAAGCAGACCGAAGCGGTCGGAGAGCTGGCTCAGTATCTCGCTCTCGGTCAGGAGACCCAGGCGGGCAGCCGCCAACTCGATGGCGAGCGGCATGCCGTCCAGACGCTCGCAAATCTGACTGACCGTCTCAAGATTGGAGGCCACGACCTTAAAGTCGGCCACCACCAGTCGTGCACGCGCCTCAAACAGCTGCACCGAATCGCCTTCGCGCATCGACGTGACCGGCCAACGAGTCTCTCCAGGCACCCCCAGGATTTCTCGGCTAGTCGCGACTACAGTCAGCTTCGGGCAGGCTTGCAGGATGGCTTCGCAAAACCGAGCACAAGCCGCTACCAGATGCTCGCAATCGTCCAAGATCAGGATGGCTCGGCGTGTCGCGAGCCAAGCAGTGACCACGTCGAGAGCGGGACCACGACCAGGCAGCTTGAGAGCGGCGACTGCGGCGCCACCAACCTGGCTAGCTTCGCTGATATGAGCAAGGTCCACCACCCAGACACCGCCCGGCCAAACGTCCAGACAAGCCCATCCTAGTTCGACCGCAAGCCTTGTCTTTCCCGAGCCGCCCGGACCGGTCAGGGTGACCATGCGCGACTTCGCAAGCAAGGGTTTGAGGGCCGACAGGTCGCCATCGCGCCCAACGAAGGCGGTCAGGTAGTGCGGCATGTTGGTCTGATGCTGCGGCGAGGATTGGATGCGGGGGAACTCGGACGGGTGTGTCAGATCGTTCAGTTGGAAGACTTGCTCCGGACGCGCGAGGTCTTTGAGACGATGCGATCCGAGGTCTAGAAGCTCGCTGCTTTCTGGGAGTTCGTCGGCCAACATCGACTCGGTCGCTTTTGTGAGCAGGATTTGGCCCGGATGGCATGAGGCGAGCAGCCGCGCACAGCGGTTCAGCGCGGGACCAAAGTAGTGATCGTCACGCAACTGCGCTTCTCCGGTGTGCAGCGCGAGCCGTACCCTCATATCCAATCCGTCGGGCCAGGATTCGGTGGCGAAATTCTTCTGGACTTCGAGTGCGCATGAGGCAGCGCTTGCCGCGGTCCTGAAAACTGCGAGGACGCTGTCTCCTTCGCGCCCTGCTTCTACCAACTCCCCCGCGTTATCGCGGACCGCCCTGGCCAGGATTGCGTCATGCTTCGCCATTGCGGCCCGCATCGCTTTCGGCAGCTTCTCCCAGGCTTGAGTGGACCCCTGTAGGTCGGTGAGCATGAAGGTGATCGTGCCTTCGGGTAGTCGGGCCACGGCGCCATGACAGTACTCCAGGCAAGTTCTGATGTAAGGGCTCCGCGTTGGCTTTCAGACGAATTCCAAAGCGCTCACACAATGCTTGGCTCTTCGAGAGCAACTGCTACATAACTGCCACGCCAATACGGCGCAGTTATGACCATACCTTCGCCTTGACTGGCGGTTTGAGTTCAGAAAATGGTCGGGGGCCCGGGATTTGAACCCGGGGCCTCACGGTCCCGAACCGTGCGCGCTGCCAAACTGCGCCAGCCCCCGACGCGGCGATCGTATTCGTCGAACTCCACCCGGAACCGTCAGTGGCGGAGGGGATGAACATTACCGCTTCTCACCCACCTCCCGCCGAGCCGGCTGAAGGGCGGAGCGACCAGTCGCCCAGGTGCCGATCGGTGATATTGGAGAAAGCCGAGCTGCCGAGGATTCGCATTCATGACCTTCGGCACGGCGGCGACCCAACTGCTGGAGCGCAGAGTTCACCCGAACGTGGTCCAGGAGATGCTCGGCCACAGCACGATCACGCTGACGCTGGACCCCTACAGCCACGTGATGCCGGGCCTCCACGCCCAGGCAGCAAACAGATGCAGAAGCTCTTCCGGGAGGCCACCAAGGGCTTACGCAAATTGCGGAGGTTTTGAATACGAAATCGGGGTGGTGGGCCGCGACAGAATCGAACTGTCACAGCTTTCGCGGCGGTCCTACGACTCAGGCCCGGGTTTTGTATTCGAAATGGTCCGCGCGGACCGAGAACGCGGCGGTCTGAAAACCGTCGCGATGGGTTTCACGCGACCGCTGACGCTCCGCTTAAGTCCTGAGGCGAACCAGCACAACTGCCGCGCGGGGTATATATGGGGACGCGCGAGCCTTCTGGTTGATGAGGCGAAACCTCAAGAATTGCGGACCTGGCTTTCAGCCCATTGACCGTCTGAATGCCATGCACAGGGATAACCGTCCACCAGAGTCCACCAGAGTCGTTTTCGAGTTCAAGCAGCCAGAATTGACGGCCGATTAGTCCACCAGAGTCCACTGAAGTCCACCGGATAGGCTGTCAAAATGGAGCCGTGCAACGGACGGAGCATCTGACCGCGATCATTGAGCGCGAGGACGACGGGTACGTCGCCTTGTGCCCGGAGCTCGACATCGCGAGCCAAGGGCAGTCGGTCGAGGAAGCCTCCAGCAACTTGCGGGAAGCCCTCTCTCTATTCTTCGAAACCGCCAGCCCGTCAGAGCTGAAGGAACGGCTCCATACCGAGGTTTACGTGACCCACTTCGACCTCAAGGTTGGGTAAGCTCCGCAGGCTTTCCGGCCGCCAGGTCTGCCGGATCCTCGCCGACAACGGATTCGTTGAGGTGCGTCGGCGCGGGAGCCACATCGTGATGCAACTCCGACTCGAGGACTCAACCAGGACGGTTCCGGTTCCCGACCATGATGAGCTGCGAACAGGAACGCTCTTGTCGATCATTCGCCAGTCTCAGCTTGCCCGCAAGCTCTTCGAATCAGGCTGACTGGAAGATTTAGGAACAAGGGTCTGGAGTGGTGGCAAAGAGGCGAAGCAAAGGTCGGCCGAAACGAGATCGACGGCGCATACGCAAGGCAGCCCAGGCCCCCTCCATCGAGATCAGCGTCCGCGCCACCGTGCTCGACCACCTTCGTGATCTCGACCGGGAACGCGACCCGCAGCTAATCGAGCACATGGTCAGCGCACTGCTTGGCTTTGCACTGAACCTTGATCGCAACGCGGAGGCCGAGTTCCAGAACCGACTCAGAGCCACGCTCGTAAAGGCGAGCTCGTCCTCCTCCCTGCTTTATGCGGAGGGCGTCGCCGACCAAGCGCCGGCGGATTGGGACATCACGCCTTGGCTGGTGGAGCTGCGGGCCGAGAGCGCTCAACGGCCAGACTGGGCTTCGTTGCCCGAGCTCACTTTCCTGGGTGCCTGGAAAGGCACGGAGCTACTCGGCGACCAGGACCTGATCATCCTCGGCTTTCAATATCAGGACGAGCCCGCCGAGAGCTTCCAATTGATGATCGACCACAACCTCGGGCTCCTCAAGGACGCCACACTTTTACCAGTACCACCGTCTGAGCTCATCGCCAAATGGCGGGAGCACACGGATGAGATCAGCTTTCAGCCGATCGCCTCGCAACAAGCCGCTAACGAGATTGCCGCCGCGCTGGCTCAAAGCGATGTGCTCTGGCTGGATCCACCTTGGTCAGATGACTTCCGAGCCCACCGTGGTCTACTCAGGACACTGCTGCGACTGCTACCGGGCCCCGCCGTTGTGGAGAGACCAGAGCCTCCCGATGACGAGTTCCGCCAGGTTGTGGTGGCCGAGTTCATGCGATGCGCAGAGGCTGCCAACCTTGAGGATCGTGCGCTCAGTGAGGTTGTCGCCAGCCGGCTTGTCGACTTCAGGATCGACTTGGGAGACGGCGACGTTTTGCGCTGGAGCCCGATCGTGGTCGAGATGCTGCTCGCCGACTGGTATCCGCGCAAGACACTGCCGGAGGAAGGCGAAGTCGAATTGGTGCCCGATGTGCTGCGGGCGTGGATTCGTTACACAGGCGGGCGGCGAAAGCTGCCGGACGCCCTGATTCGGGAGACGCTGGACGCGGTGGCCGAGTGGCTACCCGCATTCGAGAACGGAATGGTGGACACGAGCCGTTTCGGGCTCGCGAAAGCGGTCGTCGCCGCGATGAAGGCCGATGGTATCGACGTCACAGATTCCGACGCAATGAAACGTTGGATGGATGATTTCAACCGGCGCCCGTTCGAGGAGCGAGCGGCCATCATCCCACCTCTGCCCTAGCCGTTGCTGGGCGATTGTCGAGATCGCGAGGGCTAAACGCTGACCGTCCACCAGAGTCACGCCTATTGAGGAATGGCGACCGAGTCCTCGCCGACGCTACTCGCTGGCCCAATGAGCCGAATCTGAACCCGCCGAGACGGAGCGGCCCAACCTATGGCCGGCCTTTCTGGTGAGGCACGGGGAGGCGTGCGCGAAGGATATGCACGTCGACGCCTGAGAGCAGCCGGATGATCTCGCTGGTGGTATCCGACAGCAGCCTTCGAGCACGGCGACGGTGGCCGAGCACCACCTCAGTCGCCTGCACCTCCCGGACATATCCGACGAGGGCTCTTGCCACGTGGCTGTTGTCAAGCCTGACGAACTCCCCTCCGAGCTGATGCGTCAGCGATGCGTAGCCACCCAGCAACGCCTTCTCTTCTTCCCGCAGCCCCGGGACCCGGACAGTGACGACCGAGAGTTTGGCTCCCTGTGACGCGGCATAACGGGCGACTGCGCGAATCCGGTCTTCCATTCCGGCGGCGACAGGTATACCGAGCACGATGCGTCCTCGGAACTCGAGCGGAGACTGCGTCTTGGGCAGGTAAGCGGACAGCTGCCGGTCCATGTGCTCGGCGGTCATCCGTAGCGCCGTTTCGCGCAGGATGGCGAGCACGGCCGGTCGCAGCTCCCGCTGCATGCCGGCAGCCAGCTGCGCCGGGGTGAGAATCGCTCCGTGCTTGAGGCGCGCCAGCAGATCCTCAGGAGTGATGTCGACATACTCGATCTCGTCGATCTGGTTGAAGAACTCGTCGCCGAGCAGCGGCTCCGGGAGGCGGTCACCAAGCATCCCGGCCACCGCGGTCGCGGCGCTGCGAAGGGACAGGAGATGCAGAGTGGCGAGCACTGTGATACCAGCTGAGAGCAGCCGCGGTACGGACTCGATGCGCGGCCTCCCTGAGACATCGAGTCCCATGACGTCGTCGATGCACGCGACCTCGGGGTTACGCGCGAGGAGCGCGCCCACGTCAAGCGGCCGCGAGATGGGCATCTCGCGCGTCGGCTGGATCACCTCGAGCGCGCTAAGCGCCTTCGCGGGCGGCTCATGGATGTCGTAAGCGGCGATCACCACGTCGGTCCCGCGGCCCTGTCGCCTGCGAGCTTCGTCCAGCATGGCTGTCGTCGTGCCGCAGCCACGCGCGTAGCCGAGGTAGACACGCAGCATGGCGCGCCGCCGTCCTTCGGACGCGATCTGACGCAGCAACTCTGCCGGATCCGGACGGCGCTCTTGCTTGCGGTTCACCTGGCGAATCTCGCGATCACATGGACATCCGCATCAGGCAGGCCGTCGATGATCCTGTCGACCACGTTGGGACGAAGGCGGTCGATCAAGCGACTGTCGCGCGGCTCGCCCACGACAACGTGGTCCGAACCCGCGTCTCGCGCGGCCTGGATGATCGCTCGGGCCGGGTCGTTCCCCGCGAGCACCGCGAAGGAGCACCCAAGCTGCTCGGCCAGGGAGCGATACGGATCGACCCGGGCATCCTCGGCCGGATCTGCCACGACCGTGACGACCAAACAGAAGCCGCCGCGCCGCCGCGCTAGGCGGACACCGCGGCGCATCAACTCCTCGGATGCCTCTCCGCAGGACACTGCGACCAGCACGTCCTCTGGGGAGTCGACCACGCTGCGCGTTCTCGCCATCGAGTCGGCAACCAGGCGCAGCCCGATCTGGCGCATCGCGGCCAGGTTGCCTGGCTTGAAGAAGTTGGCCAGCGCGACGTCGACTTTGTCTGCCGCGTAGATGTTTCCGTGCCTCATCCTCTTCCGGAGCGCCTCTGGAGCGATGTCGATGAACTGCACCACGTCGGCACTGTCGATCTCTTTGTCGGGCACCGTCTCTCGTACGACGATCCCGGTCACCTTCTCGACCAGGTCTTTGACGCTTTCGACATGCTGAACATTGACGGTCGAAATGACGTTGACGCCAGCGGCGCGGAGATCGTCGACGTCCTGCCATCGCTTGGGGTGTCGCAGGCCGGGTGCGTTGGTGTGTGCCAGCTCGTCGACCAGGGCGATCTCAGGCTTGCGCTGGATCGCCCATTCGAGGTCCATGTCCTCGAGCGTGGCGCCACGGTACGAGACGACCTTGCGTGGAGCTGTTTCGAGGCCCTGCAGCAGCTCGACAGTGCGCGGCCGATTGTAGGTTTCGACGTACGCCACCACGACGTCATGCCCGAGGCGGGCGAGGTCATGCGCTTCACGCAGCATGGCGAACGTCTTGCCGGCTCCGGGCGTGGCGCCGAGGTAGAGCTTCAGATGCCCGCGCGCAGGCGGCGCCCCGGCCGACGATGCCGGATGAGGATGCGCGTGAGGCTCGACTACCGGCCTGGGTGGATCGTTCTGCACAGCGAGACGATTATTCTCCAGGCCGCGCCGATCCCTATCCCGCCTCGCCGTTGTCCAGCGCCAGGTTGACCTCCAGGACGTTCACGTACTGTTCGCCGAAGATCCACAGGATTCGGCCATGCAGGTGTTTCTCGACCAACGCCCGCAACTTCGACGGGTCCAGACTGCGGGCCTGGGCGACGCGAGTCACCTGCAGCAGGGCGGACGCCTCGGTGATGTTGGGGTCGAAGCCACTGAAGTCGCCGGTCACGATGTCCACAGGGACCTGGTCGCTCGGTCCCATGCCATTGGCCTGGCGGAACGCCCTGGCCGAGCTTGCCACTCGGTCGATGAGCACCTGGTTGCTCGGTCCAAGGTTGCTGCCGTATGAGTTGCTCGCGTCATACCCGTTCGCGGAGTACCGGCCCTGGAAGTACTCGTCGGCGCTGAACTGCTGGCCGATCAGGGTCGAGCCCACGATCTGCCCGTTCTTCATGATCAGGCTGCCGTTGGCCTGGTCATGGAAGAGCACCTGGATGATCCCGGTCATGCCGACCCCGTAAATGAGGCCGGTGACGACGGCGAAAACGAGCGTCAGCCTGATGGCTTGCACTATCTCGCCTGGTAGTGACTTCAGCATCTCTATTCGAAGGCTCCTAGGCGGCCAGATGCACCGCAGTGATGATGATGTCGATCAGCTTGATCCCGATGAACGGCGCGACGATGCCCCCCAGGCCATAGATCAACATGTTGTTGCGCAGCAGGGCGGCCGCGCCGATCGGCCGGTAGCGCACGCCGCGAAGGGCAAGCGGGACGAGGGCGACGATGACCAGCGCGTTGAAGATCACGGCCGACAGCACGGCGCTGTTGGGGCTGTGCAGCTGCATGATGTTCAGCGCGTTCAGCTCTGGAAGTGCGACGAAGAATATCGCCGGGATGATGGCGAAGTACTTGGCCACATCGTTGGCGATGCTGAAAGTGGTCAGGGCACCCCGCGTCATCAGCATCTGCTTGCCCGCCTCGACGATCTCGATCAGTTTGGTGGGGTCACTGTCGAGGTCGATCAGGTTGCCGGCCTCCTTAGCCGCCTGCGTGCCGGTGTTCATTGCCACGGCCACGTCAGCCTGAGCCAGGGCCGGGGCGTCGTTCGTGCCGTCACCAGTCATGGCAATCATTCGGCCCTGAGACTGCTCGTTTCTGATGAGCTCGAGCTTCTTCTCGGGCGTCGCTTGGGCGAGGAAGTCGTCCACCCCTGACTCCTTGGCTATCGCAGCCGCGGTCAGCGGGTTGTCACCGGTGATCATCACTGTGCGCAGTCCCATCTGGCGCAACTCTGCGAAGCGATCGCGAATGCCCGGCTTAACGATGTCCTTCAAGTGGATCGTGCCAAGGACGACCCCGTCTTGGCCCACTACTAGCGGCGTTCCACCCGCGCGACCAATCGTCGCGACCTGGGCGGCGACGTCGCTGGGCAGCTCACTGCCCGTCCATACCGCGATTGCGTCGTCGGCGCCTTTCCGTATCGCGCGGCCGTTGTAGTCGACCCCGCTCATGCGCGTGGTCGCGGAGAAGGGGATGAAGGTCATCTCCTTTTGATTCATAGTGTGGCCGTTGGAGCCGAGCCTGTGCGCCAGGGTCACGATCGACTTACCCTCGGGCGTCTCGTCGGCGAGGCTCGCCAGCTCGGCCGCTTCGACCAGCCGCTCCATGGCCACGCCCTGCGCGGGAAGGAATTCCGAAGCCTGGCGGTTGCCGAAGGTGATGGTGCCCGTCTTGTCCAGCAGAAGCGTGTCGACGTCGCCCGCGGCTTCCACGGCCCGGCCGGAAAGGGCGATCACGTTGCGCTGCATCAGGCGGTCGATGCCTGCGATGCCGATGGCGGAGAGCAGGCCTCCGATTGTCGTGGGGATCAAGCAGACCAGCAGCGCGATCAGGACCGTGATCGTGACCGACGTGCCCGAGTAGATCGCGAAGGGCTGCAGGGTGACGGTGGCAACCATGAAGATGATCGTTAGCGCGGCGAGCAGGATGTTGAGGGCGATCTCGTTCGGCGTCTTGCGGCGCGACGCGCTCTCGACCAGGTGGATCATGCGGTCGAGGAACGTCTCGCCAGGGTTGGCGGTGATCCGGACCACGATCCTGTCGGAGAGCACCTTGGTGCCGCCGGTGACGGCGCTGCGGTCTCCGCCCGCCTCGCGGATCACTGGCGCGGACTCGCCTGTGATCGCCGACTCGTCGATCGAGGCGATGCCTTCGATCACGTCACCGTCACCGGGGACCACGTCACCGGCTTCGCACACCACGAGATCGCCCTTCTTGAGCTGCGTCGAGGAAACGCGGTCTTCTCGGCCGTCGACGATCCGGCGTGCGATCGTCTCGGAACGAGTCTTGCGTAGGGCGGCGGCCTGGGCTTTGCCCCTTCCTTCGGCCATCGCCTCCGCAAAGTTCGCGAACAGCACGGTGAACCACAGCCAGACCGTTATCTGACCGACGAACAGGTCGTTGTTGGACCCGCTGAAGCCCGGGGTCCCGTTGAAGAGATCGATCGCGAAGATGATCGTTGTGATCGCCGCGCCGACCTCGACCACGAACATGACCGGGTTGCGCGCAATCCAGCGCGGGTCGAGCTTGGCGAAGCTCGCCCGAATGGCTGGAGCGATGATCGCCCGATCGGTCAGGCTGCTCCGGCCCCTGCGCCGCTCATGCTTCTGGATCGTCTGCTGCATCGATCTAGTGCAGGTGCGCCGCTGCGAGCTGGAACTGCTCGAGCAGCGGCCCGAGCGCGAGTGCCGGAAAGAAGGTGAGCGCGCCGACGATGATGATCACGCCTATCAACAGCCCGACGAAGAGTGGAGTGTCGGAGCGGAACGTGCCGGGGCCGGCCGGAACTACCTTCTTGCCCGCGAGGGCACCCGCGAGAGCGAGGATGGGGATGTAGAAGATGTAGCGGCCCGTCCACATGGCGATGCCGAGCGCGGTGTTGTAGTACACCGTGTTGCCCGTCAAGCCCGCGAAGGCGCTGCCGTTGTTCCCGTTCGTGGACGAGAAGGCGTAGAGGATCTCCGTGAACCCGTGCGCAGCGGGGTTCAGCGGTCCCTTCAAACCCGCCGGGACGAGGACGGAGATCGCCGTCCAAACCAGGATGTTGAAGGCGCTGGTCAGGATGACCAGCGAGGCCAGCCGCACCTCCTTCGACTCGATCTTCTTGCCCAGGTACTCCGGCGTGCGACCCACCATCAGGCCGGCGATGAAGACCGCCAGGACCGCGAAGACGAGCATCCCGTACAGTCCCGCGCCCACGCCGCCCGGCGTGACCTCGCCGAGCTGGATGAGAACCAGAGGGACCATGCCGCCGATCGGCGTGTAGCTGTCATGGCTCGAGTCAACCGATCCCGTGCTCGTACCGGTCGTGGTGGCCGCGAACTGGGCGGAGTAAATAGGTCCGAAGACTACCGACTTGCCCTCCATGTTGCCGCCGGCCTGGGTTGCGGTGTTGGCTTGACTGACCCCGATGTTCGTGAGCGCGGGGTTGCCCGTCTGCTCGGCCCACGCGGCGACCACAACCCCGGAGCAGAGGAGTAAGCCCATCGTCGCGGCAATCGCGATGCCCTGCCTGACGTTGCCAACCCAGCGGCCGAACATCAGCGCCAGCGCAAAGGGGATCAGGATCTCGAGGAAGATCTCGAGCTGGTTGGTGAATCCGTTCGGGTTCTCGAATGGGTGGGCCGAGTTCGCGTTGAAAGGGCCGCCGCCGTTGTTGCCTAGGTCCTTGATCGCCTCCTGGGAGGCGAAGGGACCGACCGCGATCGTCTGGGCGGCGCCCTGGAGCGTGTGGGCGACGGGATAGCTGGAGAGCGTCTGTACGGCGCCCTGAGACGCAAGCACCAGGGCGGCCACGAAGGCGAGCGGAATGAGGACGTAAAGGGTCGCCCGTGTCACGTCGACGTAGAAGTTGCCGAGCGTCTTGAGCTGCCTGTTCGAAATGCCGCGCACCAGGGCAACTGCCATGGCAATGCCCGTGGCCGCCGACAGGAAGTTGTGCATGACGAGGCCGACCATCTGGGAGAAGTAGGACATCGTCTGCTCGCCGGTGTAGTTCTGCCAGTTGGTGTTGGTGGTGAAACTGACGGCCGTGTTGAAGGCGAGATCGGCGGGCACTGGACCGAAGCCCTGCGGATTGAACGGCAGCTTGTCCTGGAGTCTCAGCACCAGGTAGGTGAACAGGAGACTCGCTATCGTGACCGCGAGCACCGAGACCCCATACCCGATCCAGCTCTGCTCTTTCGCCTCGTCGACCCCCATCAGCCGATAGGCGCCGCGCTCGACCGGCCGCAGTACCGGGCTCAAGAAGACTCGTTGGCCCTGGAAGACCTTGACAAGGTAGGGGGCGAGGAACCAGGCTCCCACGGCCACAGCGAGGTAGGTGATGACGACGCCAACTATGTCGAGAACCACTTCAGAACTTCTCGGGGTAGAGCAGCGCGACGAAGAGGTAGATCGTCACGATCAGCGCCACGGCGCCGGTGATGATGTAAGGCACCTGCGCCGACATCAGGGCAACTCCTCCAGACCGCGGATGTAGAGAAAACAAGCCACGGTCAGGAAAAGGGCCAGGCCCACCATCCACAAATCAAGCGGCATAGACCCGAGGTTAGGCTGCCACCCGTCAATGGAGCATCAACGAAAGGCCGTGTTCCAGCGGGACGTTCGGCAGGCGCTTGTCAACGTTCCATCGGCGCCGGGCCGAAGCGGTAGCCCCGTGTACCGGCGGTCACGATGACATGGGGATTCTTGGGGTCGTCCTCCAGCTTCGTGCGCAGCCGCTGAACAAAGGTGCGTAGATAGTTGCGCTCGTCACCATATGAAGGCCCCCAGACCTCGCGCAACAGCGTGCGGTGGTCGATCACCTGGCCGGCGTGGCGGGCGAGCGCAGCCAGCAGACCGTACTCGGTCGGTGACAACTTCACCTCGGTCCCATCCCGAAGCGCGACCCGCCCCGCGAGGTCGACCGTCACGCTGCCACTCTTGACCACCCGGTTCGGCCCGACCGCGGGCTGGGTCCGGCGCAGCACGGCCCTGATCCTGGCCAGCAGCTCGTCGGCGCCGAATGGTTTCGCCAGGTAGTCGTCCGCGCCCATGTCCAGCGCACGGACTTTGTCCTGCTCGCCACCCCGAGCGCTGATCACGATCACCGATGGGAGCCTCCGGCCTTCGAGGCCTCGAAGGATCTCCCAACCGTCAACGAATGGAAGCCCGATGTCGAGCAAGACCACGTCCCAGGCCCCGCCGGTCTGGAGCTCACGACCGCCGGCCGCGCCATCGCCGGCGGTCTGGACGTCATGGCCATTGCGCTCGAGGATCGAGCGGATCGAGTTGCGCAACGCCGGGTCGTCCTCGACGATGAGGATCCGGCTCACTCGGCGGGGGCTTCGGGCAATGTGAAGCGAAACACCGCGCCGGGCTCGGTGCCGTCCTCGACCGCCACGGTGCCTGCATGCGCCTCGACCAGGCCCTTGACGATGGCCAGGCCCAGGCCGGTGCTCCCGGCCTTGCCGTCGCTCTCACCGCGGAAGAAGCGCTCGAAGATGCGCTCGCGCAGTTCACCAGGGACGCCGGGTCCGCGGTCGATGACCCGGATCGCCACGAGCCCGGGCATCTCGCACGAGACGCGCACCACCACCGGGGTCCCGGGTGGGGCGAAGCGGTCAGCGTTGGACAGGAGGTTGTCCAGGATCTGTCCCAACCGATTCCAATCGGCAAGCACCGCAGCATGCGCTTCGTCTACGTTCCAGTCGAGCTTCCGGTCAGGTGACGCTCGGTGCAGGCGATCGGCCGCGGCGACGATCGCATCTCCGATGTCGAGCGAGACGAGATCGAGCTCGAGAGCCCCGCTTTCGATCACGGCCATGTCCAGCATGTCATCCACGAGCGCTTTCAATCTCCGTCCTTCGGCTGCGATGGTCTGGAGAGTGCGTCGCGCATCGGCCGGCGTCTCGGCGTTGCTGGGATCTGTGCTCTCGGCCAGGATGGTGCCAAGGGGCGTACGCAGCTCGTGTGACACGTTTGCGAGCAGATCGCGGCGGAGCCGGTCCGCCTCCTGCAGGGCTTTGATCTGCTGCTCGCTTCGGGCGAGCCGCAGCGCTGAGCTGGCCGCCTCGGCTTGCTCCTTGTTCAGCCGAATCAGCTCGGTGTTTGCCTCCTGCAGCTGGCGCGCGAGCGCTTCAGAGTGCAGCAGGCCCTGGCGACGTCGGGATGCCAGCAGCCCGACCACGCCGGCGACTGCGAGGAAGGCAAGTAGATTGACGATGTCCTGCTCGTCCGCGATCGTGAAGGTGTACAGGGGCTGGACGAAGAACCAGTCGACGCATAGGAAGCTGATAGCCGCACAGAGCAGAGCGGGCCAGAGACCTCTGATCACGCCAACGACCGCGACTAGACCCAGATAGATGAAGACGTAATCGCGCTGCGTTTGGTGGCTGAATCGAACCAGCACAGCAGTAACGATCAGGGGGCCGCCGATCGCGACGAGCCACGTCAACCAACGCTCCGCCGTACGCGCCGACATTTCGAGCCGAGCCTAGCGCCTGTGACCGGGTAGCGCCCGGCGACTGTTCGTTGACTCGCCGTTGATGCGTCCGGCGCTACGGTCGAGTCGTTGTGGAAAGAGAGGCGACTACGATCGACGATGAGTGGGCGGGGAGCGACAGGGAGTCGGCCAGCAAGGCGTCGAAGCGGGCTAATCCGCTCCGACGCCGCAATCTCCGCATAGCCATCCGACAACTGGAGCGGGCAGAGCTCTATCTGGTCGCCCTCTATTCGCTCGACATGGCCCAAGAGGGCGTCGAGGGAGCGGTGGATGACCTGCTCCGCGATTTGCGGGGACTACGCCAGCACCTGGTTCGAAGCAGGCTCCAGGCATAGGGCCTTGCCTGCCTCAACTCTGGGTGGTGGCTCCTCCCAGAAGCGGTTCGCCAGGAACGCAGGGTTTGATGTCAACAAGGTGTCAACGTTGATGTCAATTCGCCCGACGCGAGAGCCGATAGAACTCGTCGGCAGCCGTTTCTGATCTCAGAAATTTGGTGGACCCGAGGGGATTCGAACCCCTGACCTTCTGAATGCCATGCACACGGCTGACCGTCCACCACAGTCCATCAGCGTCGTTTTCGAGTTCAACCCTGATAGCGATTACAGGCGATCAGTCCACCAGAGTCCACCGAAGTCCACCGGATAGGCTGTCAAACGGACCGGACCACAATCAAACGTGCTGAGCACAGAGGCAAGTCGATGACCGGGGGGATTCGAACTCCGGACCATCAGAGTCCGACTAAGTCCGCATGACTGTCAATCGAAGCGCGAGAGCCGGGTCGCAGCAGGCCTGATTTTCTTGAATCGGTGTGACCCTGCGGCCCAGGTCTCTCGCGCTGTGGTCAGCCTACTGGCGTCGCCGGCTCTCACGCAGGGCCGAAGGGCCTTGAGTGATCGGGACGTCTGCGCCAGACAAACGACGTCGTGTGGCCAAGCTACCGAAGCGACAGCGATGCAGCATCACCGTGCCGTGGATTAGGCGTCAGTCGTGGCCCCAAGCGAAGGGGCCAGAGCCCAGTGGGAAGGCGATCTCAGTGCAGATGCGTGCCCTTGGGGCCGGACTTCCTTTGCTTGTCACCCATGCCGGCTGCCTTCCGAGTCGAAGAGACGACTGCCGCAACGTCCACAGGCAGGTTGGAGGGTCTCTCCATCGCCGTCACGATCAGATCAAGTAGCGCACGACTTGAGTCATTGGCGAGGAGCCGGACGGCCTCTGTCGATGCTGGTGACGCGTGGGTGCCGAAGTTGCGAGCGCACCTGCCTTCGAAAACCACCTTCGTTCGCGGTTGTTTGGGAAAGCTCTGTAGTCTCACCGTACCGGTCAGCTGCGCTTGAAATGGGACACTTGGGGACTCCAGTTGAAGCTGGGCGACCAGGTCACGCTTCTCGAGATGCACCTGTCCTACGCGCAGTCTGTACTCGTCGCCATGCAGACGGACCGGATAACCGGCTGAATCAATGCCAGGGAGCCACTTTCGCAGAGTCGTCAGGAAACCCCCAGACACAATGTCGAAGTCTGCAAAGACGACGCTGCTGGCATGCAGGCCTTGAATCATCGGCGTGACCGAGAACTGTCTGCCGCGACCGGTGGTCCTGACTCCCCCGCGCCGCCCATTCCCCTACACTAGCGCATTGCTATATTCGAAGTTCTTCAGTTACCGAACAAGGATGCGTTTTGTGTTGTCGGTGAATCCCACGGCCGCCTCCCAGTCGACCGTCCTCGGGTATTCAAATGACTGAATCGCTTCAAGGCTTCAAGGCGGAGCTGTTCAAGGCGCTCGCGCATCCGGCACGGATCCGCATTCTCGAGCTCTTGCGAGCTGGCGAGAAGAGCGTGACCGAGCTCCAACTCGCCCTGAGTAGCGAGGGATCGACGGTATCTCAGCAACTGGCGGTTCTCCGTATGAAGAACCTGGTGGACACTCGAAAGTCGGGCAACAACATCTATTACCGCCTGCGGGACCAACAGGTGAACGATCTACTGGCAGTTGCGCGCCGAATGTTCGACACACACCTGGTACAGCTTCAATCGATGTCGACTGATGAGTCACCCTCGGGTCAATCGACCAGGGGCCGGACTCGGCGGCGCCAATTTACTCGCTTGTCACGGTAATGCCCCCAAGGGCCCAGGCTTTATGACTGCCCATATCGCTGCCTCGCACGCGCTGCTCGTGGGCCTCGCCGTTCAACCACCGAACACCCGCGGCAGTGCCAACGAGACGGGGACTGCCGCATGACGACGCCGGCGTCTCTCCTGGTCGCGGGTGCCGCTGTCGCCACCGCCGGCATCGTGGTCTCGGCCGTGCCCCGTGGCCTGCGCGCAGGCCTCGCTATGCAGGCATTTGGCGTGGCGCTGATCGGAGTCGCGGGCGGGCTGGTCGTCGTCGGCGGAGGCGATGTCGGCAGCGAGTTCAGGAATGGTCTTGGGCCGACAGCGGGGATCGACCCGCTCAGTGGCTTCTTCGCCGCTGCAATCGCGATCGTATCGACGCCGGCGCTGATATATGCAGGCGGCTACCTGTCGACGTCACAGAATGCTCCGGCAATTGCCGCCATCAGCGGGGTCTTCGTCCTGGCCCTGGTCGGTGTCGTCCTCGCGAGGGACGCGGTGACCTTCCTGATGATGTGGGAGCTGATGAGCGTCGCGCCTGCAGTCGCGATCCTCCTCACGAGCCGCAGCGCAGAGACAAGCCGGGCTGTCCTGATCTACCTGGGCTCGACTCATCTTGCAGGTGTTGGGGTCTGGTTGTCGATGCTCGCGCTCGCACACATCGGGGCCCTGACCGATCCGCACGCGTTGACAGTTCAGCCGGCGCTCATGCGTTCGCTGCTGGCTGTTGCAGCCCTGGTGGGTTTCGGCACCAAAGCGGGCTTGATGCCTCTGCACTCTTGGCTTCCGCGAGCACATCCGGCAGCGCCTGCCCACGTGTCGGCGGTGATGTCGGGCATGATGATCAAAGTCGCGCTGTACGGGCTCGTGCGAATGCTCTTCTTCTGGCTCGCGCCGCTCCCAGAATGGGTAGCACCCGTGCTGCTGGCCGCCGCGGCGCTGTCATGCGTAGCGGGCGTGCTGTACGCGCTCATGCAGCACGAGCTCAAGCGGCTGCTGGCGTTCCACTCGGTCGAGAACGTTGGCATCATCGCCTTGGGTCTCGCTGCGGCGCTGTTCGCATCCGCCGCCGGGCAGAGGCCGCTGGCTGCCATCGCCTTTGCGGCCGCGATGCTCCACACGCTCAACCACGCACTCTTCAAATCCCTGCTTTTCCTGTGTGCCGGCTCGTTCCAGAAGCAGGTCGGCAAACTGGATCTCGACCGCCTTGGCGGCCTGTTGCGCACGATGCCCTTGACCGGCACCGCGTTTCTCGCCGGGTCGATGGCAATTGCCGGGGTTCCACCGTTCAATGGATTCGCTTCCGAGTGGTTGACCTTTCAGGCCCTCGTCCAACTTGCATTGCAAGGCGCGTCAACCGACGCGGCCATGGGCGCGCTCGCCGCTGCTGCGCTTGCTGCCACCGCCGCACTCGCCGTGTTCTGTTTCGTGAAGGTCGTCGGCCTCGTGTTGCTGGGCGCGCACCGGCAAAAAGCTGTCGCAAGCTCACACGAGGTTCCCGTGTCGATGACGGGCCCGGTCATCTTCCTGGCCGGGTTGTGCTTGGGGATCGGGGTGGTGCCCGGCGTCGTGCTGGGTCCGATCGGGCATGTGTCTCCGTACGGCCCTCTCCCCGCGAGCCTCGTTGGTGCCACGCTGGCCGTGCCAGGCAGTGGAGCTTTTGCACCGCTCGCCCTGATTGCGGTCATCGTGGTCTGTACGGCCGGGCTCCAGCTTGCGCGGCGGCAGGCCGGAACCACCGCGCCCAGCCCGATGTGGATCTGCGGCCAGGTTCCAGACAGCCGGCTCGCATGGACGTCCGCAGGGTTCACCAAGTCCCTGCGGCTCGTGCTCGCAGTCGTTCTGCGCCCCCGGCGCACCGTCAGCATCGAGCTTGATGGGGCGCTCGTGCACAGCGTCGTACACGAGTCGGAAGTTCCCCACCTGTTCGACGAGGTCCTGTTTCGCCCCGCGCTGGGCCGAGTACTTGCCGCCAGCCGCATCCTGCGCCGTACGCAGTCGGGGAGCTTGCGCGCATATCTGACCTATCTGCTGGTGACGCTCGCCATTGTGCTGGCCGTTGTTCGCTTGGGGCTGAGCTGATGCGCGGCAGCGTTCTCGAGGTCGCAGTTCAGCTCGCGGGACTGGTGATGGCACCGCTGCTTCCGGGCCTGATCCAGACGATCAAAGCTCGCCTTCAGGGCCGCCGCGGAACCTCACCGCTGCAGCCGTACCGCGACCTGCGCCGGCTTTGGCGCAAACGGTCGGTGGCGCCGCTGGACAGCACGTTCGTGTACAGGATGGCTCCTTCGGTGAGCGCCGCCGCACTCGCGGGCGCCCTGCTGGTCGTACCTGTCGGCGCGAGCACGATTGGTTGGTTTGGATCCGACATGCTGGTGCTGGTTGGGCTGCTGGCGCTCGCACGATTTGCGACCGCTGCCGCCGCTTGGGACCCTGGCGGCGGATTCTCGCTGATGGGCGCCGGCCGGGACCTGATGTTCTCGGTATTTACTGAACCGCTGCTGCTGCTTGCGCTGGTGCTGGTTGCAGCAGGGGCGCGCTCCACTGACCTGATCCAGATGGTCGCCGCGGCAAGCGATGCGCACGTCGCCAGCTTGCCTGCGCACTGGTGCGCGGCGCTGGCCTTCGGGCTGGTTGTGCTGGTGGAAACCGGCCGCCAGCCGATCGATAACCCCGATACGCATCTCGAGCTGACGATGGTGCATGAGGGTCCTTTGCTCGAGTACGCAGGCCGTGACCTTGCGATGCTGCAGTGGACCGCATCAGCTCGCCACTGGCTCGTGCTGATGCTCGCCGCCGGCCTGTTCGTCCCGCTGCCTCAGACCGCTCCCTGGAACATGCTCGCATTGGCAGCGGCCGTTGCAGCCTTATGCGCTTTGATCGCCGTGGTCGAGAGTTCGCTGGCGAAGATGCGGATCTTGCGCGTACCGGCGCTGCTAGGCGCGGGAGTCGCCACCTGCATGATCGGGCTGGCGTCGTGGATCGCGCAAGGAGCCACGTGAGCTCGCTTATCGCAACCGCATGCGTAGCGCTGGGCCTGGGAGTTGTCGTCGTCCGTCGCCGCTCTGTTGCTCTGACGCTCGTGACCGCCCAGTCACTGCTGCTCGCCAGCGTCGCGCTCTGGCGTACGAGCGGGCATCTCGAGCTGATGCCCGCCGCCGGTGGACTGCTCCTGCGCGCGGTCGTGATAGCGACAATACTCGGCATCGGCATCGCGCGCACCCGCGAAAGCCAACCGGTGAGAGCAGGCATCGAACCGATGGCGCGCGCTGTCATCGCGCTCGCGGCGCTGCTCGCAATCCCCGCACTGGTGCCCGCCCTTGGCTTTGGCGACCCGAACGCCCAACGCGCGGCCATCGCGCTTGGCGCGCTTGGGATCGTAATCGCACTCACCCGTCGCGCCACGATCTTGCAGATCCTCGGGATCATCGTCGCCGAGAATGGGGCTACGCTCGCCGCGCTCTCAGCCTCTAATGCCGTGCCCGACGTAATCGGATTGGGCGTGATCTTCGACCTGCTGCTCATCGCCATTGTGGCGAGCGCCTTCCATACACGCATCTTCGGCCAATTTGGATCGGGCGACACCGCGCAGCTGCGAGAGCTGCATGACTGATCAGCTCATGATCCCGCTCGCCGCAGCGTCCGTTGTCGTGCCTGTTCTGTCCGCGCTGGCGCTGCAGGTCGTCCGAAGCGAGCGCACCGCCCACCGGCTCAATCGGGTCTGCGCCGTGATCACCGCGCTCGTGGGGCTGGGCGCAGCGGCGGCGATGCTGACCCGCGAGTCGCACGCAACGAGCTGGGTGATCGCAGACACAGCTTCTGGCATCTACGTAGGCGTCGTGACCGTGATTGCGCTGATGAGTGCGCTCCTTTCCCCCGCGTACTTGAGCGGTGCGCATGGCGAGTTCTTCGCGGCCAGGCGCAGCGTGCGGTCCTACTACCTGATGCTCTATGCCTTCTGGTCGGCATTGGTCGCGATTCCAGTGATCGCGAACCTCGGTGTTGGCTTGCTTGTGGTGGAAGCGACGACTGCGGCATCCTCAGTACTGGTCGCTTTCTCGGGCAAGCCTCGCGCCCTGGAGGCCGGGTGGAAGTACCTCATTCTCACGACTTTGGGCATGAGCATTGCCTTTCTTGGCATCGTGATCATGTTCGTCGCATCGGCGGCGCACGGTGGCGGGATCCGCTTGCTCGACTGGTCAGCACTGCCCGGAACCCTTGGCCATATGCCACACGGCGCCGCCGTGGCCGCATACGCGCTGGTGATGCTCGGGCTCGCCACCAAGATCGGCTGGGCGCCGGTGCACAACTGGCTCCCAGACGCCCACAGCGAAGCACCAGCGCCAGTTAGCGCGATGCTTTCGTCAGCGCTGTTGCCAGCGGTGATGCTGCTGGCATGGCGCCTGCGTGACGCCGCCAACGTACCGATTGGCAATTCCGCCGCAACCGCTCCACTGGCTGCTTTTGGCATTTTCTCCGTAGCAGTCGCAGTTCCGTTTTTGTGGCAGCCGATGGCATGGAAGCGTCTTCTTGCGTACCACAGCCTGGAACACATGGGCATCATTACCGTCGGGATCGCCATCGGCAGTCCGCTGGCGCTGGCCGGCGTGGTGTTGCATTTCGCCGGCCACGCCCTGGCCAAGGCATTGGGCTTCTATGCCGCGATACCCCTTTATCAGATACAACCCGAGGCTGGCCGCCACAGCGCACGCGATGTCGCCGCATCGTCTCCCGCGACCTTCGCCGCTATGGCGGTATGCGCATTCACCCTCGCGGGGTTGCCGCCCTCGCCTCTGTTCTTCAGCGAACTGTTCATCATCCTGGGGGGGATCCAATCGGGGCAGGTCGTGCTAGCGAGCACGCTTGCAGTGCTGATTGCATTAGCCTTCATCGGGCTGCTTCATGCTGTCCTCGAAGCGCTCCAGACCAGTTCCGGGCAAGAAGGGCAGCCAGCACGAAAGGCCGGTCCAGCTCGCACGGCACCAATACTGATACCAACTTTGCTGATGGCGGCCGCGCTCGTTGCGCTGTCCGCATACGCCTGGCTCTTGCCAACCTCCGCCATCGTCCGCCACCTCTCCGGGGGAATCTCATGACGGAAGGCGGATGGCCTGCCTGCGCAGAACTCGTCGCGGGCACAGATGAAGCCGAGATTAGACGGGTGCCGGCCCATGCCTGGCGCGACACCGTTTCGTTCCTGATCCGAAGTGGCTATACGTTCTGCGATCTGCACGTAACAGGACTCCCGGCAGCGGTCGAGCTGCGTACGGCGTTCATACGCGATGGCCGATTCCAGATGATCACCTGCCGACCTGACCCGGGACGCGTGCCAACCATTGTCGACCTGGTGCCGGCCGCCGATTGGGATGAGCGCGAGGCGGCAGAACTGGGCCGCCTCGTATTCACCGACCGGGCGATCCGGCCGCTGACTGCGCATCCCGAGCAACTGGAGCGCTGGACGACGAGCGTGCGGGGACGCGACACGCACCAGGTTGCAGTCGGCCCGATTCACGCCGGCGTCATCGAGTCCGGCCACTTCCGCTTTCATGTGGTCGGCGAACGCATCCTGCACCTCGACCTGCGCCTGTTCTACAAGCAGCGAGGACTTGAACGTGCGGCCGTAGGCAGGCCACTTAGCGAAGCGTGCGCTGTCGTCCAGCGGGCGTGTGCAGCATGCGCTGTTGCCAACAGCGTCGCTTATGCTCAGGCTTGCGAGCAGGCACTGGGAATGGCCCCGACCCCCGAGCTTTCCCGGGCCCGCACTCTGCTCCTCGAGCTGGAGCGGCTTTACAACCATCTCAACGACATCGGTGCCGCCTGCGCGGGCGTCGGCTTCGCCGCCGGCAACATGGTCTTCGCCACGCTCAAGGAGCGCGCACAGCGGATCAATCTTTCGCTCACCGGACACCGCTTCCTCTTCGATTCGGTCCAGGTCATGCGAAGCGACATCGAGATTGTTGAGCAAACCTGTCTTGCCGCCCGCCGTGAATTGCGCGAGATCCGCCTGGCCGCCGATCGCGCATGGCACGAGGTGCTTTTTCACGGTTCCGTTCAAAACCGCTTCCACGGCGTTGGCGTCATTTCGACGGCCGAAGCCACTGCGCTCGGAATGGTGGGACCCGTCTCGCGAGCCAGCGGCGTGCAGCACGACACCCGAGCCTCAAGCTCTCGACTCGCCTACCCCGACTTCAAGCCGGCAGCGCCGCTGGACCCAAGCGGCGATGTCCGGGCGCGCGTAGAGATGCGCGCGCTCGAGCTGCCGGCCACATTCGAGCTTCTCGACTCACTGCTTGCGGGGACCTTGAAGCCTGCCGGGTGTGAGCCCGCCACCCAGCAATTGGCGACGGGCATGGCCGCAGTCGAGAGCCCCCGCGGCCGAACGTTCAGTGCCATCGAGCGTGATGAAACGACCATTACGCGCCTGCGGCTGCGAACTTCGTCGTACGCAAATTGGCCCGCAGTCGCGGTGGCTGCAAACGAAAGCCTCCTGCCTGAATTTCCACTGATCAACAAGAGCTTTGAGCTCTGCTACGCGTGCTGTGACCGCTGACCAGGAGTTGGCAACATGAGCCACACAGGAGGAGCGACCCATGTACCTGTTGTTGCGTGATCTGTTCCGCACTCGCCGCGAGGTGGGCCTGCGACGGCCTCCACGGCCATCGTCACTCGCGATACGTCATGTGGACGCAGGCTCATGCAATGGCTGCGAGCACGAGCTAACAGCCGCTGCCGGCCCACACTACGACCTCTCCCGCTTCGGGCTATCGATCACCGCTTCGCCACGCCACGCTGATGTACTGCTTATCACCGGGCCGGTGACCGTACACATGCGCTCGGCGCTCCTCGCGGCCTACGAAGCGATGCCTGAGCCACGAATCGTTGCGGCGCTTGGCAATTGCGCGCTCGGCCTCGGAGTGATAGCCAGTGCCGATTCGTTGGCCGGGCCCCTGGATGACCTGCTCCCGGTCTCTGTGCGGATCGCTGGTTGCCCACCCACGCCGCAGCAGATCATCGATGGGTTGGAGCCTCTGCTCAATGCTTCAACGGCACGTTGAGCATTTAAAGCCGGGTCGCCGGCTTGGCGGTCATTAGACCGACCGAGGCCGTGGAGACACCTCGCAGCTTATCCTGCTGCCGATCTTGCATCGCCTAGCGGCATCAGAACGACACGACTCTGGTTCTATGGCGCGGCCTGGCGGTCGACGCGGTACTTGATGTGAGTGACGCCGGGAGATGCGACCACCGTCATCGGAGTGAACTGCAGAGCGCCGACACCGTCAAGCAACCGCTCGCCCGCGCCTAGCACGATCGGCACGATGTGGAGGTACAGCTCGTCGAGCTGGCCCGCGCGGAGAGTCTGTCGCAGAGTGTTCGCGCCGCCCGCGATGTGTACGTCTTTGTCGCCAGCGGCTTCACGGGCCTTGCGCAGCGCTGATTCGATTCCGTCCGTGACGAAGAAGAACGTGGTTCCGCCCTGCATATGGAGCGGCTGGCGGGGGAAGTGAGTCAGGACGAACACCGGGGCGTGGTACGGTGGGTTGTCTCCCCACCAACCCTTCCAGCTCTTGTCCCACTCCCCACGGCTGGCGTCGAACATGTTGCGGCCCATGATGTAAGCGCCGGCGTTGGTGGGCGATGCCAGCTCTTCGACGATGGCTGAGTCAGGCGTTTCCGGTATCGGCGGCATGCCTTGCATCCTTCTCCACGCCGCCGTCTCGAACATCCAGCCGTGCAAACTCATGCCGCCTTGGCCGATCGGGTTCTCGAGGCTCTGGTTCGGTCCCGCCGTGTAGCCATCGAGCGAGATGGATTGGTGGCAGCGCACGATACTCATCCTTTCGGTCTACAACGTTAATGATCTGGGCGCCCTCGCGGCCCACTGCCCGATACCCTGTTAGATGGCCTCGTTATCGGTTGCGTCGATCCGTGGACCTTGATGTACCAGATGTGCATCAACGACAACAAGGTCGAAGAGTTCTCGAAGACAGGGGAGCTGATGCAACCTTGGGAGGCCTACGCTCCGCCCCGGGTCAGCAGAACGAGC
>DATLRQ010000154.1:0-30920 GCA_035534555.1 Candidatus Micrarchaeaceae archaeon
CCATCGACGGCGCCTACGACTCGGCGAGCTGGGTGGCTTTCTTCCGGATGCTCCATGCGATCGCGGCGCCATCGTGGAAGCGCGCTCTATTCGGCCAGGCCTGGCTTGTGTTTGAACTCGAGGCCCGTGAGGGACACGTCATCGCCCGCTGCTGGTTCCCGACCGAGGCCGAAAAGCTCGTGGCGGCCGCGATCCGCAGCGCACTCCCCGGCGCCAACATCGTGCTGACCGAAGATGGCACGGCTCTAGCTCGACCCCAGGCCGCTAGGGCTCGGCTCCGCCTGTGGCGCGAAGATCTCTACTCGCTTGGTGCTTCCCACACCGATGCCATTGCGACTGCCGCTGAGGCGCTCGCTGAGGCTGGCGATGGATTGATCCAGATCGCGATGGCGCCGGACACCGGATGGGAAATCCGTGCAGGCAAGCGCCTCGATCAATTGTCGGGCTTCGACTCGCACGAGAGCATCTTGTTGAAGCTCCTACGCCTCCCGCTGGATTTTCTCTTCGAGTTCTGGTTCTCCTATCCGGAGCCCGCCTCGAAGCCACCGTCGCAGCGGCGCGCCGCGGCTCCTCTCCCGCCGACGGACAAAGCCGGCCAGGCGTGCTGGCGGGTCGAGGTGCGTCTCTGTTGCTGGGCACCGCGTCGGACGTTGGCGGTCGGCTCGTTGCGCCCGATCGTGTCGGCTTTCCAGGCGCTCGACGGCGAGAACCGGCTTCGCGTCGCGAAAGTGTGGTGGCCGCTCAGTTTCGATAGCGCGCTAACAAAGCGCCTCGGACCCGGGCATTCCTCGATGGTGCTGTCACCTGGAGAAGCGGTACAGCTGTTCCACCTGCCGCTGGCTAGCGTGCCGATGGACTCGGCGCGCGTCCGCGTGATGCCGCGGCGCCCGTCCTTAGTCGCGGGCGAGGGCAGCGTCTTGTGCCGGCTGGACGACGATCGCAGGGCGGCCGTGAAGATTAGCCAGACCGACCGGCGTCACCACATGCACGCTGTCGGTCCGACTGGTGCGGGCAAGAGCACGCTTCTTCTCAACCTCGCGCTACAGGACATCGCGACCGGTATCGGCGTCGGCATCATCGATCCCAAGGGCGACCTCATCCGCGACCTGCTCGAGCGCATCCCGACCCAGCACGCGAACCGCGTCATCCTGCTCGATCCTTCGACGCGCGAGCGCCCGGTCGGGCTCAACGTCCTCGAGTGCGACGACCCGAGTCAGCGCGAGCTTGTCACCGACGGCGTAGTCACGATCTTTCGCAAGAACTTCGAGCGCTTCTGGGGGCCGCGCACCGACGACGTGCTTCGTGCGGCGCTCCTTACGCTCCTTCGCCATCCCGGCGCGACTCTGACGGAAGTGCCCCTTCTGCTGCTCAACCAACGCGTTCGGGCTCGTCTGACCAAGAACCTCGGCGACCCGGTCGGCCTTAAGCCGTTCTGGCAGGAGTACGAGGCGCAGACGGAGGGGCAGCGACTGCAGATGGTCGGCCCGGTTCTAAACAAGCTGCGAACCTTCCTGATGCGGCCGACTGTGCGCAACGTCCTGGGCCAGAGTCGGTCAACCATCGACCTGCGCGAGGTGATCGACGGAGGCGGCATCTTGCTCGTAAACCTTGCAAAGGGCGCGCTCGGCGAGGAGACGAGCCGCCTCGTGGGCTCTTTCGTGATGTCGCGCCTTTGGCAGGCGGCCCTCGCACGCGCTAGCCGCCCGGAGGCTTGGCGCCCGGACTTCAACCTCTATCTCGACGAGTTCCACAACTACCTCCATTTGCCCCAGTCCATCGACGATGTGCTCGCCGAGGCGCGGGCCTATCGGCTCAACCTGACGCTAGCCAACCAGCACCTGGCTCAGCTGCACGAATCCACCCGACAAGCGGTTGCCTCCAACGCGCGAACGCGCATCGTTTTCCAGTGCGGGCCGGATGATGCACGCCAGGTGGCCCGCGACTTCGAGCCGCTGACCATCCATCAGCTCCAATCCCTCGACCGCTTCCAGATCGCCGTCCGGCTCAGCGTCGACGGCCATACCCAGCCGCCATTCACCGGTACGACGTTGCCGGCGCCGGAGGGCTTGGGTGAGGAACATGGAGCTGCAGTGGCGACTGCCAGCTTGGAGCGCTACGGGCGGCCGGTGGCTGAGGTCGAGGCCGAGATCATTGGGCGCCTTGGCCGGTTCGGAGCCGCCGGCGGCTTCAAGGAGATCGCATGACCTTGGCCGCCATCCCTGCGCGCAGACCTTCGCGCCCCGAACTCCAGCCGGCTTCGCGCGACCATTCGCGCCGTGGCGCGAACCCCCGGCCAAGTTCCAGTTGGCCGATTTCGTCCCCGGGACTGTCTTCTCAATCTGAATCGTCTCCGAGAACCATTCGAACCGTCGAGCTGCAACTTGCTGACGCTCCATCGAGGTCGACCTCCAACTACACGCCGACACCGCGCGACATGGCCATGCTGACGGCTCTCGATTCCTACCGCTACCTCGACCGCGGCCAACTCCAGGCGCTCTTCTTCTCCGGTTCGCGAAGCTGCCAGTACCGACTCCGCTGGCTCGTCGTGCATGGACTCGTGCGCACGTGGCGCGTGGTCATGCGTCCTGGACGCGTGTGCCGATCCTCGATCTACCTGCTCTCGCGGCGGGGGGCGGCCGCACTGGCCGAGTGGCTTGACGAGGAGCCACGGCAGTACCTCCGGCGAGCAGAGCACGCACTCGAGCGTCGCTTTCACTTGGTCCACCAGCTCGAGGCCAACGAGTTCTTCGTCGAGCTTGCCTTCGCCGCACGCAAGCTGCCCGGCCACGGCCTCTACCACTGGGTCGGCGAGCACGGTGTTCAGGACGCCTACGCGGAAGGCGATGAGCCCGGACCGATCCCGGATGGATGGGGCCGGCTGGTTACGCCCGACCGCGAGGTGTTGATCCACCTCGAGTGGGATCGCGGCACTGAGCAGCCGCGTCGCCTTCGCGCCAAGCTCCATGCGTATACGGCCTACTTCGCCGACCGCGCCGGCGCCTCCGCAAACCAGGTCCTGTTCGTAGCTCCGACCGAGCAGCGGGAGCGACAAATCGCCTCCTTGTTGCCGGACCATGTTGAGGCCGACCGCGAGAGCTGCCGGTTCTGGACAACCACGACCGCCTTCATAGCCGCCGCGGGGCCGCTGGGAGACGTGTGGGCCAGCGATGGCTCTGGGCGACGGGTCTCAATAGTGGACATGGCCGGCGTCCCTCGGTCGGACCGGCAAGTTGGGGACTGTATCGGCAAGCCGGCGTGGTGGCTACGGCGCCCAGGCGGAGGCGGGGGCTCGTGAGCCAGCAGGGGTCAGACTTTGACCCCCTCACCGCCTTCGCGAGCTCCGCATCGACTGAGCCTGCTCGGACGTCGCTCGCCGATCACCGGAGGGGGCCGGAGTCCGGCCCCCTCCCGCCGCCGGCCCAGGATCGAAGGGTAGCGGGCGTGACCAATCCGACCGCCTTCGAGGTTGGGCCAGCAGGACTTGTAGTCGTGCTGTCATCGCACGCCGTCAAGGAAGCGTGTGCCGAACGAGGCTGGAGCCTGTCGGAGCTTGCTCGCCGCGCCGGGATCTCACGACCAACATTGGCGAGTGCTTTGCACGGCCGGCCGGTGCGGTCGCGGACAGCTTGGAAAGTTGCCAGGGCGCTTGAGCAAGGTGCTCCGGCCCAACTCGGTCAACTGCTGAAGGTGGCCTGAATTGGAGGAAGGACGCGCAATCGGCGCTAGGGATCTGATCATCGCGGTCTTCCGGCTCGCCGTTGCCGACTACCTGTGCGTTTGGTATGGCCACGACGAACCAGCGCCCTTGAAAGGCACGAAGGGAGGCCACCACTCCGACGCCGAGGAATTTCTTGGCAGTTCTTGGGCTGCATATTTGGCGGACCTTATCGGCATCCAGGCCAAGGCCATTCGGCGGGATGCCGAGCGACTGTATGTGCGCGACCGTCAACTAGGTCGAGCGGCGTAACCGGGCCGAGGGATTTGGCACCCAGTCTCGACGACGCCCCAATGCATAACACGGCTCAGCCGGAGGAGTGTCCGCTCTCAGCATCGATAGCCGACATGAGTCCCATGATGAAGCTAACTCTCTCCTCAGACTCGTCGTCCGACTCTCTGCCGGCGTACGCGTGAGTCTGGGGGCGAGGTAGAGAGCGTAGCGCTGCTCTCCGTGCCATATCCCACGGAATGTCGAGTCGCTTGATCCACTTGATCAGAGTTGAGACAGGGTCTTCGGCCCGCACCTTCCATAGCGCTACCGTCCCAGTTTCGATGCTAAGCATGTCCCCGACAATAATCCCAGCGCTCGCTGCCACCGTTTCCGCGTCTATCCCAGCTGCCAGCCTGGTCACTTGGAGAACAGTCGCCAGTGGCCAGCGCCTCGCGGCGAGTTGCCTTCGCGCAGCCGCAGTCAGCCTAATCTGAGCCTCGACCGTAGCGGCCGCACTGGCGTTGTCAATGAAGGCCTCGACGGCGGCTAGCACTAGCTCCCTCTGAGTTGAGAGATGTTCCGAAGTCGAGTCTGACGCCGCATCTGCCCGCCTGGCAGCTTCCTCCTGCACAGAGTCACGTCCAGTCTCGATCTCGACGCGCAGTCGCTCGATCAGCTCGTCGCTACTTGGCGGCAGAGCCGCCCCACGGTTCTCAGTCATCCGTTCCTCCTTCGCCCCGGCCTGGCTGCGAAAGCTTGCGGAGCCTCGCTAGAGCGCGATGATGACGCTGCCGGCAGGCGTCCTCGCGCACATCCAACTGAGCGGCAATCGCCTTGAAGGTCAGCTGCTCTATGTCGTGGAGTCGGATGATTAGAGCGTCGGTCGGTGCCAAGGCGTCCAGCAGCTGCTCAACGACCGTCACCGCGTCCTGACTCGCCCCAGACGACTCCGCCGTCTCCTCGTTATCCCTCGGGAGTGGGAAGTCTTCATCGAAATCGACTGACTGCGGCATGCTGCGGCGCCAAGTTCTAACCTCATTTCGCAAGATGCCTCTCACCCAGCCCGGAAAGGTTCCCTTATCGGCTGAGTACCTGTCGATCCGATCAACCGCGCGCTCGACCGCCCGCTCGCAGAGCAATTCTCTGTCGGTTTCGGATAGGTCGACCGCCAACAGGCGAGCGTAACCAAGCAACATTGGGGCTAGCTGGCTTACAAGGAAAGCTCCAGCCTGCTCCGAGCCGCTGCGTAGCTCTACGATCAGACGGTCTAAGTCGGTCGTGGCCACGTCATCGCGCGAGGAATTCATGACACGACTTTCTGGCTCACTGCCGCCACGCAGGTCATGGCCCGATCCTCCTGCAAGTCTCCGTAGACCAGGTAGTCGTCCTCGTCCGGCAACCAGCGGTACAGCCGACCGGGCACGCGCCAAGCAAGCACCCGTAGATCCCGAAGGTGATCGGTCGCGTCGATTACTGCCTCTGCCACGACGCACTGCTCGCCTCGATCCCGTTCCGCTGCGAGAGTGGCCTCGATGACCCATATCCATCGCGGCATTGGAATGCGTCGGTACATCTCACTGGTGCTCTCGTCCAACCCCCGCCGCGTTAGCCCCACCTTGAATTCGTTGCTGCGGATCAAGCTGGTTCGAACACGTAGCGACCTTCTGTCAAAACCATCGAGTAACGCACGGTCTCCTGGCCGACCGAGTGCGCTGAGTGTCAGGCGAAGGCGGGCGCGACCCAGGAGCTCCGCGCTTTCACCAGAGACGTAAATCTTGCTGGGGAGGGGTACGATCACGTAGTCCCACGGCGAATAGGTATCGAGGTTGGGGTCGTCAATCAATTGGTAAGGGCCGACCTCGTCATCCTGGCGGATGAATCGGATCTTCTTCGAGCCATCGATGCCAACGTACTGTTGATAGCCGATCAGGGTGAATGCGTGTCCGCCGCCGCCAATAATGACCGGCATACTGGAGTTGAGATACCGGCAAATCAGAGAGAAGACATCCTCACCCTTTGGGAGTCGTCGCAGGTTGTACGCAACGCAGGGGAGGCCGAGTACACGCACCGCCTCGGAGATCTGTAGCGCATTCAACCCCCCGGACGGCACCGGTCGGCCCAAACCCAACGCGGTAGCCGCCGCATCGGCGATGTCGCCTGGTAGAGGACGGCGCGAGCCAAATCTCAAGTGGTGGTGGTAGGCCGCCATCCAGACGCTCGCATGTGCGCAAACTGTCAGCTGCGCGTCCTGAGCCATGAACGGCGCTCCAGGGACTGAAAGGTCACGCCCGTATAAGTTGACGCGGTCATTGGAGATACAACCGACGTGCGACTCCAAGTTGGCGCCGGCCCGGACAAACGTCCGACCGACAGGGGCACCCGGTACCGGCCTCACGACCAGGTAGCCGAGGTACTCCGCAGCCGGGAAGGTTGCTGGCGTAGCGGGGTCCTCCATCTTCGCAGGGAGCGGTGAGGCGAAAAAGTGAAGGCGATGCGTCACCGATGGATACCGCCTGAAGGTACCGGAGTAGAACCTGCTGTGTTCATTTCGGTAGTCGAGGTCGATATACCTGTGCTCGATAGCCACCGTCTGCGCACCGATGCCGAACACATGTGCCAACGCGGCCTCCAGAACATCCGGCCTTGCTGATGCGTAGCGGGATACAAGATCAGTCATCGCCCTCGGGACTCGGAGGTCCACTACCGTGCCCGGCTGCCCCGGCGTGCCAGCCCAGTCCGCAAAGTTCACCGGAGCGGGCCGACTAGCGCGTGATGTGGCGGCGGCTCGGCGACAAGGTCTGCATCTGTGCCACCTCGATGTCGCGCAGGAGGCCGAGCAGCTCGCGCCTCGTCCGGGCGTCGAACTCCACCTCGGCGCCAATGACTCGAGCGCCGTTCGGACCGCCGATCAGCGGGTACTCGAAGCGGCGGCGCGGATCCGTGGCCTCCCTTGGCACCGACGACATCATAAGCAACGCGACGGGGTCCTTGTCCTCCACTGGTCATCTCGGCAGGCGCTGGCCATCACTTGTAACGATCTCCAAGGCCGAATGTGCGCCGTCCATGAACTCCTCGATCCAATACGTCCGGCGTGACACCCAGGTTCCTGGGCGGCCGATAGTTGGTCAGCCGGGTACTCCCCGGAGCGGACCGTTGGCGCCGTGCGGAGCGGCATGGTGGCTTGCCTGCAGCCCCGTAACGGCAGGCGTGGACTTGCTCTGTCGCGAAGGCGGCTGATCCCCATCGACTGGAGCCGGATCCCGTGGTCCAAGAACTCAACCACCGCACGCGACCCGATGCAACGCTGTCACGCTCGGCTAACCATTGGTAGCAACCCAAGCAATCGACGGCAATGGAGGTCAAGATGGAGAACGCCACCCAGACGGAGATCATCGTCAACGGGCGTCCGCGCCGGGTTGACGCTGCTCAGCTTTCCTTCGAGCAGGTTACCGAGATAGCGTTTCCCGGCGGCAGCGGCCCGAACGTGATGTTCACCGTCACATTCCGCAAGGGTGATCCGAAGAAGGAGGGCTCGCTTCTCGCCGGCCAGACGGTCGCCATCGTCAACGGCATGATCTTCGATGTCATCCGAACTGATAAGTCGTAGCCAGGACCTAGCCCGCCTCCGCGACGAGGGCTATGACATCGCCGTCACCGCGGGCCACCTGCTGGTTCAACACGTTCCGTATGTCGCCGCGGGCGGACGGGTCGCGTACGGGACCGTGGTGTCTCGTCTTGAACTGGCCGGCGACGTTACGAGTCGGCCGGCCGACCACGTGGTCTTCTTCGCGGGTGAGACTCCCTGCGACCGGCATGGCGTACCTCTCAGTAAGGTCATCAACAGCAGCGGGCGGCAGGATGTCGGTGGTGGCCTAATCGTTGAGCATGTCTTCTCGTCCAAGCCCCCCTCAGGCTACGCGGACTACTACGAGAAGATGACCGCCTACGTCCGCATTCTTGCGCACGAGGCCATTGCGATTGACCCTAAGGTCACGCCCACGCCGAACCTCGTGATTATTCCTTCGGCGGACTCAGAGTCGCCATTCCAGTACGTCGACACCGCCTCCAGTCGTGCAGGGATCGGGGCTGCTAACTCCAGGCTGGCGTTGCGCCGCATTGCCATAGTGGGTCTAGGCGGAACAGGCTCATACATCCTCGACTTAATGGCAAAGACACCAGTCCGGCAGATCGACCTGTTCGATGGCGACAAGCTCTTGCAGCACAACGCTTTCCGAGCCCCCGGGGCCGTCTCTGTTGAGCAGCTCGGCAGGTCGCCGTACAAGGTCGACTACTACGCCGCTCTCTACGGAAAGATGCATCGCGGCCTCGTCGCCCACCCGTACTTCATCGACGACTCAAACGCAACCGAGTTGGTTGGCGTTGACTTCGCCTTCCTCGCAATGGATGCTGGACCGGGGAAGGCCGCCGCGATCGATGCGCTCGAGAAGAGCGAGGGCTCATTCATAGATGTCGGCATGGGTCTCTACGATGTCGACTCTGCGATCGCCGGGCAGCTCCGTGTGGTGACCAGCACTCCAGCCGACCGAGCCCGCGCCCGACGCAGAATCCCGATCCAGAGCGCCGAGACCGCCAATGAGTACGGCCGCAATATCCAAATCGCTGATCTCAATGCACTAAATGCGGCTCTAGCCGTCATTAAGTGGAAAAAGCTATTCGGGTTCTATCTCGACCTGGAGCGTGAGCAGTTCACCGCGTACCAGACGAACGGCAACTGCCTGATCAACGAGGACGTCTAACACAGTGCCGCGCCTCAGCAGACTGGAACCTCGTTTTGTGGAGTACATGCCAGAAGAACTAACGGAGGGCGTGCTCTATGTATCGATGACCTATGCAACCGCCACGCATCTCTGCTGCTGCGGGTGTGGTGAGGAGATCGTGACGACGCTGAGTCCGACCGATTGGCAGTTGGCCTTCGATGGGAGAACTATTTCGCTCAAACCCTCAATCGGCAGTTGGAACTTGCCTTGCCAGTCTCACTATTGGATTAGACGCAACATCGTCGAGTGGTCGGCTCAGATGTCCGCCGAACAGATCGCGGCCGGCAGGGCTCACGATCGGTTGCGAAAGGAGCAGTTCTACAGCGACAGTCAGAGCACGCCTGAGGTAGGCGCGCCTTCCATGTCATGGTTTGCCCGTGCGTTGCGGAGACCCCGGCGTGCAGTGAGAGGGTTGTTCAAATCGGACGGTGACGATCGGTGATCTAGGTCGTCTGGTGTATGACCTATTTGGTGTCGAGCGGAGCGCAGAATCGCGTCGCGGTAGGTAGGACTCGAGGCTAGCGGCGCCGCGAAGTCAATTCCCCGACGTCGAGCGGGAAGAGGCCTGGAAGCCAATTCGCCATCGCCCGTCGGTGTCGTGCCTGAAGCATGAGTTTCCTCGCAGGATCTCCCCGACATGACGCGGCGACAACTGCACGGCATCGACCCGCGCTACGAGAACTCGAGAGACCTCGCTCATGAGCATCGGTCGCGGCGAAGTTGCAAGGGTCCAAGCGACTCGGTTGAGCGGGTCGGACGCACTCTCGGGCACAACCGTGCCCGCTTGGAGTATGGCCCTCGCCTCCCGGTAGCGATCGATCACAGGCTGTAAAGCGTCCGCGGCTTGAGAGATGACGTTTCCGAGCGCCTCGAATCGCTCGCGCCAGTTCTTGACTTTAGACAGTCGCCACACGATCCCGCCGAGCAACGCGAAACCACCGACAGCCACAGGCAATCTCAACGCGGGTTGCGCACGAAGCAGGCCGACTCCTGCGCTCACACCCGACCATGCCGCCGACGCCGGAATCACGCCGACGACAAGCGCCTGGGTGGGCATCATCGCGTCGCGGCTCGCGACCGCGAGAGGCCGCCAGTCGGCTCCCGCTGCTCCGAGCCCGCGCATATGTTTGTCCTCCGACACCAGAATGCACGGCCCAAGCAGGGCGGCGAGCTTCGCGACGGGTCCATCTTCCTCGTCCTTTGACGCGATGGCGAGCACCCGCGGGTCAGCGGTCTGATAGTCGCTGACATCGACGAACCGCAGCTTCCGCAGGTACTCGGCCTCCCAGATGCGCCTAGCCTCTTGCCGGAGCTCATGCCAAGGCTCCCAGTTGGGATTGTCGAGTTCTGCGTAGACCTTGCCGTAGATGTGTAGGGCCGTGAACAATCGGATCGTCCCCAGGCTGGCCGCGAGTAGCAGCGAGCTGTTGCCTCCATTTGCCGCGGCGTAGTACACGTCCGACGCGAGGGCGTTCGCGTCGATGACGACCGGCTGGATGGCAAGCGGGCCCGAGGCAGCGATCTGCTCAGGCTCGGCCTCCTGCAAGAAGAACTCCAACATCGACATCGCTTCTCGATTATCCCTCGACGTCAAGCGGCCGCCAGGGGGTGCCCTTTAGCCTGCCGACCCGACAACAAGCACGATGAACGCGATGACTCAGTGCGCGCCTAGACTGCGAGCATGAGCCAACGTCCCTTTGACAGCTGCGCGATGTGCGGTCACCGCCGAAGTGACCACGACGGGGAGGGCGGTCATTGTCAGGCGCCGAACATCGACGGCACAGGAAACCTTGTCGGCAGGTGCGTCTGCCCGTCGTTCGCGGAGAAACCGGTCAAGAGCAGCTAGCCGTCTGGCGTCTTGACCGCTTGGGCCGGTCGATGCGCCACATGCTGACCACGGTGGAGGACCTGGCGGGGCGTGGGGTCGCGTTCGAGAGCCTTCACGACTCGATCAACACCGCCAGCGCGACCGGGAAGCTGATCTTCCATGTGTTGGCCGCCCTTGCCGAGTTCGAGCGAGCTCTGACCAAGGAGCGGATCGACTCGGGTCTAGCGTCGGCACGGGCTCGGAACCGCAAGCTCGGGAGGCCTAGTGTGCTGAACGAGGAGCGACTCGTCGACATCCGGGAGGCTCTGGCTAGCGGGAAGAGCGTCAGCCAAGTGGCGCGGAGCATGCGGATCAGCCGGGCGACCTTGTACCGCCACCAGCTGGCATAAGCACTGAACGCCAACCTCCTCCAGGAGGAACTCGCCTGGCAGCGGGGGCTCCTGGGCGCTCTCATAGTGGCCCAGACCTTGGGCCAGCTTAGGACGACCATCCCCGTCGACAACTGCCGCCGCCGCGTGGAGGCGCTCATGGCGGCCATGCACAGGCCGCCAGACTCGCCGAAGATAGCCCCACAGTGGCAGGAAATGCCGACACCGCAGCCGTGCTCCGCGAAGCCAAGGTCACTCATGAGACTGCGAAGCTAGGGCTCGAGGACTTCCTTCACGGTCAAACGCCTGGCCGGAGGATCGCCGGGCTTCGAAATGTCGTGGTCTGGGGGAGGGCCGTGACCAACGTCCTCCAGAACATCAAGACCTTCGACAGGGAGCGGTTCGAGGCCTGGTATGCACCCCGTCAGACCGCTATGCGCGAAAAGACCGATTTCAAGTACCTGGTCGACCTGCGCAGCCAGGTACTTAAGGAGGGAGTGCTGGGCGGCATCTCGAGCAGCCTCCACATCGAGGAGTTCAACACCAGCCAGCTGAGGGATCTGCCCCCGGCGCCGCCCGGTGCAGGAGGGTTCTTTATCGGCGATCACCTGGGCGGTTCTGGTTGGATCGTCAAGCTAGCGGATGGGACCGAGGAGCGCTACTACGTGGAGTTGCCGACGCACTGGAAGATGACCATGAAGACTTACTTCACGGACGTGACCACCCAACTGGGGCTACCGCCGCCAAGCATCCCGATCGACCAGTTACTCACCGAATACGTCGCCTACCTTGGGGACCTGATCAAGTCCGCCCAGAAGGAATTCGCATAGCGACTCGGCGTTGGCCGAAGCGCTGGATTCCTCTAGAAACGCGACGTCAACCACTGCCAAGCGGGCGCGACCTGATCCCTAACCTCGGGGATCGCCAGGGCAAGCAGGCCGATGGTCAGCACAACTAGTCCAATTGTTAGGCGGACGAGCGAGCGATTGGTGCCACGGCTCCGCTTGAGTTCATCGAGCATGTCTCTGAGCGCGCCCAGTGTGGCCGTAGTCAGCTCTATCTGAGCGGCACTCTGGGTCGCCATGCCAGCAAGCTCTTTACGCACAGCGTAGAGCGCAGAAACGGTCTCGACGGCCGGCGACGGTGGAAGGGGCTGAGGCTTGTAAGACTGAGCTGGGATTGTGAACCCGAGTTGAGCCGCTTGAATCGCCTTAGATGTTGGCACCGCGTCGATGAAATCCCGGATTACTTTGAAGTTGGATGCGTCGACGATGTTTTTCATCACGCTGAGGTTGGACCCGACGCCGAGCAATGAGCGCATCAGAGACTGACGTTCAATAGCGGCCTGGACGATCGGCGCAAGGGTCGCTGCCCGCTGGGTCATGTCTCGCTGAAGTTCCTTGGCGGCTTGGGTAATCTCGAGATCTGGGCTCGTGTCCGAGTCCGGCTCTTCCTTCTTCTCACTCATTCGGACGACACCTTGGCATGATTGTCAGCTTACGCAAGCGGCTTTACCGGTGCCACCACGGCCACTCGGCGCCGAATCGCGTCGCAAGCTAGAGCTTCGATGGAGGCGGGGCCGGCAAGACACTGACCCCAGCCCGGCCATCAGGCCTGCCGTTCCCACTGGCCTCGGTCATGTATGTCGACCTGGGGTTGCGCAAGGACGCACCCTGGCCGGCGCCCAGGTCCGCCAGATCGTGGCCAAGCATCAGGCGCTGAGCTTGTTTAGCGAGGCGCTACTGCCGGGCGCCAAGCCGGCTTTGGCCAATTGAAGGTTGGAATCCCTCCCTTCCCGCCACCACGCAAGTTGCGTACCGCAAGGTGCGGTCCATCTGCTCCTGCGTCGTCCAATCTTCTCCTCACCTCGATTTGGTGCCGCCGGTTAGAACGGCGATCGTAAGTCCACATCCTTGGCCAGGTCGCCCTTGTCCAGATGGACGTAGCGCATGACCATCACGTAGGTGGTGTGGCCGAGGATCCGCCGCAGGCGCTCGATCTCCCCACCCTGGCGCAGGTACCCGGTGGCGTAGGTGTGCCGGAACTTGTGTGCCCGGACCCCGAAGCCGACGCGGTGCCGGATGCGGCGGAAGAGCTCCGATAGTGTGAGCGCACTCACCGGCCGACCGTCCGAGAGGACAAGCAGGGTGCGCTCGTGTGTCTCGGGGCGCCAACGATTCAGGTAGCGGACCAGCTCCCGGCGCAGCCGGCTGCTGATGGGGACGCGGCGGAACTTGGCACCCTTACCGCTGCGGATCTTGAGGAAGGTGACCTCGCCCTCGTCCTCGACGTCATCAATGGTGAGAGCGCAGAGCTCGGCCAGGCGCATGCCCGTTCCGAGCAGGATCTGTACGGCCACGGTGGCCCAGCCCGGCGGTGTGGCGGCGAAGATGGCGTTCAGCTGCTCCGCGCTGTAGGTCTCCATCTCCTTTTCCGGCACCTTGGGGGCCCGCATCCGCAACAACGCGGCGTCGACCGAGTAGTGCTCGCGCTGAGCCCAGCTGACGAGCGCTTTCAGCGTCTCGAAGAAACCGTGGATCGTGTTCGGCGCCAGTCCCCGATCACGGAGCTCGCCGAGGAAACGTTTGAGCTCGAAGGCGGTCAGCTCGGATAGCCTGGTTGCGTTGCTGGCGGCGAGGTAGGAGCGCATCTTCTGCGCGTACCACTCAATCGTCCGGGGGCTCCGGCCCATGACCTTGAGCTCGAGCAGCCACTCGCGGACCAGAGCCTCGAGGGCAACATCACCGCCCTGCTCCCCGGCCGGTTCCAGCCGAGACTCCGCTAGCGGCCTTGGAATTGACGCTGGCAACACGATTCGCGGACGGCCACGCACTCCGTCCGGCTCCCGGGTCAGGCTTCCGAAGTCGCGTACGGTTTTTGAAATACCCAACGGTTTTGGGGTAGTTATGCGCGCAACTGCCACTAGTCTGCCTCCTCCTGGACCCTGGTTTTACAGGTGCCCTAAACGACGAAAAACCGGCCCCGAGGACCGGTTTCCGTATTCAACTTACCTCGGAAGAGGCCTTCCAGAAAGCCTTGGCGGGGATGGATGGGAATCGAACCCACCCAGGACGCCTCAGCAGCGCCCCGCAAACGGTTTTGAAGACCGCGGGAGGCACCAGCCTCCGATCATCCCCAGCCCGAAAGCTAGGTTAGCGCTCGGATGACTGAGCTAGACGAGCAGAGCCTCCAGCTTTGCGGTCAGGTCGCCCTTCATGTTCGGCCTGTACCCCACGCTCCGCTCCGCCGGCTTGCCGTCCTTGAAGATGATCACCGTCGGGATCGACATGATCCCGAGCGACATCGGGGTCGCCGGGTTCTCGTCGATGTCCATCTTCATGACCTTGATCTTGGTCCCCAGCTCTCCCTGGATCTGCTCGACGATCGGGGCGATCATGCGGCACGGCCCGCACCACGTCGCCCAGAAATCAACCAGGACTGGTATTTCTGACTTAAGGACTGAGGCCTCGAACTCTGCGTCGGTGACGGCTTGGATGTTTGACATTTAGGACCCCTTCTTGTCGGTGGAACCCGACTTAGACTCTGACTTCGACTTCGGCTTGAGCTCTGATTTAGGCTCGGACTTGGTTTCCACCTTGGAATCTGATTTCGACTCCGACTTGGTTTCGGGCTTGCCCTCCGAGCTTCCCTCCGAGGAGGACGCGGGAGCCACGCCGTTGCTCGACCCAGCAGACCCGTTGCCGCTGCCCTTGTAGTCGGTCGTGTAGTAGCCACTGCCCTTGAAGATGATGCCGGCCGGATAGAGCATCTTGGACAGTTTGCCGCCACACTTTGGGCACACTGCAAGTGGCTGGTCGGTGATCCTCTGCTGGATCTCGAACTCGTGGCCGCAACTGCCACAGCGGTAACCGTAAGTCGGCATCTTTGGGGGTTCCTTACTATAGCCGCCGGTCTGGATCCAGCCGGTGGAAGACCATGCCGGATGGCGGCTTGGGGTGGAAATATGTGCTCTTCTGTGGAAGAATCTTGCCCTCTTGGGCCAGCTTCAAAACCTGGCGCAGGTCGGGCGGGGGTAGGAAGAAGGCGGCAGCGCCAACTGCTTCGTCAACCCAGCGCACCGCCTCAGAGGCGTCGCGCGTGTACAGGAGGAAGTTCTCCGGATTCCGCTTGCCCAGGATGTTGTCGATCACCTGCGTATGTAACTCCACCAGGGCCATCTCCCCTTCCAATTCCAGCAACTGGAAGCGGTGGTCTCGGTAACTGCCTGCGGCCACCCGACCTGGGAGCGCTGCAAGGGTGGCTTCCAGCGATGGCATGGCCTCGCCGCCGGTGACCGCAACGACGCCCTTCAGCACTCGATGCGTGGGCAAAACCTCCAGGCCGGAATCGTCGAGGTCAGTGAGCAGCGCAAGTGTGAACCGGGAGGCGGCATCGGCGTCTCCCCCTACCTCCTGAGAGTGCGCCAACGTTGTTTCGTACCGGTGGTGGCCGTCGGCGATCAGCACCGGCAGTTCGCTCATGGCGGCGTGAATCGCCGCGTGTAGAGCCGGATCGGAAACCGTCCATAGGCGGTGTTTTGTCCCTTCTGGACCGTCAAACGCGACAGCCGGAGCGCGAGCGGTGACGACATCCAGGATGTTCGAGGTGCCCGTGCCTCGCCCTTCATACGTGAACCAGAGCGGCTCCAGGCTCACGTTGATGGCGCGAAGCAGGGCGAGGCGGTCCTCCTTGGGACCGCGGTGGGTCCGCTCGTGCGGCAGGACGACGCGGTCCTCGTACGGCTGGAGCCGCAGCGCGGCGATCAGGTCGCGACGGTGCCGACCACCAAAGGCGACCTCATGTACGTACATCGAGGGCGGATCCGCCTCCAGGATGCCGTCGCGGACCCACGTCTCGAACGTGGCCGCCGCGCCCTCGTAATCGGTGCCCGGCCGAATCAGGCGGACGACGTTATAAGGCGACAGCGAGCGGTACCTCTCGAGCTCAGCCTCCGGGATAACGTCGTAGGGCGGCGAAACGAGACCGCTCGGATTGCCTGCGCGCGCCAGGTGATACCGAATTCCAGGGAATGCCCTGACGTCAGCCGTCGGAGTCTCCGCGGAGCTCGACGTACCGCAGGTCTGACATCCCGTCCACCTCGCGGAGTCGCGTCAGCACGTCGTCCCTGACCTGGTCGTCGACGGCCAGGATCATCATCGCGTTGCCTCGCGGCCCGTCGCGACCGACCTGCATGCTCGCGATGTTGACGTCGTGCTCCCCGAGGATCGTGCCGAAGCGGCCAACCACGCCCGGACGGTCATGGTGGCGACTGACGAGGAAGCGACCCTCCGGCACGAGGTCGACGCGGAAGAGGTCGATGCGGACTGCGCGCAGCTCGCCCATCAGCACCGTGCCTGCGATCTCGTGACCGTCGATTCTCAACGTCACCAGGCTCGCGTAGCTGCCATGCGCCGGGCTGCGGCGCTCGACCAGCTTGACACCGCGGCTTGATGCGATGAGGCGCGCATTGACCTGGTTGATGCGATCTTCCGTGAACGGCTGCAGCACTCCCTTGATCGCCGCGGCAACCAGCAGATTGACGTCGTGCTCCGCGAGCTCGCCCTCGAAGGCCAGCTCGATCGCGCTGACGCGGCCGCCGAACAGCTGCGAATAAAGCGATGCCAAGCGTTCGGTCAGATCCGCGAAGGGACGGAGATAAGCCAGCTCCTCAGGCGGCAGTGAGGGGGCGTTGACCGCGTAACGCGGCAGGTCGCCCGCGAGCACCGCAGCGACCTCTTCCGCGACATCGAACGCGACCGACACCTGCGCCTCCGACGTGGAGGCCGCGATGTGAGGGGTGGCGACGAAGTTGGGCAGCGTGAAGAGTCGATGCTCCCCCGCCGGCTCGTTGACGAAAACGTCCGACGCCGCGCCCGCGAGGCCACCCGATTTGAGTGCGTCGTACAGCGCGTCTTCATCGACGATTCCACCGCGGGACGTGTTGATCAGCCGCGCCGTCGGTTTCATGAGCGTCAGCTCGGCCGCGCCGATGAGCTTGCGATTGGCCTCGACGAGAGGCACGTGAATCGTCACGAAGTCGGCGCGCTCCAACAGCTCGTCGAGCTTGACGAGTTCGACGTTGAAGAGCTCCGCGCGCTCGACCGAGACCACGGGGTCGTAAGCGACGACCTCCATCTCCAGGCCGTGCGCGCGCTTTGCGACCTCAGAGCCGACATTGCCCAGCCCGATGACCCCGAGCGTCTTGCCGCGAATCTCGCTGCCCATGAACTTCGATTTGGTCCATTCGCCTCGCTTCACGGAAGCGTCAGCCTGTGCAACCCACCGTGCCACTGCGAACAGCAGCGCGATCGTGTGCTCGGCGGCGGCAACGATGTTGCCGCGTGGCGCGTTCACCACGAGGATGCCCCTGCGCGTCGCCGCCGGCACGTCGATGTTGTCCACTCCGACCCCGGCACGACCCACCACGCGCAGCCGCCGGCCCGCCTCGAGAATGGGCCCGGTCACCTTCGTCTCGCTGCGGACCACGAGCGCATCGAACTCAGGAATGCGCTCGATCAGCTCGGCTTCCTGGAGCTTGCTCACGACCGTGACATCGCCGGCCCGCCGCAGCCGCTCGAGACCGTCCTCGGCGATCGTGTCGGCGACCAGGATCCGGGGCAAGTCGCCTACCGGGTCGCGGCGGCGACGCCCTGCAGTGATGCGGTGATTGCGGCCACGCCCCTGCCATCCGACGGAGCGATATCGAGTTCATCGAGCGCCTGCTCGATCGCCCACAGAACCTGGACGACGTCGCCGGCGCCGATCGCGCCAAGATGGCCGACGCGGATCATCTTTCCCGTCATCTTCCCCTGGCCACCCGCGATCACGACCCCGTACTTGTCGTTGAGGAGCTTGCGCAGAGCGGCGACGTCGAGGCCCTGCGGAGGAGTGGCAGACGTCACCGTGTTCGATCGATAGCCAGCCTGCGCGTACAGCCGGAACCCAAGCGCCTCGAGCCCTGCTTGCGTGGCTCGAGCCAAGCGCGCATGCCGCTCGTAGACGGCGTCCAGCCCCTCTTCTTCCAGCATGCGCAGGCCTTCCTGCACCGCAAAGACGACGCCGATCGCAGGCGTGAACGGAGTCATCCCTTTGCCGGCCCAGGTCTTGGCTTCTTTCCAGTCAAAGTAGAAGCGGGGTGACCGAGCCTTTGCCTGCTGCACCCACGCGCGTTCGCTAACGCTGACCAATGCCAGTCCCGGTGGCGCCATCCAGCCCTTCTGCGAGCCGGTAACCGCGACATCGATTCCCCACGCGTCCGTCTCGATCGCGATCGAGCTGATTGAGCTGACGCCGTCGACCACGACGATCCGGCCCGCATCGTGCGCGACATGCGCCAGCGCCTGCAGCGGGTTGGTGAGGCCCGTGGATGTCTCGTTGTGTGTGAGGAGGACGACCTTTGCGTTCGGGTGCCGCTCCAACACCGAGGCCAGGTCGGCGGCATCGACTGGCTGTCCCCACTCGAACTCGAGGCGCACCACGTCGGCGCCGTAGGCGGCGGCCAGGGCGGCGAACCTCTCACCAAAGTTGCCACACAGCGCGGCGACGACCTCGTCGCCCGGCGACACGAGGTTGGCGATCGCGGACTCGAGGCCGCCCGTGCCTGAGCTCGTGAGCATCAAGAGGTCGTTGGACGTCTTGAACACGCGCTTGGCGCCGGTGGTGATCTCCGCCAAGATCGCCGCGAACTCGGGGCCGCGGTGATCGATCATCGGGCGATTCATGCTGCGCACGACGCGCTCCGGGAGCTGCGTCGGGCCGGGGATCCGTAGCTGGGTCTGGAAGATCATTGGGCGCGCTCCGATAAAGGATTGCGGCGGCGAGGTGAATTCTACCGGCGATTTAGGGTCCGAGCCTTGTGGCCCAGACCCTAATGCTGATCGACCCTAATGCTGCTCGGTCGTGTAAGGAAGGAGGGCGATCGCCCGTGCCCTCTCCAGCGCGCTGGTGAGCGGGCGCTGATGCCTGGCACAGGTGCCGGTCACGCGCCGCGGCAGGATCTTGCCGCGGTCGCTCACGAAGCGCCGCAGGCGCGAGATCTCCTTGTAGTCGATGTAGCTGATCTTCTCGACGCAGAAGCTGCACACCTTGCGGTGCTGGCGCTTCGGGCCTCCCCTCGACGACGAGGAGCTTTCACGTGGTGGACGGTTCATTGCCATCGGTCTCTCCTAAAACGGGATGTCGTCCGGGTCGACGTCGCGTGGCGCGTCGTCCGGAGCGGGAATGTCGTCATGCGTGGCCGAGGGGGCGCCATGAGCAACGCCTGCCCCGCCGCCCGAGCCGCGCGGCTCGAGGAACTGAACATCGTTGGCGATGATCTCGGTGACGCGTCGCTTCTGGCCATCCTGGCCTTCCCACGAGCGCGTTTGGATTCGTCCTTCGATGTAGACCAGCGCACCCTTGCGCGTGTACTGCGCGACGGTCTCGGCGAGATTCCTTTTGCCGATGGGATACGCGACGATGTTGTGGTAGTCGGTGAATTCCTTGCGCTCGCCGTCCGGTCCTGTTGACCAGCGATTGGTGGCGATGCTGAAGTTGGTCACCGCCGTGCCACTTGGCGTGTAGCGCATCTCCGGGTCTTTGGTCAAACGGCCGATCAACAGCGCTTTGTTGAGATTCGACATCTAAGCGTCCTCCACACCCGCACCATCCAACCGTTCCGCCGCGCCGCTCGACTCCACAGCTACGGGTTCCGGCACGACCTCCGCAGGCGGCGGTGCAACGGGGGCCGGGGTCGGCTTGTCAGGCTTGCGCACGATCAGGTGGCGCAAAACCTCTTCGGTGATCTTGAGCTGGGCCTCGAGCTCGGGGATGCGGTCTTGGCCGATCTGGAAGTCCTGGAGGATATATGAGCCCTCCTTCTGGTGCTTCACCTCGTAGGCCAGCTTGCGCTTGCCCCAGACGTTGGTCCGCTCCAGCGAGCCACCGGCTTTTTCGATGAGCGTGTTGACCCGCTTGACGATGTCCTGGACCTTGTCGTCTTCGAGGTCAGCACGAACGATGTAGAGAACTTCGTAATCCCGCAACGGGGACCTCCTTCCTATGGGTTCAGGCCCCGTATCGATCGGCGGCGATTGCCACCGGCCGAGGCCAGAAAGGTTAGGTCGGTATTCTATCAGTCAAGTGAGTCAGACCCGATCCAAGGCGGCCGTCCGCAGTGGCGCCAAGGTGAGAACAAAGTCAGGGCGCCGGCCGCCGGTGAAGGTGAAGTCGGGGCCGGAGCTGCCGTTGCTTCCGATCGTTGTCGGCGGCATCCTGGTGGTGTTGGCGGTGGCGATCATCATCTACTCAGTCGTCAACGGCCATGGCGCCAAGGGTCCCACCGTGCCGGCTGCGGCCGGCATTCCCTGCGACCAGCTCGAGCACACCCAGGTCCACTACCACGTCGCTCTCCAGATCATCGACCAGGGAGTCGTCCATCCAATCCCCGCTGGGATCGGGATCGTCACCGACAGTGCAGGCAACGTCAGCTGCTACTACTGGCTGCACGTCCACCCCCAGTACCCCGACGTCATCCACATCGAGTCTCCGGCCAGCGACAAGTTCACCTTGGGCCAGTTCTTCTCGGTTTGGAGCGCTTGGGGTGGTAAGACCCAGCCGCTCGACAGCACTCACGTTTCGACCATCACGCTAACCCCCGACGAGAAGCTGTACACCTATATCGACGCCAGCAACGGGAAGGGACCCCAACTTTTCACCGGAGACCCGAAGACGATCGTCTTGACAAAGCACGAGGTGATTAGCCTCGAGATCACCTCTGGGACCCCAACCACGCCGCCGACGTTCGATTGGAACTCGTCTACAAACGCTGGCCTCTAGGCTCTGACCTCCAGCAGGATCCTCGCCGCGCGGTAGTGCTCCAGCGCGTCGTGGCTGTTCGCAGCGCGCTGCGCTCTGTCAGCCAAACGCAGGTGAGCGTGCGCGGCGCTCTCGATGCCGCCATCGCCGATCGACAACACCTCACCTCGAAGCAGCGAGCGCAGGCGCTGCAGGCGATGCGTGTCGTGCTGGGCCGCGATCACAGGCTTCTCAGCTGAAAGCACCTCGGCCGCCTCTTCGGTGTGCCCGAGCATGATCAAGGCCTCGGCCTGGCAGAGCCTCGCATCGGTGCCGAGAGGCCAGTCGAACGACTCGACCACCGCGGCCAGAGCGGCAAGCGCGCGGCGCGCGTGGCCGCGGGCCACCAGCACCCGCGCCTTCTCGAGCGCGAGCTCGCGCTCCATCGCGGGCTGCCGCCCCTCCAGCAGGTAGTCGACCTCGGTTCCGAGCCGGCCCGCGATCACTCGAAGGACTCGGGTTGAGGGCTGGCTTCGACCAAGCTCAACCTGGTTGAGGAAGGCGCGGCTGAAATCGCCGCCGCTGACCTTGGCGAGACTCATGCCGCGGTCTTGCCGGAGGCGCCGGATGCGCTGGCCGAGCGTCTCCACCCGAGACATCGGGGCATCATACCCGATGTAAAGCGGGGGTTTACAGCGGGACGCTAAGGAGGAGGCGCCGGCGACCTCGGGGCCAGGACTCTGCGCAGGCGCCGGTCGTGGCAAGCGACGTGGTCGGCGAGGCGCAGGAACGCCTCCCGCAACGGGCTGGCCTCCGCCTCTTGGCTGGACAGCTGCCAGCTCACGACGTCCAGGTCCTGCCACGGCGAGCCCGCGCGATCGCTGAAAGCCATGCCCACCCGGTCGCCATCCGCCCACGCTTCGATCGCGGCGGAGCAGCGGTCCGAGTGGTCGGTGCCGTCCTCCCACTCGCCCACCGCGATCGAAAGGATGGCTCTTGGCTCTGGGTCGCGATGAAAGTGGTCGAACAGGTCGGCCCTGTAGATGGCGATCGCCTCCTCGTCCTCGTAAAGGACGCCAATGACGCTCTCGTAGGGCGCTCCGCACTGGGCACAGACGCAGTCGGTCACCTGGTCGTCATGCTCGAGCCGCAAACCATCTGTCACCGCAGCCAAACCGGCCTAAAGGTAGTCCTTGGGGTCCAGGCTGCGAGTCAGCCTGGTGAAGTTCTCGAAGCCGCCCGCGGTGACCATGCCCGTGTCCTCGATGCGAACGCCGCCGAGGCCCAGCAGGTACAGCCCCGGCTCGACTGTCACCACATCGCCCTGCTGGAGCGTTTCATCGCTGGGTCCCCGCAGGGATGGCGCCTCGTGCACGTCGAGCCCAACGCCATGACCAGTGCTGTGGTTCATCTTCGGCCCTGCCTCCGGGCCTTCAAAGCCCTTGGTGGTGGTCCCGTACCCGCGGTCGACCAGCACCTGGCACACGGCGCCGTGGACGTCGCGGCTGAGAACGCCGGCTCGGATGGACTCGATGCCGGCATCCAGCGCCTGGAGAGCGGACGCGTGCATGCTCCGGATCTCATCGGGGATCGCGCCGACGACGACAGTCCGAGTCAGGTCGCCGTGGTAATGGGTGGACCGGCCTGATGGAAAGATGTCGATGATCACCGGCGCATTCGCCCGTAACGGCCCCTCGCCGCGAAAATGCGGCATCGCACATTCGGGCGATCCGGCCACGATCATGTCCGGGCAGCTGAAGCCCATCTCGCCCAGCAGCAGCTGAGCCCGCGCATAGAGGCGCTCCGAAGTGAGCGGCCGGCCCTCGGACCAGAGCATCCCGTCTTTGATGTCAGCCTGCGCCAGCTGGCGGACGACCTCGGTCACCGCGGCCTCGGCAGCGCGCTGTGCGTCGCGAATGAAGCCCGCCTCCTCGGGAGACTTGTGCCGGCGCTCAGCCTCGAAAAGCTCGTAGTCGATCTCGACCGCCACTCCAGCCGAACGGAGCTCCTCCAGATAGGCGGCCTGCAGTCGGGGGGACACAGTTGCCGCCTCGAGACCCTTCTCCCGGAGCATCCTGGCGGCCAGGCGTGGCCACGATGCGTACTCGCCATGGTCGACGTAGCCGGCTTCGGCAAAGCCCAGCTTGCGAGTCGTCTTGCTTTGGGCTCGCGCGCGGTCGATCTCGAGCGGGCTCGCCACCAGCACGTCATCACCGGCGCCAAACCGGATGTAGAGGCCGGTCTCGACCGGGAATCCTGTGGCATAGGTGAAGTCCGCATCCGAGTCGCCGCTGGGGATGAGAACGAGGGCTTTCATCTGCCGACCTTGGTGTGGCGTTGGATGGCGGCTGCAAAGAGGGACGCAATGGCCGCTGGCGCCTGCGAGTCGACCTCTTCGGTCACCTGGGCGGCCAATCTCTTGGGCAGCTGGCTGCGGAGAAGCTCCAGCTGCTGCTCGTAGACGCGGATCAACGAACGCGGGGCAGACCGACCTTCCAAATTCAGGTTCTCCTGGACCTCATAGCCGCCGGTGTACGAGACCTCGTAACCAAGGCCCTTAAGATCGATTAGATCACGGCGCAGTGTACGTTCCGACACGCCGGCACGCTGGGCGAGCTCGGCCGGGCTCAGCCCGGGCTCGGCGATGACGTCAGCAAGGATGCGCAGCAGGCGAGCGAGACGGCGGGCGCGGTTCACGCCCCCAAGAGAGCTCGGTTAGCCGATCTCTTCCCAAGAGGTCGCGTTACCCTCAAACGGATCGGGCTCAGCCTCCTCCTGGTTGCCCACCTTCTGGTGGAACCTGCTCGCGATCATCTGGTAGGCCATCGCCTTGGGGATGCCCAGCTTGGTCAGGGACTTGACCTCGTCGGCCATCACCTTGTCACGGGCAGCTTCGACGGCCGCCAGGACCTCTTCGATGGATGCCGTCTTCTTCTTCATAGGTATCAGATCATACCCAAGCCAACCGTCCCTTAATCCCCGGGCCGGCCTGGCCTCGGCAGTCCCTAAACTTACTGATGCTGCCGGTCGCCGCTGAAGGTGCTGGGGGAGTGGATGGCTGCTGAGTTCGCGCCCGACAAGATCAGGAACGTAGTCCTGCTCGGTCACTCGCATGACGGCAAGACGTCCCTCGCGGAAGCGATGCTGTTCGCATCAGGCGCCATCCCCCGTATGGGCTCGACCGACCAGGCCACCGCCACCACCGATTTCGAGCCCGAGGAGCACAAGCGCAAGATTTCGATCAACCTCGGCGTGGCCTTCGCCGAGCACAACGGCTACAAGATCAACATCCTCGACGCCCCTGGCTTCTTCGACTTTGCCGGCCAGGTCCTCAGCGCCCTGAGGGTCGCGGAAGGGGCGGTGGTCGTGGTGGGCGCGGGTGGACAGCTGCCCGTTGGCACCGAGGTCGCGTGGGAGTACTGCAACCGGACAAGCAAGCCCCGGATCGTGGTCGTCAACAAGCTGGACAAGGAGAACTCGGACTTCTTCGGGGTCGTCGCCGCCATGCGCGCACAACTGGTGCCCCGGCCCTTTCCCCTTCACCTTCCAATCGGCGCCGAGAGCGACTTTCGGGGGATCGTCGACCTCCTCCACCTGAAAGCTTTCGTGACGACGCCGGACGGCAAGGGTGGCGAGGCGCCGATCCCCGATGACATGAAGAAGCTGGTCGAGGAGACTCGCGGCCAGCTCATCGAGGCCGCGGCCGAGAGCGACGACGCGCTGCTCGAGAAGTACCTCGATACCGGGACCCTGAGCGAGGCGGAGATCCAGCGCGGCCTTCGCGAGGGGATCCTCTCCGGGAAGGTGGCGCCCGTCGTCTGCTGCTCGGCCACGAAATTGCTTGGCGTGCGAACCCTGATGTCCACCATCTGCGAGCTGCTGCCGCCGGCGGAAGGCGAACCCGACAAGCCGGTGAAGGCGTTCGTGTTCAGCACGGGCGGCGACCAGTTCGGGCGCGTCAGCTATTTCAAGGTCGCAGCCGGCAGCGTGAAGGCGGACATGCACCTGGCGAACGTGACTCGGGGCGGTGAAGAGCGGCTGGCCCAGATCTTTTTTCCTCGAGGCAAGGAGCACGTCGCCACCACCGAGGTCAACGCCGGCGACATCGGCGCGGTGACCAAGCTGGCTCACACGCTCACCGGCGACACGCTGGGGGCGAAGGACGGCGGTGCCCTGCCGGCGATGACGCTGCCGGGCCCCGCCTACAGCGTGGCGATCACGCCCAAGGCGCGGGGCGACGAGGAGAAGATCTCGAGCGGGCTGGCACGACTCAGCGAGGAGGACCCGACGCTGCATGTCGAGCGGGTCGAGGAGACCCACGAACTCGTGATCGCGGGCCTGGGCGACGTGCACCTCGACGTCACGCTGGAAAAGCTGAAGCGGAAGTACGGCGTGGAGGCGACGACGCAGACTCCGCGGGTCGCCTACCGCGAGACGGTCTCAGGGCACAGCCGCGCCGAAGGCCGGCACGTCAAGCAGTCGGGAGGCCACGGCCAGTACGGAATCTGCGTGATCGAGGTGACGCCGACCAAGCGGGGCGAGGGCTTCATTTGGGAGGACAAGATCTTCGGCGGCGCCATTCCGCAGAACTTCCGGGTCTCCGTGCAGAAAGGAATCGTCGACAACATGAGCAAGGGGGTCGTCGCCGGCTATCCCATGGTGGACGTGAAGGTGACCCTGGTCGATGGCAAGTTCCACCAGGTCGACTCCAACGACATGGCCTTTCAGATCGCCGGCTCAATGGCGATTCGCAAAGCCTCACTCGATGCTGGGCCGGTCTTGCTCGAGCCGATCGTCGAAGCTGACATCCGCGTGCCCGAGAAGAATCTCGGCGCCATCATGTCGGACATCAACGGGCGGCGCGGCAAGATCCTGGGCACCGAACCCGACGACGGATATGAGAAGGTGCGCGCCACCGTGCCCGAGCACGAGATGCTGCGTTTCGCCCTCGACCTCCGTTCGATCACGCAGGGTCGCGGCAGCTTTCAAAAGAAGTTCTCACACTACGACGAGATGCCCGCTCACCTCGCCAAAGCGATCATCGAAGAGTTCCAGAAGCAACACGAAGCCGCTAGTTGACTTGGTGGCCGGCCACTTGATCGCCTGGTGAGCGCGCCCAGCGCGCACGACGTCTGCGTCATCGGCGGAGGGGTGACCGGCGCGGGCATTGCACGAGATCTCTCGCTGCGCGGGCTGTCGGTCTTGCTCCTGGAGAAAGGCGACTGGGGCGCAGGCACCAGCGGCTCGTCGACCTGGATGATCCACGGCGGACCTCGTTACCTCGAGTTCGATTGGGACACGACTCGCCGCTCATGCGAGGACGCGGGTCACATCGTGACGATCGCGCGCCACATGGTCTACCGCGTCGCGTTCCTTCTCCCGATTCTCCCCCACGATCGGAACAACATCGAGCGCATGGAGACCGCGATGGAGGTGTACGACCGCTTTCAGCCGCTGAAGAAGTCGAACCCCCACGTTCGCCTCAGCGCGGCCGAGGCTCGCCAGGCCGAGCCGGGCCTCACGAGCGATCTGGTCGGCGCCGTGACGCTCGAGGAATGGGGTGTCGACCCGCACCGCCTCGTCTTCGCCAACGTCCAGGACGCCGTGGCCAACGGTGCTCGGGCGTTGAACCACACGCGAGTGATCGGCGTGCTTCGGGATGGGGCGAACGTGATCGGCGTCCGCTATCGCGCCGCCGACGGAAGCCTCTCGGAATCCAGAGCCAACGTGGTCGTCAACGCCGCCGGGCCGTGGGTGCCCGAGGTGAGTCGGATGGCCGGCGCCGATGTGCAGCTGCGGCCGGCGAAGGGGATTCACCTCGTCTACCCGCACCGCATCTCGAACTTCGGGCTCAGTGCCGAGACCGTGGACGGCCGCGATGTGTTGATGGTGTCGCACGGCGGCTTCACGCTGCTGGGCACGACTGACGACGACTTCTATGGAGACCTCGACTCCGTCGACGTCACGGAGGACGAGGTGGACTACCTCCTCCAGGCCTTCGAGCGGATCTTCCCAGCCATCAGGGACTACCGGCCGGTCAGGACCACGACCGGCGTGCGCCCGACCTTGTTCAAGTGGCGGCGATACGAGGACGAGCTATCGCGGCGCTACCAGGTCATCGACCACTCGGCGGACGGTGCCGAGGGATTCATCACCATCGCCGGCGGCAAGCTGTCGATGTACAGGTTGATGGCCGAAGAAACCAGCGACGCAGTTTGTCGCAAGCTCGCTCACCAAGCGCCTTGCACCACGGCGGCGCGGCCCTTGCCCGGCAGCGAAGCAGAGCTGGAGCCCGCGGCGGAGCTGGGGCAGCGATTCGGAATCCCGGCATTGGCGGCGATCAGGCTTCAGAGCCGGCACGGCTCGCGCGCCGCCGACGTGCTCGATAAATCGGATGCAGGGCGAATCGTGTGCCGGTGCGAGCCACTGACCGAGTCAGAGCTTGCTTACGCGGCGCGCCACGAACAGGTGCGCACGCTCGCAGATGCCTTCCGGAGGGTTGGGGTCGCGGCCGGCCCATGCGCCGGCGCGGCATGCTTGATGCGGGCGGCTGAAATCATCGGCCGGCAGCTGGGCTGGAGCGCTTCGCAGCGTTTCGATGCAGTGCGAGAGTTCAGGCAGGGCTCGTGGTTGGGTCGCGCTCCAGTGCTCGGGCATTCGGGTTGGGCTCAAGAAGAGCTGGCGCAGGGTGCTCTGAGAGGACTCCGCTGATGGGCCGTACCGACTCGCTCGCCAAGCTCGGCTGGGCCTACGGCCTGCATCTCGCGCGGCGCCGGTTGACCCGGCCCCGGCCGCAGCTGCCAGCGCTGATCGAGATGTACAAGCCGGACGGCATACGACCGTTGACACCCGCGGAGCGCGAGCTTCACCCGCGACTCATCGGCTGCATCAATTGCGGGTTGTGCGCTCTGGCTGCGGGACGCCTGGGCAACACGCGATTGCCGGATCTGGCCTCCTCCTATATGAGGCTCTATGCGAGGCTCGCCGACGCGTCGTCCGACGTCGAAGGCGAGGAGGCGGATCTCCGGGCGGCGTCCGCCGCCTGCCCAGTCGGGTTGCCGCTGACCGAGGTCGCGGCCGTGGTGCGCCGGCTAGCCGCCGGCTGAGGTCGCTGGGGTCGAGGACCGACCCGCCAGGCCGAAACGCCGATGCGGATCAACTACCCACCTTGCCAGGGATCGCCAGAGCTCGGCGAAGATGGCCGCTTGGGTGTAAACACTTGCGGGTTATCCACATTCTGTATACAGTCTGGGGATATCACACTACATCTAGCGTCAATGGTCAAGAGTTTCTTTCGGCGGCTACGCCGTCAGCCGGTCGTCGCCGCGGTGCTCGCGTGGTTTTCCGAGCAGTTCGCGACCGCGCCGGAAGACGATTACATGCGCTTTGCCGCTGACACCGTGGAGCTGGAGCGCCCACCCACCCTGTCGGTCGCACCGGCCACCTTCGAGAGGCAGTTCATGAAGCTCCATGCCCAGGGCCGCTTTGAGGAGATGTGGGAGATGCTGGCCGAGGATGCCCAGCACGCGTGGGGCGACCGGGAAGCATTCATCAGGGACATGCCGAGGTTGGACGCTGAGACCGAGCTCCTCGACATGCAGGTCGTCAGCGTTGCCGTGGTCGAAGGCTGGACCGATCAGCTGCACCGGCGGACATACAGCAACGTGGCGCGCATGGTGATGCGTTATCGCGTCCGACAGCAATGGAGGGAGTGGACGTTCGATCGCCAGGTGCATCTCATACCAGCAGCCGGAAGCTGGCGAACGCTCGTCTATCCACTGGGCAATAAGCTCGCCGCATCATGACCGCCAGTTACGCAGCAGGGGTCTTTTAACCCGCTGATATAGTGGGTTGCAAGCCATGCTGCAGCAGACTGTGGAAGAGCAGGAACGAGACCTGCATTGGCATCGCAGGAGACGTCTTGCCATGACGCCGCGTCGCCTGCTGCAGGAGTCGGACGAGCTGCTCTTCTGGGTCGAGGAATGCCTGGTCCAGGAGATCCGGATAGTGCCGGGCTGGCTGGTGGCACGGCTCACTGTTGTCCTTCGCCACGCGCACCCCGAGCTACCCGGCCGTCTCGGTCGTGAACGGCGACCAGAGCAGGTGATGGAGATCATCTACCACGCGCAGTCGGCGCTGATGGAGCAGGCGTGCTCGAGACGCGGCCCCGGCGAGGTGATCCCGCTTTTCGCCAAGGCTCGGGAGCGGATGCTCAGAGAAGCGGCCTCAACGCGGTAACTGGACCTGGTGCCCAGAGCAGCGAGCTAGGAAGGCCGGATCGGATTGCTCCGGATCGACCTTCACATGCATTCGACTTATTCGCATGACGGCCAGAGCACTCTCCAGGAGCTGATCGATCGGACCCGCGAGTGCCGGCTCGACCGCATCGCGCTCACCGACCACAACACGGTCGAGGGCGCGCTCGAGCTGGCCCGCATCGCTCCGGAGCTGACGATCGTCGGCGAGGAGGCGAAGACCCGCGAGGGAGAGGTGATTGGACTCTTCATCACTGGACGCGTCGCTCCGTACCTGATGCCTGAGGAGGCGATGGATCTCATCCACGGGATGGGCGGCCTCACCTACTTGCCACATCCGCTTGACCGCCGGCGAGCGAACTTCCGTCCCGAGCGCATAGTTCAATTGGCCGATCGCATCGACATCATCGAGACGTACAACCCGTGGTGCGAAGCAGCCGCGAATGTGGCCGCTGCAAGGCTGGCGAAGGATCTCGGAAAGGTCACCGCCTGCGGATCGGACGCGCACGGCATCCAAGAGCTGGGCCGAAGCTGGATGGAGATCGAGGATTACAGGGATCCTGCCGACTTCCTGAATCGGATGCGCGAGGCGCGCCATGTTGTGACCGCAAGCAGCGGAACGGGGCGGCGTGCCTGAGCAGCAACCACAGCTCCTCGTGGCCGGTTCGGTCGCCCTCGATACGAGGGACGGCCCGTTCGGCAAGGTGGAGGAGACGCTTGGAGGCTCGGCCGTTTACTTTGCCCTGGCGGCGAGCTTGATCGCCCCAGTGAGGGTCGTGGCGCCAGTTGGCGTCGATGGAGCCAAGCGCGTCGCTCGTGTTTTCAGCGGCCGTCCGATCGACACCGAGCTGCTTCAGATCCTAGATGCGCCAACCTATCGATGGCGAGCGCACCAAGAGCACGGACGCAATGTCGATCTCGGCAGCAGTGACGACATCTACGCCGTCTGGGAACCGGTGCTGCCCACCGGTTTCGACGGTTGGGCGTTCGTGGGTTCGATGCGGCCGGACCGCCAGGCGCAGGTCATGGCAGCCCTGCTCGGCAGCTCCAAGGTGCTCGCCGCCGACGCCATGCTGTCCTACGTGCTCGCCCGCCTACCTGAGGCGAGGGATGTTCTACGCCGAGCGGCTTGGTTCTTCTGCAACGACGAGGAGTTCGCAGCCCTTGGGGGAAAGGACCCCGAGGAGTTCAGGCGCCAGTGGTGGCTTCAAGGTCTCGTCATCAAGTCAGCCGAGCTCGGCCTCGCCGCTTACACCGAGTACGGCGTGATCCGGGTGCCTGCGTTGACGTCGCGGCCTGTCGTGGACACGACGGGCGCGGGCGATGCGCTCGCTGGAGGCATGCTGGCCCGATGGCTCACGACGGGGGGCCAGCCCGGTGGTCTTCAAGATGCACTCGTTTGGGGCACCGCGTGTGCGTCGATCGCAATCTCATCGGTGGGAGTGAAAGGCATTGCAAAGGCGACTAACAAACTATTGAACGAACGCGTGGCTGAGGTCGAGGAATGCATGCGCCACGCATCGTGATCATTGCCGGCGACCTGGTCGACCAGGACGTTGATGCAATCGTCAACGCGGCGAACAACGACCTGCTGCTTGGCGGCGGCGTGGCGGGTGCAATCAGGAGCCGAGGAGGACCGACGATCCAACGCGAATGCGATGCGCATGGCCCGGTAAAAGTCGGCGAAGCGGCACTGACCGGCGGCGGTCAGCTGCCCGCACGTCACGTGATTCACGCGGCGAGCATGGCATTGGGTGGAGCCACATCCGCGGAGATGTTGGAGTCATCGATGGATCATGCATTTCGGCTGGCGCGCCAGATCGGCGTGAAGACAATCGGCATTCCTGCAGTCGGCACCGGGGTCGCGGGCTTTCCAATTGATCAATGCGCCGAGGCGATGGCGCGTTCATTGAGGCGCGCCTTGGCAGATGGCTGGGCGCCGGACGAGGTGCGGTTTGTGTTGTTCGGTGACGGCGCGCGTCGCGCGTT
>DATLRQ010000155.1:0-2553 GCA_035534555.1 Candidatus Micrarchaeaceae archaeon
CACTCCCGATCGATCTCTCGCAATGTGAATTTGCCCGAGGCGCGCGGTATGGGGTCCTGATGATCTCCACCCCTTCGGACTCGAGGACGGCGTCGAATCCGGATGTGAACTTGGCATCTCGGTCGTGAATGGCGAAGCGCATAGGGACGCCGAGGTCCTGGAGCTCGTAAGCCACGTTCCGCGCCTGCTGAGTGACCCAAGCTGAATCTGGATTGGTCGTGCAGTCGGCCCAAAGCAAACGCCGCGATCGGAGTTCGAGGATGACGATGACGTAGATCGTGCGCAGGAACACGCTCTCGAGCGTGAAGAAGTCGGTCGCGATAGGCGCCGCGGCATGCGCCCGGATGAACTCGCGCCAGGTCGGGCCGGTGCGACGAGGAGCTGGGGGCACGCGATGCTTTCGCAATAGCATGCGGATCGCGGTGGCCGAGACCTTGAGCCGAGCTTGAGCAGTTCGCCCTTGACGCGGCGAACACCCCAACGCGGGTTCTCTTCGGCCATCTGCAGGATCAAGGCCTGGATCTCCTCAGCGATCGGTGGCCGTCCACGGCGGGGGCGTCTTTTAGAATGCTGCCCACTTGCGCCGGACCAGCTCGCGATGCCAGCGCAGCAGCGTGGCCGGCGCGAACATCAACTTGCCCGCCTGAAGGTGGCGACCGAGGGCGACCAGGATCAGCCGGTCGGTTGGCAAGAGATCGGGCCGCTTGACCTGGCGGTGCAGGATGGCGACCTCGTGCCGAAGCGCCAGAACCTCAATTTGCAGTTCTTGGGACGAGCGACCGTGGAGTTCGATGGTGCCCACGATCAGCTGAACGATCGAATAGATGGACGCGAAGAGCACGAGCGGGGACCATACAGTTCAGCCCGGCCAGTTGTTGTAGCCAAGCAACCCAAGGTGCCTTCGCCTCAGGCCGACATGCTTCGCGTCGCGGGGCGCGAATGGAATCGCAACGGACTTTGTGCGCACCACAGGTCAGCGATTTCCTCAGCGTCGACACAGTGCTCCTGAAGCGGCTGTACGTCCTCTTATATATGGAGCTGGCGACCAGGCGGGTGATCTGGTTCGCGGTGACCGACAGGCCAGACGCTCAGTGGGTGAGCCAGCAAGCCAGGAATGTGAGCTGGGAGCTCAACCAGCAGGGCGTGCCGGCGCGGTTCCTGGTCCACGATCACGATGACAAGTACGGCGGTGGCTCCGACCTGGTGTTCGAGGCCGACGGTATGGCCGTCATCAAGGCTCCGATCGCGGCGCCCAGGGCGAATTCGCACATGGAGCGCCAAATTGGCTCGACCAGGCGGGAATGTCTGGATTGGCTTCTGATCCTCAATCGTCGCCACCTTGAGCGCGTCCTGACTGTCTGGTTCGAGCACTACAACCAGGCCCGGCCCCATCGCGGGCTCGACCTGCGGACTCCGATTGCGCGCTCCGACCCGGTCGTCGCGTCAGGTCGGTGAGGTGCAACGAGAGACTCGGCGGGCTCCTCGGCGGTCACCGCGCGGACGTCCACCATGTTAACGGCAGTGCTTCCAAATTGCTGTCAAACCGGGACGGTTCGCAATGAGACGCACCACAGGCCCACTCTGGGGGGTGCGACCTTATCGGCAAACAAACGCTCCGATCGATGTCGAGATCCGGAATGCACCCTCAGCATCGACGACAAGTGCTGCCCTCCGCCTGCACTCTTCAACTACTTCGTCCCAATTCATCCACTGGGAGACTTGCGACTCGTAAAGATCTCCGATGCTCGCGAGATATGCAGCGAGTGCATCGACATCGGTGACCAGGAACGCACTTGCCGGACAGTCGACTCGTTCCACCACGTCGAACCCAGCTCGGAGCTGAGCCTCGCCGTTTTCAAGGCTGAAGCCAGAGACTGCCAAGCGGCGCCACCCCCACCCGTGCCCGACAACTCTCTCCACGAGCTCGACCATCTCCTGATGGTTATCCTCGCCGTTAGTCACAGCGACACAGGTACCCGTTCCCTTGAGCACTCGCCGCAGTTCGTGTACAGCGGCCAGCCGATTCGAGACGTGGTAAAGCATGTGCGGAGCCAGTACTACGTCGAAGGCGGATTCGACGAAGGGCAGACTCTCGGCGTCGCCGCAAACCAGCGGTCCGCTCGCCCGCTGCTTAGCCGCGGCGAGCATGCCGAGAGAAATGTCGATACCGATGGCATTCACCCGCGCCAAGTACTCGCCATTCCCGCAGCCGACCTCTAGAATTCGCTCTCCTCCAGCAAGGCCGGCGAGTTCAAGCACCCACGCGTACAGAGCGAAATGCGGTTCTCGCTTGCTAATCGCCCAGAGCCTTTGGCGTGCGCGGAGATCCTTGTCGTCTCCGTATTGGGTGGACACTTCCGGAACCATTCTTCTAATGGTGGCTCAAGTGGATGTGACTTACGGCCGGAGTCACTGCGCAACGCTCATGGATTACCTGCACCTCACCACCTCCAGAATTGATGTGGTTGGCGGGTGACCACCGTTTAGGGCAAAGACTTTCCCCTGCGTGCTCACGCAACAGCGCGGCGACATCATGTGGTGCCTGCCGGCGGT
>DATLRQ010000156.1:0-37980 GCA_035534555.1 Candidatus Micrarchaeaceae archaeon
TCAAGGACACGAATCGTCCACATTGTGAATAAGTAGAAGCAATAGAGCTTGTTGGCACGCCCTCGGCATTCGAAGACCCGGGGCCCTCGGCGCGGAGCCGAGTGGCAATACAGGGGTCGGCCGAAGGCGATCTCGTCCTCCACACTCGAAGTCGACTCAGGCCGATGGCCGGCCCCCAGGCACGATCAGGTGTGGGCACGTTTGCGCCGGGGGTCAGACTCCGGCCCCCGCCGCAGTCGATGCATACCGAGCAGCGTGCGCACTGCGTGCGTACGGCGTGCGCACGCAGCCGAGTTCGAAAGTGCCATCGGACGATCGCCCAGGAAGACCGTTGGTCAACGCACGGCTGGATCGATGTGTTGCATGGAATCGGCCAGCGGCTTCGGAAGCCGAAGTCAATGATGCCGTCGCACTCAGACGCGCTCGAGGACGTCCTAGATAACGCCGGCGATGAGCTCGAGTTCGCTCCGGACTTCGCTTCTGGGGATTCGCTGCGACCTGCGCCTCAGGAAGCGAAGGACGAAGCGAGGGCCTTCCGAACTCAATTCGGCCCGTCACAGGGACCAGGACAGTCTCTCATCCCAACTCATCCGATCATCCTGCGAGACCTTCCTCCTCAAGCCGAGTCTCATCCCACTCAAGCTCAGCTCAGCCGTCTGCATCGAACTCTCAACCAACGCGACCTGCTCATCCTCCAATCTCTCCACGACTACCGCTACCTGAACACCCTCCAGATCAAAGAGCTCTTCTTCCCCAGCCTCCGCTCCTGCCAGATGAGACTTCAGCACCTCAAAGATCTCGGTCTCATCTACCGCTGGAAAGTCATCGAAACCCCAGGCGTTCGTCGTCGTCATTCGCTGCTCCTGATCTCCGCCCGCGGGGCACGGGTGCTCGCCAACTGGCACGGTGACGATCCCCGGGACTACGTCGAACGCAGCCACGATGCCCGCGACCACTGCTGGCATGCCACCCACGACCTGGAGGCCAACCAGTTCTTCGTCGCCATGATCACGCAAAGCCGCCAGTGCATGGATGAGGGCCTGCTCGTCTGGTACGGCGAAGAGCACGTCCGGGCCGAGCGCCGGTCGACCGCCCGCGAGTACAAGTCGCCGGTCCCGACGCCGGACGGCTGTGGGGTCTATCTGGCGGCCGGCGGCCGCATCCTGTTCGACCTGGAGTGGGACCGGGCGACTGAGTCGCTGGCTCGCCTGCGTCAGAAGGTCGGCTCCTACGTCGGCCACTTCGAGCATTACCGCGACGCCGAGCTGCATCACGTCCTCTTCGTCGTCCCCACCGACGACCGTGAGGACAAGCTTCAGCACACCATCTGGCGCGAGCGGCCGCGATTCGGCCACGACAGCTGCTGCAGCTTTTGGACCACCACCGCCTATCGGCTGCGGGACTGGGGTCCGCTGGGAGCGATCTGGCTACCGGTCGAGATTCGAGCCGCGGAAGCGCCACCCGACCAGGTAACCAAGCTCCGGAGGCGGGCTCCTCTCAACCAGCTGGCGCCCATCCTGCCCCACGAGCGAGCGATCGCTGATTGCATTGGCAAGCCGTTGTGGTGGGAACGCCGGCCGGGTGGAGGCCAGGTGGCTTGAACGTCAGGGTGACGCCGGAGTTCGCACGCATCGAGAGTGCTCCAGGGTCAAGCGCTTGACCCCACTCGAGGAGGGATTGATGACGAATGATGACGTTTGACCGTCATCAATTGTCACCAAACCCATTTCGGCCCGGGATGGGCTTGGAGCCGACCTACCTGGCCGATCGGGCGCCGCAGCTGGCTCGCTTCAAGCAGTACCTGGCCGGTTTTCCCGGCCTACCCCGCAATGTTCGCGTGACCGGATTGCGCGGGGTCGGAAAGACCGTGCTCCTGCAGCGCTACGGCCGCCTCGCCGAGGAGGCAGGCTGGATCGTTATCGGGCGAGAGTGCAACGAGCACCTGCAAGAGGAGGCCACCTTCGGACAGGCGCTGGTGGAGGACTGTCGGCGAGCGGTCGAACAGAGTTCGCGCGCGCTCGCCTTCAAACAGCGATCTCAGGAGGTGGCGCGAAAAGCACTCGACCTGCTCGGCAGTTTCACGATTTCTCTCGCCGGCGTGACCGTGGCCGTCCAGCCCAGATGTCGGCCTGGACGAGTACCAATGCTTGAGGAGCAGTTGTTCACTTCGCTCACACTCGCCTGCGAGAGCGCGACCGCCGCCGGCCGGCCAGGCGTCCTCCTCAGCTGGGACGAGGCCCATCTTCTGCGCGACTCGACCAACCATCGCCAGTTTCCGCTCGGTCTGTTCCTGGCCGCTTTTGCCCGCGCCCAGCGGGAGGGTCTGCCGGTGATGCTGGTCCTTTGCGGGCTTCCCACCCTGACCGACAATCTCGCCCGCGCCAAGAGCTACAGCGAGCGGATGTTCCAAGCGGAGGAACTCGGCCAGCTTCGTCCTCCCGAGGACCTGCTCGCCTTCACCAGACCACTTGAGCTCTCAGGTCGCAAGTTCGATGCTGACATGGCTCGAGCGGTTCTTCAGGTAACCGGCTCCTACGCCTTTCATATTCAGTTCATCGGCGCCCTGCTCTGGGATGCGGTCGAGTGGCCGCACAGGATTAAAAAGGCCGACTTCGATCAACACCGGCCGACCATCCTGGAGGCGCTCGACCAGGCCTTCTTCGAGGCACGCCTGGCGCGCACCTCAAGCACCGAGCGCTCACTGCTGCGGGCTATGGCAGCGTCGGGTGAATCGGCTCAGATCCACGACGTACTCAAGCTGACCAGGCTGCCCAACCAGACCGCTCAGCAGCTGATCGTCCGACTCCGGGACAAAGGCCTCATTTACCGTCCCCAGCGCGGCCGTCTCGGCTTCACGGTGCCACTCTTCGGCGACTACCTACGACGCGTCTCCCGCCATGTGTCGGGTGGTTCGGAGTAAGCGATGCAGCCTCCAATCAAACCCGGCACCGTGCATCGCTCCGGAGGTCGCCCAGAGTTGGTTTCCGCCAAGACTCTAGCCGACGAGCGATTGGCACGAACGCTCGACCTCTGGAGCCGGCGCAGTACGCGACCACTCACAGAAGAGGACGCGCGCGTAATCGCCGAAAACATGAGTGGCTTTTTTCGCGTCTTGCTCGAATGGAAGGCCAAGCAGCGAGCCCTCGGTATTGACCGCGATCGAACTGCCGCTTGACGATTTCAGAACGCATTCTTGAAGGCGAGTAAGATCGCGGTCGGCCAACAAAGAGAACGGACACGATGAGAAATCCATCTGCACCTTCGAAGCCGCAGGCCATCATCTACGCGCGCGTGTCGTCGAAGGAGCAGGAGAAGGAGGGCTTCTCGATTCCGGCTCAGCTCCGACTCTTGCATGAGCACGCGGGGAACGCAAACCTAACCGTCGTCCGCGAATTCATCGACGTTGAAACCGCCAAGAGAACAGGACGGCAGAACTTCGATGCAATGCTGACGTTCTTCCGGCGGACCCGGTCGTGCAAGGTGCTACTGGTCGAAAAGACCGACCGGCTCTACCGCAACCTCAAGGACTGGGTCAGCATCGACGACCTCGATCTCGAGATCCACTTCGTCAAAGAGAACGTGGCCCTCTCGCCAGGCTCTCGGTCAACCGAGAAGTTCATGCACGGGATCAAGGTCCTGATGGCCAAGAACTACATCGACAACCTCTCGGAGGAGACTCAGAAGGGAATGCGCGAGAAGGCCGAGCAGGGTTTCTATCCATCCTGGGCTCCGATCGGTTATCGCAACATCGACGGCCCCACTGGCAAGCGGGTGATCGAACCCGATCCCGACTTTGCGCCGCTGGTGGGCCGGCTCTTCGAGAACTATGCGACCGGCAACCACAGCCTCAAAGAGCTCACCCAGCTCGCGCGCGAATGGGGCCTGAGGTTCCGCTCGGGAATGGCGATGAGCAAGTCGGTTATCCACAAGATCCTGCGTAACCCCATCTACATGGGCCGATTCCGATGGGCCGGCAGGGAGTATCCGGGCGTGCACCAGCAACTGGTCTCGCGAGAGTTGTGGGAAGCCGTGCAGCAACGGCTCGACGGTCGCTGCGCCAAAGGCCCGCATTCTGTCAAGCACAACTTCGCCTTCTCGGGGTTGGTGTCTTGCGGTCACTGTGGCTGCTCATTCGTGGGCGAGATCAAGAAGCAGCGCTACGTCTACTACCACTGCACCGGCTACAAGCAGAAGTGCCCGGAGCCATACACACGCGAGGAGGTACTCGCGGAGCGGTTCGCTGGGCTCCTCAAGGGCATGGCACTGGACAGCGATGTCGTCGAGTGGGTCGCCGGGGCGCTACGCGAGAGCCATGCGGACGAGAAGCACGAGCGCGACGAGGCCGTCGCCCGCTTGCAGGCTAACTACGACCAGATTCAGACACGCCTGGACGCCATGTATCTGGATAAGCTCGACGGGAGGATCGACGCCGCGTTCTTCGACCGCAAGGCAGCCGAGTGGCGACGCGAACAAGACGGAATCCTGCGCAACATTCAAGTCCACCAGGACGCCGACCAGAGCTACATCGAAGACGGCATCCAACTGCTGGAACTTGCCAGTGATGCCCACCAACTCTTCCTCGAGCAGGAGCCCAAGGAGAAGCGCCGGCTGCTCGAGTTTATGGTCTCGAGTGCGTCGTGGAAGGAAGGCGAGCTCGCGGTCAACCTACGGCAGCCCTTCAACCTGATTCGGGATGGTGTGGCTTCCGCGACTGCTGCAGAACGCTCTGCGACCAACGAAGATGGCTCTCGAGCTGGTCGAGTTCTGGCACTTTCGAACTCCCCCAAGCGACCGATTTCCAATTCGGGAGAGGTCGGCCTTGGCCCTCCGCAAGGCAAAATGGCGAATTGGCTGGGGAGGAAGGATTCGAACCTTCAACCTTCTGATCCAGAGTCAGCTGCGCTACCGTTGCGCCACTCCCCAACAGACCGGGCCGCCTATTCTAGTTTGAGGGGGAGGTCCCCCCTCAGGATGCCGCCGGACATACCCCTTCTGCTGTGCTCGGTGCGGCCTCCTGCCAGGTTTGTTATCCACAGTCTGTCCCCAGGCAAGCTTTGGTCGCCTACCGCGGTCCCGTCGCCAGGATGGAGCCGATCCATCAGGTAGCCCGCGATCCTGAGCGATCACAGCGGGGCGACCTCGATTCGCCGCGGGGGCCACGCCGCCACCCGCCGGCAATCCACAGGCTAGTCCCGGTCCTGCACCCTCACAGTGGAGCGGCGGGACAGCGGGCGCGAGGTCATTCGAATCGAGAGCGGAGGCGGCGTCCCCATGAGCCTCTCGAAGCCAGCCTCAAGCAGGCCCTTTGCCCGGTAGAGGTTGATCGCCCAGCCGACCCCGAACACCCTGTCACTCAGCAGTGAATCAGAAGATGGATTCCAGTAGGCGTCGCGAACCTTGTCCCACGATGGGACTCTGAAGTCATAAGGCACGATTCCGAGGACCCGACCGTGCCAGTTCCGTTCTTCCTCCGGCTTGGCCAGCTCTGTGGCCACGGCGCCGACGACGAGGGCCACAGCGGTGAGCCGGATCAGCCGACGTATGCCGCGCAAAGTCCCCATACTTCAATTGAAGCGTAGTTCACAGTAACCGTGCACGTTTTGAATCCGTTCCAGCAAGCGGGGTAGATGGCCACAAGGCTCCAATCCACGACGCGACTGCTTCGGTGGCTAACGCCTGGTCTCGAGATCAAGCGGTGGCTTCTGCTCCTCATGTTCGCCGAGCTGGTGCTGGTCCTTGGATTCGCCTACGGGCTAAAAGCGGCTTACAGCACGCTCGAGCTACCACACGAGTTCTATTACGTAACCCTCCAGTTTTGGCCGTACCCGGTTCGCGCGCTGATTTTCGCCACGGTGGGCATCGGGATCTTGATCTTCAGCTACTTGAAGCTCACGCAGTCGGTCCTCGGTCCTTTCCTTCCCGGCAATGGCTCCAGCAGCATGGTCGAAGTCATCCACGCGTTCCGATTGAAGAGTCGCGGTCCTCGCATCGTCGCCATCGGCGGCGGCACCGGGCTCAGTTCGCTGCTGCGCGGGCTCAAGGCCTATACCTCGAACCTCTCGGCCATCGTCACCGTGGCAGACGACGGCGGCTCCTCAGGCAGATTGCGCGACGAGTACCGAATCCTTCCACCGGGGGACTTCAGACAGTGCCTCATCGCGCTGGCCGACGCGGAGCCCCTGATGAAACAGCTCTTCGACCATCGCTTCAAGGAGGGGTCGCTCGACGGCCACTCGTTCGGAAACCTTTTCATCATGGCGATGGCCGATGTGACAGGAAATTTCGAGCGCGCCTTGCGCGAATCCGGCAAGGTGCTGGCGGTCAAGGGCACCATCATCCCTTCAACTCTGCAGGACGTCACCCTCGTCGCCTCAATCAACGGCCACGTGGTGGAGGGCGAATCCAAGATTCCAAAGCAGAATGCGCCGATCAGCCAGGTGTTCCTCAAGCCAGACGGAGCGCTGCTGAACCCTGAGGCTCTGCAGGCGATCATGAACGCCGAGCTGGTGGTGATCGGTCCCGGCTCCCTGTACACCTCGATCCTCCCCAACTTGCTCGTGGAGGGCATGGTCGAGGCGATCAAAGCCTCGCCCGCGCTCAAGGTCTACATCTGCAACCTTGCCTCTCAAGAAGGAGAGACCGAGGGCTACGACGTCGACGACTACCTGCGCGTGCTCCACGAGCACATCGGCGTCAACCTGTTCGATTTCGTGCTCGTCAACTCCAACAACTCCCACACCCCCACAGGCGGCCAGTCGCAGGTGATCTTCCGGCCCGAGGACTCCACCCACCACCCTGAGGTTCGCTTCATCGGAGCCGACGTGGTGAACGTGCGCATCCCTTCTCACCACGACCCCGACAAGTTGGCCCGCTCGATCATGCGGAAGGTGTGGCAGGCGTAGCCCGACGCGCTCGCCGGCGGCTTACGGTTTCGACAGTCACCGTCGCCGCGGCAACGTAGAGGACGGCCGCCAGCGCGTCAACGACGTAGTGCTCGCCGAGATACACGACCGAGACGATCACTCCCAAAGTCCAAAGCACCAATCCCACTGACAGCAACCGAAACCGCTGCCACGCGTAGACCGCCGCCAGCATTGGATAAGCCGTGTGCAACGACGGAAAGGCGGCAAAAGGATTCGGATTGAAGCTGTGGTAGATCGGTGTGACCAGGGTGTATCCCCAGAGCGCGCGAACCGTGTAATCGTTGATCTTGACCACGTCGTGCAACTGGTACCAGGGCGGAGCGCTGGGCCAGAAGAGATAGGTCGCGAAGGCGAGGAAGCTCAAGAAAAGAAGAGCGGCGACGAATCGCCAGTAGTACTCGCGGCTGGTGACCCAGAAGATGAACCCGACCACGATCGGCAGGACGAAGTGCATGAAGTAGAAGCTCATCGCGACGATGTCTTGCGGCCCGACCACTCCGGGGTGGTAGAACGCGTGTTGCAGGACCAGGGTGGGAATCGCACCACCGAATAGCCAGCGTTCCAATCCCGAGAAGTCATGCGGTTGGAAGTTCGTCTTCGCCGCGAAACCCCTCATGGCCTCGTAGGCCAAGAACAACAGGAGGAAGGGAGTCCAGTCGGCGATGAAAGTCCTGCCGCGGCCCAGCGCCACTGCGATGAGCAGTAGGACGAGGAGCACCCACTCGGGCTCGATCGATATGCCGCGCCACAACATGACCCCGAAGATCAGCGCCAGGTAGACGATGCTGCCGATGAGGAGCAGTCGAGGCCGGCGCGCGCCCACCGGCTTCGGTTCAGCGGGCGCGGACAACTACCACCGCGGCAATCTCAACCGTGACGGAGAACGGAAGCGAGCTGGCTCCGAGCGCGGCTCGGGAGTGCCTGCCCGCCTCGCCCAGAACCTCGATCAGGAGGTCCGAAGCAGCATTGATGACCTTGGGTTGATCGCCGAACTCCGGGGTCGACAGCACAAATCCAATCAACTGAGCGACGCGCTCGACGTTGGCAAGGCCGGCGGCCGCCTCCATCTGCGCCAGCAGGTTGATCCCGCACGCGCGAGCTGCTTTCTGGGCTGCCTCGACGCTCACCTCGACTGGACATCTTCCCGTCAGCCGCTGGCCGTCGAGCGTGGACACCTGGCCGGCGATGTAGAGGAGCGATCTCCCATCGCCAATCGGGACGAGCACGGTGGGCACGTACGACGCCACCGGGGCCGGCGGAGCTGGGAGCGTGATGTCGAGCTGGCGTAGACGCTCGTATGGATCGGTCAACTCGTGGGAGTCTAGTGACTTATCCGCGCCGGCTGCGGAAATGGGAGATCACGGCGATCAATATGACGATGAGCGCAACCAGGCCAATGGCTATGTACGGCGTTCGAGCGGAGAGCAGGAACTGGCCGATGCCTGAGGCCCCAGCCGCTGCCGGAGGGCTGGTGCGGCTGCCGCTGGCGATTGGTGTCGGCGTTGTCGGTGCGCCCTGTGGAGCGGCGCCCGTGTCGGAATAGGCCCAGAGGGCTGCGACCTGGTCAGCGGGCTGGAACGTCGCCACATAAAGGATGGGGGTTTCGTCGTTCGAGACCGCCAGCGCAGTAACCGACGACAGCGGGGGCGCCAGCGAGGCGAAATGACGGGCCGCGTCACGGGTTCGCCACAGTCCGCCCGACGCCGAACCGCCGCCATCGCTCGCGGTATAGAAGCGGTCGAAATGGGTGGTGACGAACGCGATCTGCGTGTAATCGGTCGACGGCAGCAGGCCGCCACCACTGATAGGCGTGAAAGTGACGCCATTGTCGGTGGACGTGAAAAGGCCGGTGTTGGTGCCCACGACGAGCGGCCTGATCGTGCTCGTCGGCGGCAGCGGGCCGGCGGCCAAAGATGAGATGACATTGCCGCTGATCCCGGCTTTGATCTGGACCCACGTGACACCGCCATCGATGCTCTGGAAGAGCGGGCCGCCACGCACCGGGGCGTTGCTCCCGGCGACCAGACGCACCGGATCGTGGACAGCGGCGACAGTCAGCGCTCCGACGCTTATGTTCGGTAGGCCGGACTGCCTCCAGGTCAGGCCGTCGACGCTGGAGAACACGCCGTGGTCGGTGCCGGCAACAACAAAGGTGAGCGCGAAAGCGAAAACCCGGACGCTGCGGCCGCTCAAGCCGGTCACCGGTCCCCATGTGACCCCCCCGTCCTTGCTCGCGACGGCGCCCCCGCCGCGTAGACCCACGAGCACGAGGCCGCTTGTCTTGGAAGGGCTGAACGCGATGGTCAGGACCGAAGGGCCGGGGCCGTGCACCACGCTCCATGTCGATCCTCCGTCAGCGCTCCGGAGCAATGCGCCATCCGACCTGCCCGCGATCACGACCTCGTTGTTGTACGGATTGACGCCGAGCGCAAAGATCGCGCTCTCGCCTTGATTGGGCAGTGGCGACAAAGCGACCCAAGTCGAAGCAGGAAGAGTGCGCGAGAGGGCGGCCACGTCCCCGGCACGGACTTGCATGGTCAGCGCCGCTGAGCCGCCCCACCCGCAGGCCAGTAGCGCCACAAGCGTCGCGACAAGACGTTGGGGAGAAGGCGACACGAGCGTGCCGATTATCACCCAAGCCGGTGGGCCGGCGGGGGGAGACCGTGACAGCACAAAACCGCGCCCTGGGGGGTGATTGCCTACAATCCCAGAGTGCTGGCTCGTCCCAAAGCCTGGCTGCACAGCGCCGCGGCCTGGCTCGACCGGGCAGCGTTCAGCCCGGCTTCGCTTCCCGACGACTTGATCAGTGGCATCGCACTGGCCCCGATGGTCGCGGCCGGCCTCATCCTGTTCCGGCTCCCAGCCCTCGAGATGCTGCTGGTCGCCATCGCGCTGGGGCTCGCCGGGATTCTGTTTGCGCGGTTCGTCTGGCGGCACGATGTACCGCGTCCACATCCGAGCCCTTTGATCGCCGCCCTCGTCGGTGTGGCGCTGGTGGGACCTGGGTCATCGCTCGGGATCGCGATCGCGGTCGCAGCCACGGCGGTCATCCTCGAGCTGCTGAGGGCTCGTTACATCCCCGCGATCCGCGCCCAGACGGGCCTCCTTGCGTTTGCCGGCCTGGCAGTCGTCTCCGGAGGCGCGCCCTTGGTTTACGTCAACCCGGCGAGCCACAGGTCGTTTTTTCCCGATCCGATCGCATTGTGGTTTACAGCACCTTCACTTCCGAGCTCATACGACTCCATCACTCTGTATGTCGGCAACGTCGCGGGGCCTGTTTTCGCGACCTCTTTGCTGGCGGTAGGCATCGGCATGGCGTGGTTGGCTTACGCGCGGCGCCTGAGCTTCGCGGTCGCAATCGGCTTCCTCGTTGGCGCCGTCTTCGCGATCGTGGCCTACCGTTGGGAGTACGTCGTGCACCTGGACAGCGGACCGCTCTGGTTTGTCGCGATGCTGCTGGCGGACAAACGCTACCTCCCCGCGTCCTGGACCATCCGGCCCGTGCTTGGCTTCTGTGCCGGCCTGCTGTCGGTGGCTTTGCGGGTTCGGGGCTATGGGATCGAGGCCGCGTTCCTGACCGCCGCGGGGGCGCAGGCGGTGATGGCCGTACTGGTAATGGTGCTGTGGGCCGCATCGTTTGGGTCCGAGCGCGTGCAGAGGAATCGCAGGCTGCGCCAGCGCGAGGCCAACCTTCGGATCGTCAAGACCTAGGCGAACTTCACGTCGACGGCGGCCAGGCCGCGGGTGCCGGCGAGCTCATCGGCGCGTGCGCGAATCTCTGATCGGACGTTGGACGGTAGCTGGTCGAAGGGTCGACTTCGATACGGAGCTTCCTCTTGGCCACCGTGTGCGACCAGGTGCCTCCTCCACCGGAAGGTCGAGATAGAAATCGATAGATCCGGCCCTTGGCGGCCGAGGGCCATCGGGCTCGACCAGCGGGCCGATCAAGGATTCGAACGCGACATCATCCCCTGCGAGGGCCCGCTCGAAGAGCGAATTCTCCCCGCCTGCCGTCACGACTTGGGCCACACCTATCAAGACACCGCGGGAGGCGGTTTGGTTACAAAGCCGGGCCCGACCCGGTTCAGTCGAAAAGCTTGTGGCCCCGAGTGACGAACTGGTCACGACGCGGGCCGGTGCCGATGAGGTCGATGGGAGCGCCGATGAGCTCGCCGATCCTCTCGATATAGTCCTGGCACCTCGTAGGCAGGTCGTCCCAGCAGCGCGCGGCGCCGATGGGCGTCTCCCAGCCGGGCATTTCCTCGTAGATAGGGATGCAGTGCTTGTAGTGCGAGATGTTCGCGATCGGGTGGTTCTGCCGCTCGCCACGGAAGTCGTAGGCCGTGCAGATCTTCAGCAGTGGTTGCTCGTCGAGGATGTCGAGGCGCATCAGGGCGGCGCGTCCGACCCCGTTGATGCGCACCGCGTAGCGCCCGACTGCGGAGTCGAACCAGCCGATGCGCCGTGGGCGGCCGGTGACGGTGCCGAACTCGTGGCCGCGCTCGCGGATTTGGTCCCCGACGCCGTCCAGGAGCTCGGATGGAAAGGGGCCGTAGCCGACACGCGACGCGTAAGCCTTGAAGACGCCGACAGTGAGGTCAACCTTGGTCGGGGCGATGCCGCTTCCGGTGAGGGCGCCCCCCGCGGTGGGGTTTGAACTCGTTACGTAGGGGTACGTGCCGAAGTCGAGGTCGAGCATGGTGGCTTGGGCACCCTCCAGCAAGATGTTGGCGCCGCTGTCGAGGGCGTCCTGGATCATCGGAAACGTGTCCTTGATGTAAGGGTCTAGCTGCTTGGCGTAGCCCATGTACTCGCCGAGCATGCTTTCCCAGTCGTAAGGCTCCGCGTCGTAGAGCTTGGTCAGTATCGGGTTCTTCACCTGGTCAACCACAAAAGAGAGCTTCTTGCGCATGAAGCCTTCCTTTTGCAGGTCGCCGATGCGGAAGCCGATTCGGCGGATCTTGTCGGCGTAGGCGGGGCCGATGCCACGCCAGGTAGTGCCGAGGCGGTCGTCGCCACGCGCATCCTCCTCGAGGCGGTCGAAGAGGGGGTGGTAGCGCATGACCATGTGGGCTCGCTCGCTCACGATCAGGTTTTTGGGTTGGATGCCTCGCTCCTGGAGCTGGGAAAGCTCGCGCAGGAGGACGATCGGGTCGACGACTACACCGTTGCCGATGATGCAGGTGCAGCCGGGGTAGAGAATGCCCGAGGGGATGAGCTGGAACTTGAACTCGCCGTCCTCGGTGATGACGGTGTGGCCGGCGTTGTTGCCGCCCTGGGAGCGGATGACCATGTTGGCCTTCGCCGCGAGGAAGTCGATGACCTTGCCTTTGCCCTCGTCGCCCCACTGGCCGCCGACTAGGATGATGACCATCCTGTTTATTCAGTACCGGGTTCGGGCCGGCGGGTCTCCAAGTTGTAGAAGCGGGTGTGGTCGCGGCGGAACTTGAGCTCGATGGTGCCGGTAGGGCCATTGCGGTGCTTGGCGATGATCACTTCGGCAATTCCCGGCCGCTCTTCGGATTTGTAGTATTCTGGCCTATAAAGAAACATTACAACGTCACTGTCTTGTTCGATCGCGCCCGATTCTCTCAAGTCGCTCAGGATCGGGCGCTTGTCGGGACGCTGCTCAGGCGCACGGCTCAGCTGCGAGATGGCGATCACAGGAATTCGAAGCTCGCGAGCCAGGCCTTTGAGGGCGCGCGAGATTGAGGACACCTCCTGTACCCGGTTGTCATCGCCGCGCGACCGCCCGTGCATGAGCTGCAGGTAGTCGACCACGATCAGGTCGATGTTGTGCCGCATCTTCGCCTGTCGCGCTTTGAGCTGAAGGGTCAGCTCGTCCATCGCCGGAGTGTCATCGATGAATATCGCGGCCTCACCGAGAGGACCGAGCGCATTTGACACTCTGTCGTACTCGGCCTCGCTCAGCAGGCCTCGGTGCAATCGCTGAGCGTCGATCTGCGCCTGCTCGGTGAGCAGCCTCTCAGTGAGCTGCTCCTTGGACATCTCGAGGCTGAATATGGCGATCGCTTTTTTCGATTCGAGGGCTGCGTGGAGTGCGATGTTGAGGGCCAGAGACGTGTTGTGCACCAGGATGTCCTGGGCGATAAAGTTTGCTGTTTCCGAAACAGTCAAGTCGTACACCTGATGCTCGCCTGTAGGGATTATGGAAACGATTTCATCCCAATAAATCTGGTCGCTCGCCAACTGTGAAAGCCGCCGGTCCTGAAGGACATCTGGGCAAAGCGCGAGCCTTCCCTGGCTGATGCCCCTATGGCGGTGAGGGTTAAAGCTTCGTTGCCCCGCGCCCCTTTCTCCGGCCAGCACCCCAAGTTTTGTAACGGTTAGACCACTGGCCTGCGCCGACTCGCGAATATCGCCCCAGATTTGCTTTGGCATTAGACCGAGATTGCTCCGTCGCGGGTCGTTGAATCGCTTGGAGCGGGACGCCTTCTCTCCGATCCAGCCAATCTCCTGTTGATATCGTTCAACGGACGCCGGCTCAGTGATCTCAACTCGCCAGCAACGCTCCTTCTTTTTCCATAGCTTCGCGACGATTCCGAACCGTACGAGTGCGTGGTGAAGATCTTTGGCGAGTCCTTCCGAGGCCACGGCGAACTCGATTCGGGGATAGCCTTCCATCGAGGAGATGGTTCCATCGCAACTCATCAAGCTTCGTATGAACTCAGCCACTCGCAGACGGTCCCAGCGCCAGACGCATTCGGGGAATCGTTTCGCGTCAGCCAACGTGCCCATGAGATGCAACTCACGGAGCCACCCCGTCAGGGGGTTCTGGTGGCCGCGGCGACCAGCCGGGTAATACTCGATGCCATGGGACCGAATGTGGAGCGTGGGAAAAAAGAGCGCGATCTGGTCACGAAAGTCTTGAACAATATCGCGGTCAGCATTCGTGAAGCCTGGTGAGTGTGTGCTCAGGCTGCCTTCGGCTATGAAGTAGGCAATCAATCGAACCTGACCAAGGGCCATCGAATCGTCAGAACCGAAGCAATTCACCGCGCGGGGCACGGCGATCCGATCGCCAATAACGATGTCGTGTAGCGGTTGCCAGCCCCGAACGGTAAGGAACGGATGATGGCCGGTGACCTCGACTGATCGACCGGTGCGGGTTGTGACCTTAAAGCATGGTTTGACGCCACTGTCGACCCATGCGTTGACCTCATTGGGTTTGATACGGCCGTCCGAGGTCAAGCCGTGGATCTGAGGCATCTCCTGCTTAACGGCCTGCTCGATGGTTATACGATCGCCAGTTGCAAAATTGATAACTAAACTATCACTTCTTATGCACTTTCCCATGCTCGGCCGGCCCGCCACGATGATCAGGTCCGATTCCTTGAATCCTCCCGTCATGCGGTCCAGGTCATGGAATCCTGACGGGACCCCGATGACTCCCTGCCCGCTCTCCATCTGGAGTGAGATCCGCTCCATCGCGGGCCCCAGCAGGTCGTAGAGCCTCGCGAGCTCGCGCTGGTCGCGGTCGTCAGCGACACCGAAGACCAGCGACTGCGCCTGGTTGATCGCCGCCTCCGCCTCGACCCCGTCGTCGTAACCAAACCCCGCGATGTTCGACCCCGCCGAGATCAACCGACGCTTGTACGCCTTCTCCTTGACGATGCGGCCGTAGTACTCGATGTTGGCCGCGGTCGGCACCGCGCTCTGCATCGAAGCGAGTTGCGTGCGGCCCCCAATCCGATCGAGCATCCCCATCGTCTGTAGCTGCGCGGCCAGCGTGACGTTGTCGATCGGCTCCCCCGCCGCAAACAGGTCAAGCGCGGCCTTGTAGATCTGCCCGTTGTTCTCCCGATAGAAGTCTTCGGGATGCAGGAACTGCAGGACCTTGGCGACCGAAAGGGGGTCGAGAAGAATCGATCCGAGCACCGATAGCTCGGCGTCCTGGTCGTGAGGTGGCACCCTCCCCGGTGAGAGAGGGATCGTCTGCATACTGTCGAGCCCCTTATCGGTCCTGGGTGACGATCACATTGACGTGGGCCGCCACGTCGCGGTGCAGCTTCAGCGGGACCTGGTGCTCACCCAGCGTCTTGATCGGCTCTTTCATGTCGATCTTGTGCCGGTCAATCTCCACGCGGTGCTGCGCCTTGAGCGCCGCAGCGACGTCCTGGTTGGTGATCGAGCCGAACGCCTTGTCCTCCGCCCCAACCTTCAACCGCACAACCACCGTCTTGTTGTGGATCTCGTCGGCCAGGGCCTGCGCCTCCACCCGGTCCTTCGTCTCGCGCTTGGTGGCGGCATCCTTGAGCCGCTTCGCCTCAGCCTCAAAACCGCGGCTCGCGGGCACCGCCAACTTGCGCGGAAAAAGGAAGTTACGGCCGTATCCGTCGGTGACCTCCTTTACGTCCCCCGCGCTGCCAACAGTCGGGACGTCCTTGATCAGCATCACCCGCAATTTCGCCTAGCCCTCCGATACCGATTGATAAGGGTCGCGCCGCCAGACGCGCTTTCGAATCCTAGTGAAGAGCCGGCCGCTCCCCTCGCGGGCAGCGCTGAAAGCCTCGCGGAAGTCGCGGTCGAACGTACTCTCCCCCGCCGCCAATGCCGCCTCGTGCTCGCGTCGAACGTCTTCCGGGCACGCTTCGATGAAGGTGCTGACCGCCAGCACCCCGAGCGCCAGCATGTCGAGCTCTCCCATGAGAGGCACCCAGGCCGGCAGATCGATCGGGCTCACGATGAGCACTAGGGCGCCGATCAGCACTGCCTTGGGGGCGGCCGGCACGCGCTCGTCCCGCAGCAGGCAGTAAGCAAGCTTGCCGTACCTCGGCACGTCGACCAGCAGCTGTTTGGCACGCGAAAGTATCGGTGGCATGAGGGCCGGAAAAGCCTAACCCCTTTCGGGCACCAAAGTCATCCTACTTAACTTAGCCTTGCCGCCATGCCAGCGGTGATCACCGCCGAACGTGAGCCCACCCACTACGGAAATTTGCAGCACACGGCGCTGAGCGCCTTCTGGTTCGGCATGAACTTCCTATGGATTCCCCTCACCACCGTGCTCATCCAGGCACAGGTCGACCAGGTGGTTACAAAAGGCTCTCAAAACACAGCTATCGGCTTGGCGCTCGGCATCGGCGGTGTTCTGGCCATGGCGGTGCCGCCGCTCGTCGGCGCGTGGTCCGACCGCTTGAACACCCGCTTCGGGCGCCGACGGCCGATCATGATTGCCGGCACCCTTCTCACCATCCCGGGCTTGCTCATCCTGATGGCGGCCAACAACTACCCCGAGATCGTGATCGGGTACGCCATCATCCAGTTCTTCTTCAACGCCGCCGGGGCCGCATACGCGGGCATCATCCCCGACGTCGTTCCCGCCCAACAGGTCGGCAAGGCGAGCGGTTTCCTCGCCACCATGACGCAGCTCGGCATCGGCGGCGGCCTGGGCGTGACCAGCGTCATGAGCCACAACCGCCTTATCTATCTCGTGATGGGCGTGGTTGCTGCCTTGTGCCTGATCCCCACCGTGTGGGCGGCGCAGAGCGAGGGCCTGGAGCCGATCGTGCCGCCGCCGCACCGGCCCTTGGCTGAGACGATCCGGGAGTTTCTGCGGCCGCTGCATGAAGGCGACTTCGCATGGGTCGTCTTCACGCGGCTCATGGTCTCCTCCGGAATCACAGTCGTTCTGTACTTCCTGGTCAACTTCTTCGGAGACGTCGTCCTGACGCCCGGCACTGACGCCGCCAAGTTCACCGACAACTGGCTGCTGGTCGTCGTGCTGACCGCGTTGCCATTTGGATTCTTCGGCGGCCAGATCTCTGACCGCATCCGGCGCCGAAAGATCTTTGTTTACCTGGCGGGAGCGGCCCAGTCTTTCGTGGCGCTGGTCTTCATCGTGTTCTATCCCAAGTCAGTTCCCCTGGTGTACGCCCTGGGGGTCGCTTACGGGGTCGGCTACGGACTGTACTTCGCTGTCGACTGGGCGCTGGCCTGCGACACCTTGCCCGACAAGACCAAATCAGCGAAGGACATGGGGCTGTTTCACATCGCGCTGACGCTCCCGCAAGCCATCCTTCCGCTATTCGGTGGGGCGCTCATCGACTACCTCAACAAGCACGTGGCCGCCAACTCAGGCTATCGCGTGGTCTTCTCGAGCGCCGTTCTCTTTCTGTTTGTCGGCACCGTGCTGGTGAGCCGCATCAAGGCGGTCCGCTGACCGACTCCGCCTGAGCGCGACCAGGGATGCGATCCAGATCGCCGTAATACCGACCACGCCAAACTCAGCCATCAATCGGAGCACGACGATGTCGGCTCGGCCCGACACCAGCACGAGCTGGAACCAGTTGTGGCCTGGGCCGATCATCGCCCAGCCCAAAGCCACCAATCCAAGGACCACCCAGTCGCGACGCCTGATCGCCCAGGTGATCAGCACGAGCATCGGCAGCAAGAGCAACACGAGATGCGTTCCCCATGAGTAGCTCGCCACCAGCGGACCGACCGCCACCACCGCCGCGGCTTCCAGCGCGCGTCCTGAACGATCGGCGCGGGGCCTTCGCAAAACCCAGAAAGTGATCGCCAGCGCCACCAGCGCTATGGCTGTGGTGATCAACCGAGCGGCAGGACTGGTGTCCCTGACCGCGCCCAGGAACGTGCCCGGGTCGAGCAACCGCGCCACCGTGCCACCAGGAGAGTGGTTCTCGAACAAGCCGGTCCCGGCGGCGAGGACAGGAGCAACCTTGAATACATATTCGAAGAGGTATTGCGGAACGGCGACCAGCCACAGGACCACGCCCGCGACGGCTGCCGCCACGACCATCCTCCAACGCCTCCCCCACAGCAACAGCAATCCGAGCGGAGCCTGCAGCAGCTTGATCGCTACCGCGATGCCCAGGGCCGCTCCACCCCACCATCGATCGCCCGCCATCCACGCCAACAGCCACACGCCGCTCAGAGCCACCAGGACCAGGTTGACCTGCCCCTCGTCGAAGTTGCCGACGACGGGCTCGAAGCCCATGACGACCAGGACCAGTAGCAGCGCCAGCTGCCAATCGTTGACCCCGATCGCGTGCAGGGTCGTCCACAGAAAGACGAGCACTGAGAGTTGCAGGACGCCAATCACGATCGCCAGCTGCAGGTGAGGGTCGGCACCGACGAGCGGCTGCAGCATCCAGGCGACCGGAGGCGGGGTCACGTATTGGGCGCCGGCAAGGGGCAGCGGAGTGAAAGTGCCTGGGGTCGGCGCGCAATTCTGGAGGACGCACAGGTCGTAGGGATCTTGGCCTGAGGCGATGCGCGCCGCGGCGGCCAGGTAGTTGGCGCTGAAATCGGGCGGCAGCGACCCTGACAGCGCGGGCAGGACCACCGTTCTCCAGATGTAGATGGCGGCGATCGGAGGTGTCGCTATCGCAAGGAGCAGTGTGCGAAAGCCGCGGTGGTCGAGGGGAGTCCTACGGATGGCCTGGGTTGAGGTCGCCTCGCCGATCACCGACGCGATTATCAGGTGTCGCTACGACCGGACGCTCCAAATTTGTTGGGGCAAACTAGTGACTTCGGGCCGATTGACCAGATACTTGGGCGCTTGGCGGGTTCAGACATATAACGAGGCGGCGCCTGCAGCGGACACCGCCTCGGCCGGTCTCCGTCGGGTGACACGCACTTTGGTTACTGCGCCTTGCGGCCGTTGCCTACTTTTGGAGGCCAACCCTGCGTGGACTGCGTCGGAGCCGGCGTCGCTGAGAACCAATTTGGCCCCTATCCGGGCGAGTGTCAAGTGGTCGCATTCCCTCATCCAGAATCTGACCATAGGCCCATCGTTCCCTCACCAAAGAATCTGACCGTAGCTCTCCCACCCGGGGACGGCTTGGAGGAGAGGGAGAGGATGAGGATTAAGGAGAGGTACGAGTTGGCGGCTGAGCTGGCGAGCAGGTACTGGGCAGGTGGGCGCCGGGAGCGTGGCGAAATCCTGGACGGCTTCTGCCTGGCCACCGGCTACAACCGCAAGTACGCGATGGCAATGCTCCGCGGTCGGCGCCGAGGGTTGAGTATTCGGCGGACACGGCCGCGGCGCTACGGTCTGAAGTTCCGCCAGGCGCTGAAGGTGCTGTGGGAGGCGGCCGGCTACATCTGCTCGGAGCGGTTGCACCCGTTCCTGTCCGACCTCCTCCCGCTGCTCGAGCGCCACGGCCAGATCAAGGTCGACGAGCCGACCAAGAAACTGCTGGCGGCGGCCAGCCTGGCCACGGTGGAGCGCAACCTGCGCGACCTACGTCGAGGCCTGGTCAGCCGACGGATGTCGCAGACCAAGCCGGGCAGCTTGCTGCGTCGGGAAGTGCCGGTGATCGTGGGTCGCTGGCGGGAGCTGGACCAACCCGGCTATTTGGAGATCGATCTGGTCTCCCACAGCGGCGAGGTGGCGGCCGGGGAGTGGATCAATACGATCTGCGCCACCGACCTCTCCTGCGGTTGGACGGAGCGGGTGGCGGTGATGGGCAAAGGCCAGCTCACGGTCACTCATGCACTCGGCCAGATCCGCCAGCAGCTCCCCTTTCCACTCCTCGGCCTGCACCCCGACAACGGGAGCGAGTTCCTGAACTGGCACCTCGTCAAGTACTGCCAACAGGAGCCGACCGTCTTGCTCTCGCGCTCACGGCCGGAACACAAAAACGACAACGCCCACGTCGAGCAGAAGAACTGGAGCTTGGTCCGCCGCCTGATCGGCTATCAGCGACTCGACACTGCGCAGCAGCTGGCCTGGCTGAACGCTCTCTACAGCGATCTGTTGCGGCCATACAACAATTGCTTTCAGCCGGTCATGAAACTCATCGGTAAAGAGTCTGTCGGCGAGCGCACGCGCAAGCTCTATGACCGCCCGACAACTCCGCTGCGGCGACTCCTCGACTCGGGCGCCGCCGACGCGACCAAAATCATCGCTCTGGTCGAGCTCTACACAGCGGTGAGCCCGCTCACCCTCAAGCGCCTGATCGATCGGCGTCTCGCCGCAATGCCCGCCGCCCTCGAGGTGACCATCAGTGCGTGAAGCTCGCCGCGCTAAGGTCAGATTCTCAAATGAGGGAACGAATCATCCACGGTCAGATTCTTTGGTGATTGACAACGGTGGTCCGTTTTTCCAGCACGTCCGGCGCGGTCCCACAGGTCTGATCCCCTTGTGGAGGCGCACAATGGTGCGAGAAATCCTCGCGGAGGTGGCTCGCAAACTTGGCCAAGCTCAGCTACGTTCACGGCGCCAGCGCGGTTCCCCTGCTGGGCGAGACCATCTTCCAGAACCTGCGCCGCACCGCTGAGCGCTTCGGCGAGCGCGAGGCGCTGGTAGTGGCGCACCAGGGCTACCGGTCATCGTATGCAGAGCTCGTCGACCAATGCGAAACGATCGCGCGCGGCCTTGTCGCCCGGGGAGTGCGCAAGGGAGATCGAGTTGGGATCTGGTCGCCCAATCGCTTCGAGTGGGTGATCGTCCAGTACGCGACCGCGGCGATCGGGGCGATCCTCGTCAACATCAACCCCGCCTATCGGACTTCTGAGCTCGAGTACGCGCTCAACCAATCGGGCGCTAGTTTTCTCATCCTGGCCGCTCGCTTCCGTCAGGCCGACTACGTGGCGATGCTCGCCGAGGTCAAAGGCGGCTGCCCCGAGCTCAGAGAGGCGCTCGTCCTGGAGGACGGCTGGGCCGCCCTCCAGCGCGACGCCGAGAAAGTTAGCGCCGGCCAGCTAGATGCGATCGAAAAGTCGCTTCAGTTCGACGACCCGATCAACATCCAGTACACGTCAGGCACGACGGGCTTTCCCAAGGGCGCGACGCTGACTCACCACAGCATTCTCAACAACGGCTACTTCATCGGCGAGACGCTGCGATATTCGGAGCGAGACCGCGTCTGCATTCCGGTGCCCTTCTACCACTGCTTTGGCATGGTGCTCGGCAACCTTGCATGCACCACGCATGGAGCGACCATGGTCATCCCCGGCGAGGGCTTCGACCCCATCGCCGTCATGGAGACCGTCGAAAAGGAGCGCTGCACCTCGCTGTACGGCGTGCCAACGATGTTCATCGGCGAGCTTGACCACCCACGCTTCAAGGATTTCGATTTCAGCACGCTGCGGACTGGGATCATGGCCGGTTCGCCCTGTCCGGTCGAAGTCATGAAAAAGGTGCAAACGGTGATGCACATTCCCGAGATGACCATCGCCTACGGGATGACGGAGACCTCGCCAGTCTCGACTCAGTGCGCGACCGACGATCCATTGGAACGGCGCGTCTCAACGGTCGGCAAGGTCCATCCGCATGTCGAGATCAAGATCGTCGATCCGCTCACCGGCGACGTCGTGGTGCGCGGCGAGACCGGAGAGCTGTGCAGCCGCGGCTACATCGTGATGCGGGGTTACTGGAACAATGAGGAGGCGACACGGCAGGCCGTCGACGCTGCACGCTGGATGCACACCGGCGACCTGGCGACCATGGACGACGAGGGGTACGTCAACATCGTCGGGCGGATCAAGGACATGATCATCCGAGGCGGCGAGAACATCTACCCGCGAGAGGTCGAAGAGTTTCTCTACACCCACCCCGACGTTGCCGACGTGCAGGTCATCGGCGTCCCTTCCGAAAAGTACGGCGAAGAGGTCATGGCCTGGGTCAAGCCTCGCGAGGGCACCCACGTGACAGGCGAGGAGCTGACTGCCTGGTGCAAGGGAAAGATCGCCTCATTCAAGATCCCGCGTCTCTGGAAGTTTGTCGACTCGTTTCCGATGACCGTTACCGGCAAGGTGCAGAAATTCAAGATGCGCGAAACGTCGGTGGAAGAGCTGGGCCTGGACAAGGCGGCCGGGATCAGAACCGCATAGCCCGAACTTTCCGTTTCGCCGCGGCGCGCGGCCGGCAGATCACAGCGCACGGCAGCAATTTCGTGATGTCGAACCTGCTTCACACCGCGGAGCTCCACGTTGGCTGCATGCGCCTGCCTCCTGGCGCACTGTTCGGCATGCACCAGGCATCCGCCGCCCAGCTGTTTGCAGTCGTCGAAGGTGACGGCTGGATTCACGGTCAGCAAGGCGAGCCGACCCGGATCGCTGCGGGTGACGCAGTCTTTTGGGACGCCGGGGAGTGGCACGAGACGGGCCGACGCAGGCCTGGTCGCACTCGTCATCGAGTCACCCTCTCTCGTGGCCGGAGAACACCTCGGCCGGGCCTGTCCGTCTGCCGGCGATCTTCCCTAACAGCTTGGGTTGCACGGGGCCGCCACTCCGCAATCGGGTGAGCCGCCGGTGGGTTGGGCTCGGGGGAGGAGGCCCACCTGGAGCGGGAGATCCCCGCGAGGGTTTGCCTGGACCTGCTTAGGTGAGGCTCTCGTACGGGAACGCTGCGGCGAAAGGTTCGTAAAGCAGCAGGACCTGGTCGATCGGCATCACGTCGCGCAGGAAGATCGCGCCTGCCGCGACGCCCGCCGACCCCACGATCCCCGACCCGTCGTGGGGAGCGTTCTGCTCCGCCCCCTCCTGGGCCGCGCGGAAGGAGTTGGTGCGCCCCGTCTGATTGGCGGTGGCGATAGCCAGCTTCCAGGCGGCTGAGTAGAGGGCCGCGGGATCCAGTTCATCGGTCGCGGGGGGCACCGCCCCGATCGTCCCCGCGGGCACCGCCACCTTGGGCGGCTCAGAGAGCACCTTGGCCACTGCCGCCACCTCGGCTTCAGCCTCGCCCGACAGCGAAGGCAGCTTTACGAGAAATGATGCGATCTGCCTGTCGACCGAGGGCGGCGCCTCGTAGCCCGGCCCAGGCAGCACTGTGGCGAACGGCCTGTAGATCGCCGCGAACTGGAGCGGATACAGCTGCTCTCTGACCAGGATCGCGAGGGCGACGACCTGCGCCGATTCCAGCGCTGCGGCGGCAGCGGGTTCCGGCAACGCTTTGCCTATCGCCTGCTTGATCTGGGCAACCCTGAACCCGCTCGTGAAGGCATTGACCATCGACTCGTCGGCCCCTGACAGCAGGGGATCCAGAAGCTGCTCCATGGCGGTGTTGGTCGGGCGCTGGCGGCAAAGGATTCGCGCCAGCGCGATCCACCGCCACTGCTCGGGTGTCAGCGATTTGCCGGCAGCAGCCAGAAACTGCCCGGCTTCGGTGGCGCTCAGCGTGTACCCGGACGCGCCACTACCTGCTCAGGCAGCAACTCTTTGACGCGAAGTTTGTCGATCGGATGGTAGGCGTCGACGATACGCATGGTTCCCGAAGCGGAGCGCAGGACCATTGACTGCGTGTAGGCGTAGACGACGTCGTATCGAACGCCTTGCAGCAGCTCGCCAGATGTAATCCCTGTGGCGGCGAAGAAGATGTTGTTTCCCGAGCACAAGTTATCGATGGACAGCACTTTGTCCGGTTGATGCCCCTCTTTGATCGCGATCCGGCGCTCGTCGTCGTCGCGGAGCAGCAGCTTGGCCTGCATGCCCCCACCGATGGCTTTGATCGCGCATGCGGCCAAGACTCCCTCGGTGGCTCCGCCGGATCCCATCATGCAGTGGATTCCGTAACGGGTCTCAAGCGCGGCCTCGAGCGCGCCGCCGACATCCCCTGCCGGAATCAGCTTGATGCGCGAGCCGACGTCGCGGATCTCCGCAATGATGGCCTCGTTTCTCGGCCGCTCGAGCACGACCACGGTCAGCTCCTGCGGCGGAAGACCCTCCGCCTTCGCGATCCTCACGAGGTTCCACTCGACGGGCATGTTGAGATCGATGACGCCCTTTGCCCGCCTGCCGACCACCAGTTTTTGCATGTAGTGGATGTGAGTGGTGAACATGGTGCCGCGCTCCGCGAGGGCGATCACCGAGATCGCGCCGGGCAAGCCGGCCGCGGTCAAGCTGGTGCCCTCGATCGGATCGACCGCCACGTCGAGCTCGGGCTCGAGGCCGTTGCCGATCTCCTCCCCGAAATACAGCATCGGCGCCTCGTCCTTCTCGCCTTCGCCGATAACCACCGTGCCTTTCATGTCCACCGAGGCAAGCGCGTTGCGGATGGCCTCGACCGCACGCGCATCGGCGCCCATCTTGTCGCCGCGGCCCTGAAGGGGAGCCGCGGCGAGGGCTCCGGCCTCGGTGACCCTGAGCAGCTCGAGGGCTAGGTTTCGGTCCATCTCCTGGTCCATCTAGGCACCACTCCCCGTCGTCATCGCGCCGGGTAGCGTATCCGAATCCCTAGCTGATGCCGCGCCGCCGGATTGGTAGCCGGCTCGCCTCGACCCAGAGGTCATTCTTGCTGGCCAGTCGGCGATCGCCCCGAGGTCGACGTATACGCAGGTGCGCTCGAGAACCGCGGTCACCCGGACCGTGACCCCTCAAGGGTCGCATCGAAGGCGTCGATCAGCAAACTCATCTTCGTCCAGAGGGATATCGCTCAGCCGCCTCGTGCCACTCTGCCTTGGCCTTGCCGACACCAAGGGCCCTGTCGATTGCGCCCGCATTCTGGCGGCCGGGGGCGACGACTTGCGGGCTCGCTCGGCACCGACGGGCGGAGCCGGTCGGGGAGCGGCGGCGGCTTGGGGCGGGGCCGCCGGCGAGCAGTCCGCGGCGCGCGGATCGCGCGAAGCACTGCGTCGGGCCCTGGATGGGGTCCCGGAGGGGCCTCTAGAAGAACTCACCCCACATTTTCCTTACCCGGCCTACCGGGTTAGGGACACTCCTAACCGTCTCGACCGCCGGGCGCGACGCCGCATCGACCACCACCTTGTCCTCTCGCTCGGGCACGCCTTCAGGATGCACCCTGATCACGCCGTGGTGAACGCCACCTTCCTGGACCACCAGCGCGCCTACTTTGGCATCGCCCTCGAGGCGGCCGGTGTTGGTGATCTTGAGGCGGCTGGCGGCGACGATGTTGCCGCGCACGAAACCCGCAATCGTCACCCTGTCGCTGCGGATATCGGCCTCGACATGCGCTTCAGTGCCGATCCACAGGTCGCCGTCGCACTCAACGTTGCCGCTGAAATTGCCCAAGATCTGGCCGCCGCTTTTCAGCTGCAGCTTTCCCGACAAGGCGTCGTCGCGGCCGAGAATGGTCGACTTCGGCTCGATGCCGTAGGGGTCGGGACCCCCATTGCTCCCCGAAACCGCCACCGTCTCCACCCCAATGTCCGTCATTTGGACCTCCCTTACCCAGCCCCCCAGCTGGCCCTAAAGCAGCATAGAGGCTACCGAGTCACGGGGAAACGTGCAATTTGCCCCCCTCTGCCGGCGGGCACAGCTCAGAGGTCCGGGTGGGTGCGGAGGTAGGCTAGCACCGCCTCGCGAGCCGGCTCGATCTCTCCGTCCATGATCAGTTCGCCGAGACGGTCCTTGATCCGCCCCACCTCCGGCCCCGGTCGCAGGCCCCGCTCTCGCATGATTTCCTCGCCGTCGATCGGCGCAGTGATACGCGTCGGGCGCTCCGACAGGACGCTCGCCAGGCGTGCCGCCAGCTCGTCCAGCTTCTGCGGTTCCGGATAAGCAGAGGCGGCAATGTCGGCACGCGCGAGAGCCATCAGCCTTTCGATCTCGGCGCCTGCATCGCGGGCAAGCCGCCGGACAGCGCCGTCATTCCACTCCGACCGGTAATACACGGGTCGAAGGTGCAACCGCACGAGCGTGATCACGGCGTCGATGTCTCTTTGCGGGAACCTCAGCCTTTGGAGCGCGCCTCGCGCGATGCCCGCGCCCACCTCTTCGTGCCCGGTGAACGCCCCGTCCGGAGTCGCGGTGGCCGGCTTACCGACATCGTGCAAGAGCGCCCCCAGCCTCACTACGAGGTTGGGTGGGGTGAGGCCGACCGCAAGGAGGGTGTGGCCGAAAACGTCATGCGTGTGGTACCCGCCCTGCTCCACGCCCTTGCAGGCGGTGACCTCGGGCAAAACGACCTCAAGCAGCCCGCCCGCATCGAGTAGCTCCAGAGCCAGCTTCGGGCGATCGGACTCGAGCATCTTGCACAACTCGTCGGCGATGCGCTCGACCGACACCACCGGCGGCACCAGCCGGCCGCTCAGCTGCCGCATGGCCGGCAGGAGGTCTGGGGCCGGCTCGAAGCCGAGTTGGGCAGCGAACCGCACTGCCCTCAGCATGCGCAGCGGATCGTCGCTAAAGGTTTGAAGGGGATCCGCCGGGGTGCGGAGAACGCGCGAGTCAAGGTCTGCTCGGGCCGTGCCGAGCCGATCCTGGACGTTGCCGTCGAAGTCCATCAACAGCGTGTTGATCGTGAAATCACGACGCCGCAGGTCGTCGTCGAGCGTCGCCGGGCGCACCTCCGGCTTTCGCGAATCGCTCGCATACGACTCCGACCGGGCCGAGACAAATTCCACGAGATGGCCGGCCAAGGTCACCTGGGCGGTCCCGTATCGCTCGAAGATAACTGGCGGACCGGCGGCTGCAAGCTCGGCAAAGCGCTCCGCCAGCCCACGGGCCCCGCCCTCCTCGACGACCACGTCAAGGTCGGGCTGGTTTCGGCCGAGCAGGTGGTCGCGAACGTATCCGCCCACCACCCAGGCTTTCAGCCCGCGGTCGGCGGCGGCTTGTTTGAGGAGACGGAGCAGCTCGCGATCGTCTATTGGTTGATCCGCGCCCACTCGACAGCTCCCACCTGCCCGGCGCGATCCCCAAGCTGGGCTCGGCGCAGCACGGGCCGCCGGGCGGGTCTGATGAACGGAGATGAGCGCAGCGTCTCCAGCAGCAGTGGCTGCACCAGGCCCCATGAGCGCGTCACGCCGCCACCCATGACGAACATTTCGGGATCGACGACGTTGGTGAGGCTGATCAGCGCCTTGCCCATGTATTGCGCCGCCCGCTCCACCACCAGGCCGGCGGCCTTGTCGCCTCGAGCCGCGGCGGCGAACAGCTCAGCTGCTGGGTGACCGGTCTCCCTAGCCAGGTTCGCGCCCCCGCAAAAGACTTCCAGGCATCCGTGCTGCCCGCACTGGTCGAGCGGGCCGTTGGCATCGATGATCATGTGCCCGACCTCGCCGGCGGTCCCGTGGCCGCCCCGATGCAGCTTCCCATCGATGATCAGGCCGCCGCCGACGCCGGTTGACCAGGTGATGTAGACCATGTTCCGGGTGCCCCGGCCCGCCCCGCGGTGGAACTCCCCGAGGCCTGCCATGTCGGCGTCGTTGGCGACGTTGGCGGTGGCGCCTGTCGCCTTTTTGAGCATCGCCGCCAGTGGCACGTTGCGCCAGCCCGGGAGGTTGGGTGGGTTGACGAGCACACCGCGCTTGATGTCGATCGGGCCGGGCGCCGCGATGGTGATGCTGCGGAGCTTGTCGCGGCCCCGGTGCCGCTCGATCTCCGCCGCCGCCCAGTCGACCACCTTTTGAGGCGTGCCAAGCAGCGGGGTCGACGTCTTGAAGCTTGCGATCAGCTTGCCGTCAGAGCGGGCGAGCGCAACGCGAACCTGCGTCCCGCCGAGGTCGATTCCAGCAAGCATTGCCCTGCAACTCTAATGGGCGAGATGAGCAATCAGGATGCGATCAGCTGCTGTCCTCGAAGCGCAGCCAGGATTTCGAGCGGCGCGCGCGCCCGGTTAAACGTGTAGAAATGAAGGCCGGGAACACCACGCTCGAGTAGCTCCGCACACTGCGCGATGCAGTGCTGGACTCCAAGCTTGCGAACCGCTTCGTCGTCAGGTTGCTCATCGATGGCTTGCTGCAGCCCGAACGGGACAGTCGCGCCCGACATCGCCGTCATGTGAGTTAGAGAGCGACGGCTGGGCACCGGCATCAGGCCCGGTACGATGGGCACTCGGATACCAGCCTGCCGCGCCCGCTCGACCAGATCGAAGTAGAACTGGTTATCGAAGAAGAGCTGCGTGACCAGGAAATCCGCCCCGGAATCGACCTTCAGCTTCATGTAGCGGAACTCGTGCTCGAGGTCCGGGCTCTCGGGATGCTTTTCGGTGCTGCACGCGGCGCCAATGCCAAAGCCGTAACCGTTGCGACGAACAAACGCCACCAGGTCGCTGCCATGCAGCAGCTCGGGTCCCGCCGGCACGAAGGGATCGTTCGAATCCTGCGGGTCGCCCCGAAGGGCCAGAACGTTGGCCACCCCTTCCCTTTCCATCCAGTTGAGAATCTGCCGCGTCTTGTCCGCCGAGTTCGCACACGTGAGGTGCGCCATCGCCTCGACGTGGTACTGCCGCTTGATGCGTGTGACCAGCTCCAGGGTCTTGTCCCCAGTTCGCAATCGGTAGGTGACGGACACCCAGTCGGGCGCGTGACCGGCCAGCTCTGCGATCGTCCTTTCAAGAACATCAACCTCGGTCTCATCGCGAGGCGCCATGAACTCGAAGGAGATCGTGGGCCGGCTGCGACCCAGCAGCTCAGCGATTCGCATTAAGCGAGTCCGCCCCCGGGTCGCCGCGCATGCGCGCCATGGCCCGAAGGTTAGCGAAAAAGAATTCGCTGGTCGCCCACCCGACGGGTGATCTTGGCTCCGTCCAGATGCTCGAGGAGCGCCAACACGGGGCGGCGACTCGCCCCCATTCGATCGCGAAGCTGCGCGACAGTCACCGAGCCCGTCGCGGCTATCAGCTCCTTCACTATCCCCACCGCACTGGCATAGCCGTCGCGTGTGAACGCGATATCGTCGCTCAACCGGACGATGGCGCCACTCTGCGCCAGGGCCCGCAGCACCTCCGGCCCGGCTCCCGACTGCTGCATCGCATCCGGAAGCGATGGCGGCGCAAAGGGCGCACGGCCGAGGAGCTCGAGCAGCCTTCCAACGGGCCCGTCAGACGCATCGATCGCGACGCGATGGCCCGGGGTCGAGATCGCACCCTGCCGGTCCTCGAGCGTGCCCTCTGCGAAGAGCGCAGCCAGGGCCGCCGGAAAGGAGCTCGCATCCAGACGGAGGCGGTTCCTCAGCTCTTCGCGAGCCATGCCTGGGCGGAGAGGGTGTGCGGCGTGGTACGCGGTCACCTCTTTGGTCGCGCTCGCGGCCAGCAGCCTCCAGGCTTCAGTCGCGATTATCCAATCGCCGAATCGCTTCGCATCGAGGCCTCTGATATCCGGCTCGCTCGCCATCGTGGCTTTCACAAGTGCGGCGACGCTGACCCCGCGTGAGTACTTGCGCAGTTCCTCCTGCAACCCCTCACCGGAGGCACGCCGTTCGAGCGACTCGCTTACCGCGTGGTCGTGCCGCGGATGCTTCCGCGGATCGACGTCGACAAATCGACCGCCCGCGACGGTGGCTGCGGGGCTCGGGACCCGAAGGACGAATCGGTCGTTCACGCCGGCCGCAATCGCATGCTCGAAGTAGAGCTGGACCCACGCATCGTGACCAGGTTCCACCGTGTCGCCGGCGAGGACGATGACCCGGCAGCCGACCTCGGCGGTGCCTGTGTGCAGAAGCAGTTCCGCGCCATGGCGCAGTGCCCGCGGGGAGGATTCCAGGACGCGAATCTGCGCGTCGACCCGTCGGGTCGATGGCAGGGTCTCACGCGGCGCGAGCACGTCGCCTCGCGCCACGCCGCTCTTGTCGATGCCGGTCAAGTTGACTGCCACGCGCATCCCGGGCGATGCACTTTGAACACTCTGGTTGTGTCGCTGGAGCCCGCGAATGCGCGCCAGCCGCCCGCGGGGGACGATCTCCACCTCGTCGCCGACGCTTAGCGTGCCGTCGACCAGCGTGCCCGTCACCACTGTCCCGAATCCGCTCATCGTGAACACGCGGTCGATAGGCAGCCTCGGGCGCCCGAGATCCGATCGCGGTTCGGCACCGTCAAGGAGCCCGTCGAGGGCTTTGATCAGGATCGGCAGACCCTGGCCCCCCAGCGCCGAAACTGGAATCACCTCGGCGCCGGCTAGCGCAGTGCCACTGATCGTTTCGTGCACCTCCGCGGTGACGAGCTCGAGCCACGCATCGTCGACGAGGTCCGCTTTCGTCAGCACGACGATGCCTCGCCGGACTTCCAGCAGGTCGACGATCTCGAGGTGCTCGCGCGTCTGCGGCATGACCCCTGCGTCCGCCGCGACGACGAGCAGCACGGCGTCGAGTCCGTGAGCGCCGGCCAGCATGTTCCGCATGAAGCGCGCGTGGCCGGGAACATCGACGATGCCGATCTCCCGACCGCTGGGCATCACCATGTGGGCGAACCCGAGGTCGATGGTCATGCCACGCCGCTTCTCTTCAGCCAGTCGGTCGGGATCGATCCCGGTCAATGCGGTGATGAGAGTCGACTTGCCATGGTCGATATGCCCGGCGGTGCCGACCACGAAGCTCGAGACGGGATTCACCGCCGGAGGCTCCGCGCCGCGACCTCCACCGCGTCGATCAAGGTTTCGTCCTCTCCAGTGAGCACGGTCCTGGGGTCGAGACAGCAAGCATCGCTCTCGATGCGCGCGATCACCGGCGGGTCTCCACGTCGCAGCGCTGCGGCGAGCCGCGAGGCCGGACCTTCGAGCGCGACCAGGAAAGTCGCAAGGCCGTGGCCGGGCACCGAGCCGCCGCCCACCGTCGACTCGCCGGCGATGAGGCGTGACGTCACGCCGCGCTCCTCGAGCTTCACCGACCAGTGGGCGGCACGCCTTCGCACCTCCTCGACCGGAACCCGCAGCATCCTCTGGACAGGGATCTCATCCTCGCGACCAGAGATCCGCTGATGGAGCGTCGCTTCCAGCGCCGCGAGCGTGAGCTTGTCGATGCGCACCGCTCGTGCCAGCGGATGTCGCGCCATCTTGCGCACGCCCGCCGCCCCCGCCTCGGTCGCTGCGAGGACGATGCCGGCCTGCGGGCCGCCGAGCAGCTTGTCGCCCGAGAACGTGACTATGTCGCTGTGCTGTAGCGAATCGGCGACAGTGGGCTCGTCGGCGATCGGCTCGACGGCGCCGCTCCCGAGGTCGTCGATCAGCAGCAGCCCGCGCGCATGAGCGACGGCGGCCATCTCGCCGATCCCCGCCGACTCGGTGAACCCCGCGACGCGGAAGTTCGAGGTATGGACCCTCAACAGCGCCCCGGTGCGGGCGGTCACCGCTTCGTCAAAGTCAGCGGCCCGCGTGCGGTTCGTGGTCCCCACCTCGACCATGCGCGCGCCTGACATGCGCATGACGTCAGGCATCCGGAACGAGCCGCCTATCTCCACCAGTTGGCCCCGCGACACGATGACCTCGCGGCCCTTGCAAAGCGCGGACAGAGCCAGCAGCACGGCGGCCGCGTTGTTATTGACCACCAGCGCCGCATCGCAACCGAACAGGGCGGTGAGCAAGCCGGCCACCAGCCCCGATCGTTCGCCGCGGCGGCCGGTATCGAGATCGAGCTCAAGGTTGGTGTAGCCGGCGGCGGCAGCGGCCACTGCAGCCACGGCAGTCCGCGAGAGGGGAGCGCGACCGAGGTTGGTGTGAAGGATCACGCCGCTGGCGTTGATGATCCTGCGCAACGCGGGCGCCATCGCCTTGCGAAGGCTGGCTTCGATCTGGATGAGACGCTCTTCGTCAGATACAGCAGCCCCGTTCCGCTCCGTTGCGACCTGGTCCCTGAGCGCCGCGACGACGCTCGCCCGCCCGAAGTCGGCCACGAGGGCCGCATAGCCCGGCTGGTTGATCAGCGACCCTATGGCAGGCAGGGATCCAACCCCGTCAGCCCGGGTATTGCGTAGGTGCCGCATTGACCCAATGAGATTAGGCTCGCCGGGGTATAGAACGGCGACATCGCGAGTCCCAGCAAACTACTGCCCTGGAGGAGCTGGAAGAGAAAGACGATCACGAAAAGGGCAATCCAGATGTCGCGACGGCGGGCGTAAGCGTTGAAAAAGAACCGCGGGTTGCGGCTGCGAAAAAGGGTCTCGATGACATCCCAGCCGTCGAGGCCCGGGATGGGCAGCAGCTGGAAGGCGAAGATCGATAAGTTCAGAAAGACAATCGCGTAGAGGGCGGCGCCGATCAGGCCGACGGAGAGCGTGAATGACGAGGGCAGACCCGCGGCGCTCAGGAACCGCCACAGGACACCCAGCGCGATCGCAAGCAGGAGGTTCGCGGCGGGACCGCCCAGCTCGTGGACAAGGCGCTGACGCACCGAGCTGATCCGGTTTGGCTGGACTGGCACCCGCCTGCCCCAACCGACCAGAGCGACGAACACGGCGATGACGCCGAGCGGGTCCAGAAAGCGACGCGGATCGAGCGTGAAGAAGCCGAAATACCTGACCGAGCGGTCGCCCTGGAAATAAGCAGCGGCGGCGTGACCCATCTCGTGGACGGGAATGGCGATGAGCAGGGCGGGCACGAGCACCAGCGCCGCCAGAACGAAGGCGACGAACCCGCTCAATCTATGGGGATCTTGCCCACGCGTCGGGGTGTGCGGCGGCGAGGTGCTCGAGCTGCGGCGGCTCTCGACCGCTGGCCCGGCGGCGGCGCAGTCACGCGGTTTTCGTAGATCAGCATGAGGGCGGTAATCAGCTCACGCTGGGCATTGAGCAGGTGAACTTGCGCTGCCGGCGGCACCATCTCCGATACCACGTGTGTCACGCGTGAGCCGAGCTCGTTGATCAGCTCGATCAGTCGCTCGCCATCACGTGTCATCGCCTCTCTCCTTTCACCTTGCGTCCGGCAGGTGTCTCGCCCGCCGTCCCTGTATCCGTGCGGCGCGCGAACCGCACGCGCAGCTCGCCATCCGTGATGGTGGCTCCGGCCGTGTCCCGCCTGGCCAGCACAGTCGGCAGCGCGATCTCCCGCCGGTAGTTGCCCATCGTCACGAATAGCTCGCCGTTATGGCGGCTTAGGTCGACATTAGATCGATCAGCAAACGGGACTTTTAATGTGAGGACGTAATCCGAGCCATCCTTGTCGATCCTCTGCGGGCTCGTGGTGGCGAAGAACTCAGCCGGATCGCGGCTCCCATAAGTCGCCTGGGCCATACGAAGCAACATCTTCTCTCCAACGACCTCCTGATCGAAAAGCGGCACGTTGAGTATCGGGATACCGACGAATGACTGCTCGACCTCAACTTCGTAGCGCTTGTGGATCTGCTGCCATTTCTTGAAGAGCTCGTCGTGCACCTCAACCGGGAGCAAGCGGTTGACGACGACGGCGTCGGTCACATAACCGAACAGGCTGAGGTAGCTGTATGCGCGCTTGGCCTCCTTGACCACCATCTTCTCGAGGTTGAGAACGATCCGCACCGTCGTGATCGCCGGGTCGGTGAGCACCTTGCGCATCCCGCCCAGGTCCAGAAGCAGATCCTTCAACGACGCAAAGACCTCATCGGACGGGAGAGGAATGCCCATCATCGGCTGAAGCACAGGGCGCGCCATGCGCATCGCTCGCCGCTCCCATGGATAGATCTTGTCGAGCCACCATTTCGCGGCGTCGGGAAAAGTGAGCAGCTGCAGCGTCTCGCCAGTCGGGGCGCAGTCGACGATCAGGACATCGTGCTCATTGCGCTGCGCGTAGTGCTTGATCCACATCAGAGAAGCGATCTCATCCATGCCCGGCGGGTTCGCGACTTCCTCCGCGACGACCTCATCGAGTCCTTGGGTCGAGAAAACCTCGACGGCGTACTCGTGCAGTTTTGCCCAGTGACGCTGCATCTCGTGCAGGGACGAGACTTCGTGCGCCCACAGGTTTTTCGAGATCGGGGTGAGGTCTGTCCCGAGCTCGATATCGAACGAATCGCCCAGCGAATGGGCTGGGTCTGTGCTCATCACGACCGTGCGATAGCCGGCGCGTGCGCACTGCACGGCGGTCGCGGCGGCAACCGACGTCTTGCCGACTCCGCCTTTGCCCGTGAACAGGATCACCCTCACCAGGTGAGTGTATCGATGATCGGAAGGGTGCCCCAGAGCGGGGACCTGTCTAGCTAGGCCGGCTTCTCGGTTACGTGTCCATGAAAAGCGCCGCACCCGCTACTTGATTATCTGAGGCACCGCGAACGAGCCGACCGCCAGCAGAACAATCATCGCCGCGCCGACAACGAGGAGCCGGACCAGGTCCTTGGTGAAGTAGGGGACGCGGTCCAGAGGGATCGCCGGGTCGCCAGACTCGATAACGCGTTGGCCGCCTCGCTGCTTGACCACCTGGTTGCGCGCGCCTAGCGACATCTCGACCGCACGCACCACCGCCTGGTCGCCACCGACTCGCGCCTGCGACACGCTCTGGCGCGGTAGCGGGACGCCGGGGGCCCCTGGGGTGCCGGCGGCTCTGACAGGGGGGCGGAACTTGCCGCGCGCCTTCTTCTTGCTCTTGCGACTCATACGGGACGAGTTTAAGAGGTTAGGGTCGCGGACACGGATCGTGTCGGCGTGGGGGCCCCACCCAGCACACTCCGAACGCGAGGCGACCCCCGCAGAAGCGGGGAGGAGAACAGGCAGGCGGTGGTGGAGCGTTTGGTGCGTCGTGGGGTGCGATTCTTGCGGGGTTCCGCCTGCCTGTCGTTGGGCCGTGGGACTCAACCGGGTAAGACGTTGGCTACGACATATTGTGTCCCGCGCGCAGTTATACCGCTGAATGTAGGGACTGTCAAGTCTTTACCGGCCCTTTCACCTGACCGAGACAAGCGTTGCCGGCCAGCCGTTTGAGGGACGATGTACACGATGCCAGGATCGCCGAATCGACCGCCGCCTGGCGCGGGCAGTCAATCGTTCGAGCCCACGCCGCCGAAGTCCCCTCTCGCCGCGCAGTCCGCGAGGTTGCGCTGGTTGCCGTTCATCTTTGCCGCGGGTGCGGTTTTCTGGCTGGTGCAGCTCGCGCAGTTTGCGGCCATCGTCGCCGCTCCCGCCGGGCGCGACCAGCTCCAGCAGGCTCTCGTCCAAGCCGGAGTCAAGGGCGACGTCACGACGCTCATGGTCATCGAGGCGTTCCTCGTCTTCTTCTTCGTGATCGTCGCCGCCCTCCTTCACGCGACCGCCTATTTCGGCCTCAGGGCGCGCCGGCCTTGGGGTTGGATTGCGGCCGTGATCGTGGCCGCGGCCTGGTCATTGCTCCTCGTCGGCATCCCTGTGCTGGTTCTTTTGATCAGGTCCAGCACGCGCCACGCTTACGGTATTCCTTAGGACTGCACCCGTCCGTCAGACAGGTTCGGGTTGCACGCGCAGGCGGATCGGTCCAAGAAGAATCCAGAAGCCCGCCAGCAGCGAGACGCCGATGCCGACATACAGAGCGGGCACGATGCCATACGTGCTGCCAATGATCCCGCCGATAAAGGCGCCGATCGGATTCGTACCCCAGATAATGGTTCGCACGGTTGCGTTCATACGGCCCTGAAGGCGGTCTGGGACTATCGCCTGGCGAAGGCTCACCTGATTGATGTTGTAGACGGGGTTGACAAAGCTGCCGACGAACATCGAAGCAAACAGGAGTGGGATCGCAAAGCCGTACTGGGCGAGGGGAACGAGGATCAACGACAGCGCGCCCAACAAGATCGTCACGAACAGCGTGGGCCCAAGCCCAATGCGCCGTGGGATCCATGCAGCGGTGAATGCGCCCAACAAGCCACCGGCGGCGCCGGCGGCGAATACGACGCCGACGGTGCCCGGGCTCAGGTGCAGGACTCGATAGACAAAGATCAAGAAGACTGCGAAGAAGAGGTTCGATCCGAGGTTTGAGGTCGACGTACTGCCTGCGATTTTCCAGATCGTGGGATTGCCGAACACGACGCGGATCCCTTCCCACATCTCGGCGAAGAACCCGCGACGGCCCGATTCGCCTGTCGGTGACGGAGTTGGCTCGGGGCGCCGTATCCAGACCAGCGAGACCACCGAGATAAGAAACGATGCAGCGTCCGCGGCGACCGCCCGGGCCGGACCGATCAGCTGGATCAGGAAGCCACCCAGCGCCGGTCCCGCCATCTGGGCGATCGAGCCTGTGACCTGGAGCTTGGTGTTGCCCTCGATGAGGTCCGCGCGCGGGATGAGCGCCGGCAAGTACGACTGGTACGCCACGTCGAAGAAGACGGTGCCCACTCCGGTGATTAAAGCCACGGCGTACAGCTGCGTCATCGAGAGTGCGTTGAATGCGAATGCAATAGGCACGCTGGCGAGGGCCAGCAGCCTACCCAGGTCGCAGGCGATCATAATCGGCCGCCGGCGCAAGCGGTCGACGTAGACGCCTGCCACGAGTCCGAGCACCGGAAACGCCAGGTTCTCGCAAGCCGCGAGCAAACCGACCTGGAAGGGGGTCGCGCCGAGCACGAGGATCGCTACCGTCGGAAGGGCCAGCAGGCTTACCTGGCTGCCGATCTCGCTGATAGCCTGCCCGCTCCAGAGCTTGAGAAACTCGCCGTCGCGCCAAAGCCTGCCCCCGAACATGGGGCGTTATTTTCAGACTTCTGTCGTCAGCTCCACGTACTCCTCTTCGCTGATCAGCTCATCGAGCTCGCTTGGGTCTTCGATTCGCACACGAAGGAGCCAGCCCGTTTCGTACGGCTCCGAGTTCACCAGGTCGGGGTTCTCAAGTGCTTCAGCATTGACCTCGATCACCTCGCCACTGATCGGCGCCTGGATCGGCGACGAGGCAGCCTCTGACTCGAGATGGCCCATCTTGCGCCTCGCCCGCAGGATGTCGCCGAGGTCGGGGAGGTCGAGCGATGTGATCTCACCCATCTGGTCCCGCAGGTACTCGCTGAGGCCGAGAACCGCCTCTGCCCCTTCGACTCGTACCCACACATGCGCCTCGCTGTAGCGAAGCTGGGCCATACCTAAATGATGGAGCAGGCGGGGCCGCCTGACGAGGCCTTTTTCGAGGCGTCGGGCGGGCAAAATCGCAAGTCCGAACGCAGTCGGCCCGTTAGACGGCAGATGCGCTATGTGCTGCTCGTGATCCTGATCGGCCTGTTGGTGTTTCTGTCGAACCAGCTGTGGATCCTGTTCGTGGGGGCTCCGCTGTTCTAGTTCGTTTTTCCAATTCGGAAGAACACGACGTCGCCGTCCTTCACGCGGTAGTCGCGACCTTCGACGCGTAGCTTTCCCGCCGCGCGTAGGGCTTCCATCGAGCCGGCTGCGACAAGCTCATCCACCGATGTCACCTCAGCGCGGATGAAGTGCTTTTCGAAGTCGGTGTGGATCTTGGCGGCCGCGACAGGAGCGGGCGCGTCCTTCTCACAAGGCCATGCCCGCACCTCGGGCTCTCCCGCCGTGAAGTAAGTAATGAGGCCCCCCGCCTCCCAGATGGCTCGAGCGATCCTTCCCAGCCCCGACTCATCGATGCCGTAGCCCGCGCGCATCTCGGCCTGCTCGCCTGGATCGAGCTCGCCGAGCTCTGACTCCAATCGCGCGGACAGGACGATGGCCGGAGCCCCCTCCGCCTGGCCGAGCTTTATGACCTTGGCCGCGGGCTCTCCTCCCCCCGGCAGCAGCTCCTCAGCGGCATTGGCGACGTAGACGGCGGGCTTCATGGTCACCGGGAAAACGCCCATGAGCAGTGCGCGCTGATCAGGCTCGACGTTGAGCGTACGCAGCTCCTTGCCCCCGTCCAGGTGCTCTTTCGCAATGGTCAGGACGTCGTGCTCGCTCTGGGCGTCCTTCTTTCCCGCACGCGCCTCTTTGGCAACGATCTCGAGCCGCCGCTCGACGGAGGCGAGGTCGGCCAGCACGAGGTCGAGGGCGAACTCCTCCAGCTCCGCCGCAGGGTCCGGGTCAGGACCGAAGCAACGGGCGACCTTCACGAGAACGTCCGCCTGTCGCGCGAATGCCACGCGCTGAGCGCGGCTGCCGGGCGGGGTGTCTTCAACCCTGACCTGCGCCGGGGTGACTTTGAGCGGCTTGACTGCGGCCGCCAGTCGATCGAGGCGTTCGTCCGGCACATCGACCATGCCGACCCCGTCCGCGCCTCGGCCTGACGTGAGCGCGTTGAACAGCGTGGTCTTGCCCGCCCCGGTCGGGCCGACGATCGCGACGTTGACTGGCACTAGCTACATCCCCCTGAAAAACGATTCTCCCAAATGAGGCATCAAACGGGAGGCGGATTCAATCGGTGGATGCAACAAGGGGCTGACGGGACGATTCGAAGAATAGCTTGGCGAGGGCTTCGCTGGGCTTGACCCAGCCCAGAGTCTTGCGAGGTCGGCGGTTCATCTGAGCGGAGACGAAGGCGAGGTAGTCGGCATCGTGAACGGACAGGTCAGTCCCTTTTGGAAAGTACTGACGCAGGAGCCC
>DATLRQ010000157.1:0-6430 GCA_035534555.1 Candidatus Micrarchaeaceae archaeon
GCGGAGGCTGGGGAAGAAGAGCTCTTTGACCTGGAGGGTGTTCAGGTAGCGGTAGTCGTGGAGAGATTGGAGGATGAGCAGGTCGCGTTGGTTGAGAGTTCGATGTAGGCGGCTGAGCTGAGCTTGAGTGGGATGAGACTCGGCTTGAGGAGGAAGGTCTCGCAGGATGATCGGATGAGTTGGGATGAGAGACCGTCCTGGTCCGGGTGGCGGGCCGAATTGAGTTCGGGAGGCCTGCGCTTCGTCCTTCGCTTCCTGAGGCGCAGGCCGCAGCGAATCCCCAGAACCGAAGGCCGGAGCGAACTCGAGCTCATCGGCGGCGCCGTCCAGGTCGTCCTCGGGCGAGTCCGGGTGGGGCGGCATCATTGACTTCGGCTCCCGAAGCCCCTGGCCGATTCCATGAACGCCATCGAGCCAGCCATGCGTTGCCCAACGCTCTTCCGGGGCGATCGTCCGATGGCACTTTCGAACTCGGCTGCGTGCGCACGCCGTGCGCACGCTGTACGCACGCTGTTCGGTCGGCGTCGACCGCGGAGGGGGCCAGAGTCCGGCCCCCTCCGGTAACGCGCCCACATCTGGCCGTGCCAGGCTGGCCATTGACGCGTATCGAGGTCCGGCGTGCAAAGCCAAATCGCCTTCGGCCGACCCCTGTCTTGCCACTCAGCTCCGCGCCGAGGGCCCCGGGTCATCGAGTGCCGAGGGCATGCCAACAAGCGTTCTTGTGCTTCTACCTATTCACAATGTGGCCGATTCGTGTCCTTGACCTTGAAACTGCAGGAGTGAGTTGAGAACGCGACAGCGCGTGAAAGGACGCCTGCTCAGACTCGACCAAGTGGCTGAGCTGCTCGGCTGTCATGTGGAGACCCTGCGGCTGCGGATACGAAGCGGAAGTTTGAAAGCCGTTCGTGGTCCCCATGGCGCCTACTTCATCTCCGGTCGGTCGCTCGCAGGTCTGCGTGTTCGCACTCGGCCGACTCGGCAACCGCGCACGCCGACAATTGAAGACCTCGAGGCAGGGTGGCGGGCGGTGGAGAGACGGCTACGTCGGGTGCCCGCCGCTCACGAGGAGGTGGTGCCCTTTCTGGAGGCGCTGAAGATCAATCGAGCCATCAACCTGGGTGCCTATCGGCTCGTCTGCGCCCGCGGCCTTCACGAACTGGGCTTCCAGGTCAACGACATCGCGGCCGAGCTTGGCGTCTCAGCTCGTCACGCTCGGCGCTTGATCGGCAAGGACCCCGGTGTCGCTGTCGCCAAGGCAGCCCACCGGTGGGCCCCGCTCGAAGCGCTTCGCATCGTGCGGGCCCTGCGCGCCGTGCTGCAGGCCGAGGGTATTCGGTTTCACCAGTGGGTGATGCGGGGCAAGCGTCGGGCCGGACCACCGACCCATCCCGACCGCCCACGACCAGCCTTCAAGGTAAAGCGGCTGCTGCAGGAGGAGAGGGCGACACTTCGGCGAGCCGGACTGTCACCGGAGCAGGTGTGGGCCATCAACATCGTGGGCCTCGGTTCCGACGAGCTGAATGAGCTCCTGCTCCGTGGCTCTCGATGAAATGTCCCCTCCATACGAGCACTGGTCAGGGCGTGCAGATATGGTTCGAATCCGCCGCAGGCCCACCACCTCGCGACATGACTATAATTCGGGTCATGAGTGAAACGATGCCGCTCGCCGCTGTCAAGGCGCATTTCTCCGAGGTAGCCGATCGCGTCGAAAAGCAACAGGACCGCATTGTGGTCACTCGAAATGGTCGCCCGGCTGTTGTGTTGATCAGTCCCGATGACCTCGAGAGTCTCGAGGAAACCCTTGCCATTCTGTCCGACAAGCGGCTCATGGCGAAAGTTCGTAAGGGCTTGAAAGAAGCGGACGCGGGACAAGGGATCCCGATAGACCGAGCCGTGGTGAGCCGTCGCCGGGGGTGACCTCAGACCGTTGGCGGATCGAGATAATGCCGTCTGCAAGGCGCGACCTCAATCGACTCAAAGAAGGGGCGGCCTCGGCAGTATTAGAGGCGATTGACCATATCGCGGATGCGCCGCAGCGGATGGGCAAACCGCTGCGTCTCGAGCTCGAGGGCCTCTGGAGTGCGAGACGCGGTCCCTACCGGGTGGTCTACCGAATTGACGAAGGCAAGCGACTCGTCCAGATAATCACGGTCGATCACCGAGCCGATGTCTATCGTCGGGCCCGCCGAGGCTGAGGTGAAACTTCCCCCGATTGAACCGCTGGAGTAGCATCGACGCCGTGGCGATTCGGGTTAAGACCGTCGAGGCTTTGGATGGCTACCGCTTGCGATTGTCGTTCGACGACGGTGTCGCGACGGAGGTAGATTTTGCCGACGATCTATGGGGTCCGATGGCTGAACCCCTGCGCGAACGAGACTACTTTGCGAAAGTGCGGGTAGACGACGAATCGCGGACTGTGGTTTGGCCCAATGGATTTGATCCTGACCCAGATGTTCTACATGGCGATCAGCTACCGTCTGGTGGCTCGCGCCTCAAGGTGCGGCGCGTCGAATCCGTCGCGTGATGGGCCTGCACTGGGTCACGTCGAGTGTTCAAACGAAGCCACAACCCATTCTCGCCACATAACTCCGGCCACAGCGCTCGCCGTTGGCGAGAGTGGGCGAGAATGTGGCACAGCGCTCGAGCCGATCTAACGCGGAGGTAGGTGGTTCCAGTCCACCCCGGCCACTCTTCAAACAACCCACCCACGCAGCTCTCGAGCCGCTCCCGGAGGAGACCCTCGCAAAGGATTTAGGCCGGGACGCGTTCCTGACCGGCCAAGCCGACTTCTTGGCGCACCTCGCCGGTCTCGAGGTGCTTTGCCTCCTGCCGAGCGTCGACTGGAACCATGAAGTGGAATACTGAGCCGACCCCGACCGTGCTCTCGACCCAGATTCGGCCCTTGTGCATCTCGACGATCTGGCGGGTGATCGCCAGTCCCAGGCCGGTCCCGACCACCTGACTCTTGGAGTTGCTTTCAAACCTCTCGTAGCGCCCGAAGAGACGGTCCAAGAACTCGGGCGGGATGCCCTGCCCGTGGTCTCTCACGCTGATCTGGACGTTGCCATCCTCGGCGCGGCTGGTGACGAGGACTTCGGCCCCCTCGGGAGAGTATTTGCCCGCGTTGCTCAGCAGGTTTGCGATGACCTGGAACAGCCGGTCGGCGTCGCCCATCACCACCGGCAGGGCCGGGTCGAGGTCGGTCTTGATGACGTGCTTCGAACCGGCGACCTGGGCCCGCTCGACCGCCTGCCGGACGGTATTGTTGAGGTCGACCGGCCCGCGATGGAGCGTCATCCGGCCGGACTCCATACGGTCCAGGTCCAGAAGCTCGGTGATCATGCGGTTCAGGCGCATCGCGTCGCTGTTGATGTCGCCGGCGAACTCTTTGACTTCGTCCGTCGTGATCGCCTCGTCGCGCATCACCTCGCTGAACCCCTGGATCCCGGTCAAGGCGGTGCGGAACTCATGGCTGACCATCGAGACGAACTCGCTCTTTAGCTCACTGAGCCGCTCAAGGCCTGCCAGGTTTGCCATTGCGGCCTCCCTGGCCTCATGCTCAGCCGTGGTGTCCGCGAACAAGATGAGGAAGTAGTCGATCGAACCGTCCTCCTTCCTGACCTTGGAAGCGGTCCAGTGCCACCACCCCTTTGTCCCATCCGCACGCAGGCCGGGGTTCTCCGATTCGATGGTCTCGACCGAACCATCCCGCAGATGTCGGAGCGTTTCGATCACGCGAGGCATCTCTCCTGGTGTGAGGAAATCGGCCATCGCGCCGGCGTGAGCGTCCAGCGTCTCCCGGCCGGCGTGCGAGGCCGTAGCACGACGAGCATCAATGAGCGTCATGTCCTCCCGGATACGTACGACGCCGAAGGGAGAATGGGCGATGACCTGGTCCAGCAAGGCCGTGCGGTCCCTGAACCGTGCCTCGGCGCGCAAGCTCTGGAGCTCGCTCAGCACCAGCAGCAGGGCCAGGGGCCCACCTAGGGCGGCCAACGTGGGAGCGAAGGGGTGCCCGGTCACCGCCAAAACCCCGGCGGTGATCGCGACACCCAGCAGCGCCAGCCAGGGGATCATCACCTGCCAGAGCGCGACCGGGCGCGCGGGGGGAGCTGGCCTGCTGCTCGGCGGCCAGATGGCGGCGAGCGCGATCAGCAGGTAGCCGAGCACCCGGTCCGCCCCCAGTAGGCTGCCGAGTGCTCCATGGGAGCCGCTGGCTATCCAGTAGGCAAATGCGGTGTCGGGGACGGAGTTCGCCGCCAGGCCGCCCAGCAGGAGCGCCATCAGGCCTCCCAGCCGGAAACCCAGGCGGCGGACGGGCCGGAGGATGACTACGATCATGAGCAGACCGCCCAGCGGATGGGCGATACCGGCAAGCTGAGCCAGGCGCGTAACCGGAGAGGTCGAGCTGATATTGCCGAGCCCGAGCGCCGCGCCGACGAAGAGCAGCGAGAGGGCGAGTATCCCTCCATTCACGATCTGGCGCGTCAGGGGGACCGGGCGGCTCGGGTTCAGCGGGAAAGCGAAAACGCCAGCAAACGCCAGGGGCATGGCCGCCAGGAACCCCGCATCCGCGGCCGACGGGAACGGGACCGCGGTTCCCAACCCGACCTCGAAGAAGGTCACGATGGCCTGTCCGAGGCCCCAGATGGCAGCCGAGGCCGCCAGCAGCCACCAGGCCAGGCGCAGCCGCCCCGAGGACCGGCGTGCCGCGAAGGCGCAGCTCAGCGCCGCGATCATCGCGGCCACTGTCGGGGCCACGTCTTCGACGGCGATCGTGAGCGTTCCTCCGCCGACTCGGAAGCCGGTCCAGGCCAGGAATGCGACGACCGCGACGGCGGACGCCGCGGCCGCGAATGCGAACACCCGCCAGCGGCCCGAAAGGGATCCTGGAGAGCCAGTTGCGATCGTGACGGCGGTGCTGACTCCCACGATCAGTCCGCGCACTCCTGTCGCAGGGTCTCTACCTCGCTCATGGACTTGAGAAAGGCGTTGAGCACGATGCGTCCTTCCAGGGGGATCTGCCTCAAAGCTCGAGCGCCTCGTCCAGCCGCGACAGGAGATCGCGCGGCGAAAAGGGCTTGGTCAAGTAGGAGTTGGCGCCGGCGACCAACCCGGCTCGGATGTCAGCTTCCTGGGCTGACGCCGTCAGCAGTATCACTCGTGTCGCGGTGAGGTTGGGATCTGATTTGATCGCACGCAAAATGTCAAGACCCGTCCGCCCTGGCATCTGCACGTCGAGGATAACCAACGACGGCCGGTGCTCCCGGATCAAGGACCAGGCCTCGTCGCCATCGCAAGCTTCGACGACGTTGTAGTCGTCGGTCCCGATGGTTGCATGCACCAGGATGCGAAGGCTGGGTTCGTCATCGGCGATGACCACGGTGCGGCGGGTGCGGGCGGAGGCTGTCGAGTTGTTCCTCACTGGTGCGCTTCCCGAGGCGTGAGGGCTTCCGCGATGAAAGCCACCGCCTCCTTCGCTGCGCCTGAATGCTTCTTCAGCACCGCTACCACACCAGCTGTGCGACGCAAAGCAAGAGTCTCTGTGGCATCGAGTTCCTTGATCGTCACCACCGCCACTGGCAGCTCGCCGCCGACAGAGGCGCGCAATCGGGCCAGGAAGTCCTCGCCGCTGGCTCCCGGCAAAAGCAGATCAAGTATTACGGCGCGTGCCGCCATCTGTCCGATGAGTTGATCGGCCGTCTCAGCATCAGGAGCCCAAACTGAGCTCAGGCCCTTGATCGCGAGCTCGGCTTCCAGGAGTCGGGCGAAGCCGGCGTCGTCCTCGACGATGAGAACGTCTCCCGACCTGGCACCGTGGCTGGCTGTGCGCAACGTGAAGTAAAAGCGCGAGCCTTGACCCAGCCCTCCCGACACGACCCCGATACGGCCGCCATGCGCGTCGATGATTCTTCGGCTGATGGCCAAGCCCACGCCTGTACCCGAGGCCAGCCGGCGGTCGTCGTTGGCGACGCGGTAGAACTTGGTGAAAAGCTTGGTTAGCGCCTCGGGGGGGATGCCGATTCCGTGGTCTTGGATGGAAACCTCAACAGCCTCGCCGGTGACCTGAGCGTTCACGCGGATCGCGCCCCCGCCTGGCGAGTACTTGCGCGCGTTAGACAGCAGGCTGATGAGGACCTGGAGGATTGCATTGGTGTCGGCAATCACAAGCGGAAGATCTTTGGGCAAATCGATTTCGATTGGCGTTCGAGGGTTGTCACCCGCGGGGTTCACTGCGCGCGCGATGAGCGTCCGCAAGTCAGCCGGGCCGAGATCCAGCCTCTTGTAACCCCCTTCCATCCGCTGGAGGTCAAGGAAGTCATTGATCAGCTCTGTGAGGCGCCGGCCTTCGTGGAGCATCGTTTCGAGGTGCTGCTTGCGTTGCGCGTCTGAGAACTCGCGGGTAAGGAGCAGCTCGGTGAAGCCGACC